>CAYZVT010000377.1:0-4514 GCA_964481585.1 uncultured Pirellulales bacterium
GATCGGCGCCACGCTCGACCTCTCCGAAAGCCGGGTGAGCCAAATGCACACGGCGATTATTCAGCGCCTGCAAGGACAGCTTTCGGTGCGGCGAAACGAGTTCGCGGCAGGCTAGTGCGAAGGCGGAGGGCGGACACAAAAGCGGAAAGCGGAAAGCGGAAAGCGGAGGTTGGAGGGTGGCGGGGGCGCACCGCGAGGAGCGGAAGCCCCCGGCGCGCGAAGGCGGAGGGCGGAAGGCGGAAATGAAAGTGGAAAGCGGACGCTCCGAAGCGGGAGCGACACTGGGGTGCTTTCCCTTTCGCCCGTGGCTGCCAGGGGAGAATAGCCGCTTTAGCGCTACCCTTGCTCTCTGGAATCCCGCCTGCGCGGGAAGGACGCTGCTGCCAATCGAGCTTTCAGGCGTTGGTCCCGTGGCCGCCACGCCGGTTGGTGAGTTTGCATTGGTTCATGCTGATCCATACGTGCGAGCGCCGCAGCTTGCGGGGCGCTGGAACCGGCGGGATAATGAGCGCCTGAGCGGTCGTGCGACGCGACTGCTGGCGGTCCTGGCCCTTCAGGCTGGCTCGCCTTGTCACTGCGGCGGCAGCGAGGAGCGTGCGGTGATCGCGATTGATCTGGCGGGCAAGACGGCGGTGGTCACCGGGGCAGGGCAGGGCTTGGGCCGTGCGACGGCGACTGCGCTGTACGAGGCCGGCGCGAATGTCGTCGTGAATTATTTTCAGGACGACG
Source organism: uncultured Pirellulales bacterium (assembly GCA_964481585.1). Classification (GTDB taxonomy): domain Bacteria; phylum Planctomycetota; class Planctomycetia; order Pirellulales; family CAYZVT01; genus CAYZVT01. The sequence continues at coordinate 730 of CAYZVT010000377.1, forward strand.
CTGGCGAGAACGCACGCCGCGCGGAGGAGACGGCCGCGGCGCTGGGCGAGCGGGCCGTGGCGCTGCCGGCCGATGTGCGCGACTCATGCGCGCTGCGGGCGATGTTCGCCGAGGCGGTCGAGCGGTTCGGCAGTCTCGATATCGTCGTCTGCAACGCCGGCATTCTCCGCGACCGGACAATGAAAAAAATGACCGCCGCCGAGTGGCAGCAGGTGATCGACACAAACCTCACCGGCGTGTTCAACACCTGCCAGACGGCTGCCGAACGGATCAGCCCCGGAGGGCGGATCGTCAACATGGCCTCGGTCGCCGCCATGATCGGCTTCTTTGGGCAGGCGAACTACTCGGCGGCGAAGGCGGGCGTGATCGCGCTGACGAAAGTGCTCAGCAAGGAACTTGCCCGCAGCGGAGTGACCGTCAACGCCGTCGCCCCCGGCGTGGTGCTCACGGAGATGGGGCAGTCGATCCCGGAGGCCAATCGGGCCAAGATGCTCGACCAAATCCCCCTCGGCCGCTTCGGCGAGCCGGAAGAAATCGCCCATGTTGTGCTGTTTCTGTGCAGCGAGCTAGCGAGCTACATGACCGGCCAAACGCTGCATGTGAACGGCGGGTGGTGGGCCTCTTAAAAGCGGAAAGCGGAAAGCGGAAAGCCGAGCTGCCGCCTGAGGCTTGGCGGCATGGTGAGCTAAGGCGATTCTGTTTCCGGTTTCGCCCTCGCTCCTCCGCCTTCCGCTTTCCGCTTTTAAAAACTGCTACTGCACCCTTCCGCCCCTTCCGCTACCATCCGGCCCCGTCTGGCTTGTTCACTCGGTTCGGAGGCTGCTCGCGGTGAAGATTCTGGCGGTGATTCCGGCGCGGTTTGCGTCGCAGCGGTTTCCGGGGAAGCCGCTTGTGAAAATTGATGGGCGGGCGATGGTCGAGTGGGTCTACGCGGCGACGCGCGCCTGCGAGGTGTTTGACCGCGTGGTGGTCGCCACGGACGATGAGCGGATCGCCTACGCGGTGCAGGGCTTTGGCGGCGAGGTGGAAATGACCGGCTCGCAGCACACCACCGGTACCGATCGCGTGGCCGAAGTCGCTACGCGGCATCCCGATGCCGAGGTGGTCGTCAACGTGCAAGGCGACCAGCCCTTCGTGACCGCCGAAATGCTGCGGCGGCTCGTCGCGCCGTATCTGGCCGGCGAACGGCCGGAGATGACGACGCTGGCTTGTCGGCTGACGGATCGGGCGCTCGAAGCCGATCCGAATACGGTGAAGGTCGTTTGCAGCCGCACGATGCACGCGCTCTACTTCTCGCGTTCGCCGGTGCCGCACTACCGGCAGCGGCACGACGCGCCGGTCTATCATCACCTGGGGCTATACGCCTTCCGCCGTGACTTCTTGCAGACGTACACGACCTTCTCGCCGACGCCGCTTGAGCAGTGCGAACAGCTTGAGCAGCTTCGCGTGCTGGAGAACGACGGGCGGATTCGGGTCAGTCTGGCCGAGAAGCATGTGATGGAGATCAACACGCCGGAGGATCTCGACCAAGCCCATCGGCTGCTCGCGGCCGGGCTGCTCGCGCCACCCTGGCGCAGCACGGTGCCGAAGCCGCACCTGCCGATCCTGGGCATGCCAGCCACAGCGCCGCTGCCGGACACGAGCGCGGAGACGCTTTCGTAGCGCCTGCAAAGCTCGCGAGCGTCACACGTTTAGCCGTGGGCCGCCAGGCCAACGCCGTCCTTCCCGCGCAGGCGGGAAGGCCAGCTGGTGGAGTCTGCTCTCTAGATTCCCGCCTGCGCGGGAAGGACGGGCTTCGGAGGCTTCCGCTCTCGCGGTGCGCCCCCGCCACCCACCTACTTCCCTCGGCCGAAGTAGTCGAGATCGGCGCGGACCATTTCTTCGACGAGTCCTTCAAAGCTCGTCGTCGGCTGCCAGTCGAGCTTGTCGTGGGCCGTGCTAGCATCGCCCAGGAGGATATCAACCTCGGCCGGGCGGAACAGTTGCGGGTCGATCCGCACGTAGTCTTCGTAGTTCAGGCCGACCAGTTCAAAGGCGAGCCGGGCGAAGTGCCGGACCGAGTGGGTATGGCCGGTGGCGATCACGTAGTCTTCCGGCTCGTGTTGTTGAAGCATGAGCCACATGGCGCGGACGTAATCGCGGGCGTGGCCCCAGTCACGCTGGGCGTCGAGATTGCCCAGCCGTAGTTCGTTAAGCTGGCCGAGCTTGATGCGGGCGGCGTGGCTGGTGATCTTGCGGGTGACGAACTCCAGCCCTCGGCGGGGCGACTCGTGGTTGTAGAGCATCCCGCTGACGGCAAAGAGGCCGTAGGCCTCGCGGTAGTTGCGCGTTAGCTCGTAGCCGGCCACCTTCGAGATGCCGTAGGCCGAGCGGGGATGGAACGGCGTCAGTTCGTTTTGCGGCACCTCGCGGACCTTGCCGAACATCTCGCTCGACCCGGCAAAATAGAAGCGGCACTGTGGGGCCGCCTCGCGGACGGCCGACAACATATAATGCGTGCCGGAGAAGTTCGTGTTCATCGTCGAGAACTCGTCCTCGAACGAATAGCTCACGTAGCTCTGGGCGGCCAGATGGTAGCACTCGTCGGGCTGCACCTTCTGGACGAGCTGGAACAGGCTCGGATAGCTTTCGAGCGAGGCCGGGTGGAGCGTAATCTGGTCGCGCAGATGGCGGAGGCGCCACATGCGATGTTCCGGGTTCTCCAGCGCCACCCGCCGCACGACGCCGTGGACGCGATAGCCCTGCTGCAGGAGCAGCTCGGACAGGTACGAACCGTCTTGCCCGGTGATGCCCGTGATGAGGGCTGTTTTCATAGGGACCTCGCAAAATGGCAAAGAGCGATCAGCGCCGGCGCAACCGGAGGCATCCTCGTGTCATGCCGGGCTGTTTTCATGTTGACCTCGCAAAGTGGCAAGCAACAATCCCTAGATAGGGAAAAATGCGAATAACCGCGCTCGTGCGGTTTAGCGGCAGATGCCAGCGGCCGCGGCGGAAGTGACAGATCAAGCCAGACGAATTCTAGTATTATCAGCCGTGATAACGCTGGCGAGATCCAGCCATCGGGGAGCGGGCCGCCTGGCCGGTTTTCCTCAGGTTCCCCGCCAAAAAGGGTAGCTGGAAAGATTTTCCAATTATGGGAAAAATCACTCCGGCTGCCATCCTAAGATTGAACAGCCGAAGGTACATTAAGGAAGTTGCCGCCTCGGTTTCCCCCCCCACGCTCAGCGCCAGCCGCTCCTCCCCCTCGGCGAGACACGGAATAAGGGAATGAATACCTTCAGCTTGGAGTACGTAGAAAGTCTGTATTCGGAATATCTTCGTGATCCGGCCAATGTAGAGCCTGCCTGGCGGAAGTATTTTCAGGAATTTTTCGCCGCCAGCGAGCCTCCGACCAACGGCGCGACGGCCGGCGACGTGCTGCCGCACGAAGTCGAATCGTCCGCGACTGCGACCATCCCCACCCACGGCACACGGCCGCAGCGCGTGCTCGATGTCGCGCAGTTGCAGGATCGCGTCGACCAGTTGATCCGCGGCTATCGCGTGCGCGGGCACATGATGGCCAAGCTCGACCCGCTCGGCATTCCCCGCCCCGGGCATGTCGATCTCGATCCCGAGTCATATGGGCTGTCGGCGGCCGATTTGGACCGGCAGTTTTCCACCACCTCGATCCACGGCCCGAGCGTGCTCACCCTCGGCGGCATTCTCGAACGGCTGCAAAACACCTACTGCCGCTCGATCGGCGCGCAGTTCATGCACATCGACGACCGCCATGTCCGCGACTGGCT
>CAYZVT010000378.1:0-4488 GCA_964481585.1 uncultured Pirellulales bacterium
TGAGCACCAAGTCGGAGGGGATCTCCATTCAGGTCTATTGTGCGTTGATCGCCGCCTTGCTCATGAGCCTGGCTGCGGGCCAACCGGTTGGGAAGCGTGGCCGGGTGCCCCTGCTGGGGTGTACAGCCCTGCTGGGGATAGACGTTGCCTTTGCCAAACAGGTTTTGTCCTGAGCCGGGGTGCCGGCGCTAAAGGCGCAAGTGCCGGTCGAGCCTTTCTCGGCGATGCGGCTCCGCTTCAAACTCGAATCACCTCGAAGCCTGCTGACGACACTGCTGGACAAGCCAGCAGTGGCACCCAACGTGCACAAACGTGACGCTCACAGCCCCCGCAGTACGAGCCCCCCTTGTCTCCGCCCGGTTCGCCCGGTGAAAATGGCGACTTTCGCTGCCCGGCCGGCAGCCGCAGTTGTTCGCTCCCCGTTTCTCTGGATACGCCCCATGCGGATCGTCCTTTGTTATCCTGCCGAAGCCCGCCACGTGCAGCAGATTCGCGCCACCGCCCCGGAGGCGGAGGTCGTCGATGCCGGCCAAGAATTCATCGCCGAGGAAATCCTCGCCGCCGACATCTACTGCGGACACGCCAAGGTTCCGATCCCCTGGGAGCGCGTCGTGCAGCAGGGACGGCTCAGGTGGATTCAGTCCTCCGCCGCAGGACTCGATCACTGCCTGGTGCCGGAGGTGATCGAGTCGAACATTCTCGTCACCAGTGCCTCGGGCGTGCTCGCCGATCAAGTCACCGAGCACACGCTGGCGCTGCTGCTCGGCTTTTTGCGGAGCATGCCGGTCTTCTATCGCGCGCAGCAGCAGCGCGAGTTCATCCGCCGCCCGACGCGCGATCTGCATCACAAGACGATCGGCATCGTCGGCCTCGGCGGAGTGGGACGACGGCTGGCCGAAGTGCTCAGCGTCTTCCAAACCCGCATCCTCGCCACCGACTGGGACCCTTACGACAAGCCGCCCTATGTGGAGGAACTGTGGCCGGCCGACCGGCTGCATGATCTTTGTCGAGCGGTCGATATTCTCATTCTCTGCGCGCCGCTGAACCAACACACGCGCGGCATGATCAACGCCGCCGCGCTGGCCCAGATGAAGCCCGGCGCGCTGTTGGCGAACGTCGCGCGCGGCCCGCTGGTGGTCGAAAAAGATTTGGTCGCCGCGCTGGAGTCGGGCCACTTGAGCGGCGCGGTGATGGACGTCACCGAAAAAGAACCGCTTCCGCCCGACAGCAAACTCTGGGAGCTGCCCAACGTGATCCTCACGCCGCATGTCGGAGGGCAAAGCGCGCGACGACTCGACAAAGGCACCGACTTTTTCTGCGACAATCTCCGACGGTACTTGGGCGGCGAGCCGCTGAAGAACGTGGTCGATAAGCGGCTGGGCTTTCCAAGGCGTGCGCCGTGAAGGCGGAAGGCGGGTGACACGCTACGGGCTGCAGGCTGCAAGCTGCGAGCTAAAAACGACGAAACCGTTTTCCCATCCGCAGCCCGTAGCTCGCAGCCCGTAGCTCGTAGCTTTCCCCAACCCCTGCCTCCCTAAGAAAATCCCCGAGCGGCGTGCGATCCGCTCTGGCGGTTTAGGGCCGCGCAGCGTAAGATGAGCCGTGGAGATTGCGAGCCGAGAGGGCGGCGGGCTCTTTGCCGGCGCGCCGCTCCGCGTTCCCCAGGTGCCAGCCCCATGTCCACCACGATTCTCACCGGCAGCCGCACGGTGGCCCTGGACGGACAGCCGCAGCGTTGTCCGGACGAACTGCTCGGGCATTACCAGACGCTCGTCGATCAGCGACGGCTCGCCTGGACCGAGCACTTGCATCTGACCCGTCTGCTCGGCACCGGCGGCCAAGGGGTCGTCTATCTCAGCGAGCGGCGCGGCACCGACGGCTTCACCTTGCCGGTCGCCGTTAAAATCTTCTCCCCCGAGCGGTACAAAGACGCCCGCGCCTACGATGAGGCCATGCTCCGCATCGCCTCGGTCGCCGGCCGCGTCGCACAGATCCAGCAGGACAACTTGCTCGACGTGCACAACTTCGTCGAGCGCCGCCGTATCCGCATGATGGAGATGGAGTGGATCGACGGCTTCGATCTCACGCGACTGCTGACGCCGCAGATGCACCAGCGCGTGCAAGAACGGGTGAGCAACCGCCGCTGGGAGCACATCAACAACGTCATCGTCACGCACGGTCCGGTCCATCCGCGTCTGAAGCCGGGCGTGGCGGTCGAAGTGACGCGCGAGTGTCTCGCCGCGCTCGCCGCGCTGCACCGCCGCAGCATTGTGCACGGCGACGTGAAGCCGGCCAACATCATGCTCAAGCGCGTCGGCACGGCGAAGATCATCGACATCGGCTCGGCGTTCGACATGAACGACCCGCCCCCGCAACAAACCTGCACGCCAAGCTATGCGGCTCCGGAAGTGCTCGAAGGGGCGGAATGCACGCCACTCTCCGACTTGGCGAGTCTCGGCTATGTGCTGCTCGAAATGCTCTCCGGCCGGCCGCTCTTTGCCGGCATCCGCGACTTCGCCAAGCTGCTCGAAGCGAAGCGGAACTTGCCGCATCGGCTGCATGAGATCCTGCCAGAAGAAGTGACGGTCAACACGCTGTTGATGAACTTCTGCCGCAACATGATTGCCCCCGACCCGATGCTCCGCTATCCCAGCGCCGAAGCGGCCGACATGGTGCAAGGTGGCGCCGCCGCGTTCCATCGCCAACTCATCAAAGGCGACCTGGCAAGCGAGTACGAAAACGAAATCCGCCTCTGGCTCGAAGAGCTCGATTAGCTGTCAGCCGTCAGCGATCAATGATCAGCAGTTCGTGAAACCGCAAACGACGCCCGGCTTTCCGCTTTTAACTTCCGCCCTCCGCCCTCCGCCTTGTAACAGCTCGCCCCATGGAATGGACCGCTGCGCTACTCGCTTGCTTGCTGCTAGGCCAACTGTCGATCGGCGAGGTTCCCGCGTCGTTCAATCCCGCCGCCCGCTACGCCGACCAGACCGCCGCCGAGCCGGCACCCGCGTCAACGGCTCAAACGCCTCCGGCACAGGCTCCGGCAACCAAGCCCTCGCCCGCCGAGCCGGGTCTGTTTTCGCCGCAGCCGGGCGTTGCCGACTCCAATTGGCAACCCGTCCCTCCGGCCACCACGTCGCAAAGCGTTCCCGCTGAAGCCCAAGCGGCGACGGCCGAAGCCGAAACGTCCGCGCCGGCCAACACGCCGCGCAGTCTCGTGCCGGTGCATCCCGAGGGCGCGGAGCCGGCCGCCGCGCGGCTGCTGCGCGAAGGGCTTGCTCCGCCCGAGCAGGACGCGCTGCAAGGCCGCACCATCTATCTGCCCGACCTGCTTTCGCCCGGCCGACTCCTCAGTCCCGCGACGCGCGATGCACTCGGGGCTTACTGGCGGCTGGCGGTGGCGTTGGGCGATTACCACTTCGCTCTAGGCGAGCATGAGCAGCTGGTCCAAACGCTCGGCAGTCGCACGGACCGGGAACCGGCCCTTGCCGCCGCCGTCGCCTCGGCCTTTGCGCGCGTGCAAACGGCGCGGCTCGCGGCGGTCGAAGCCCAGCACGAACTTGCGGCGCAGTTGATGCTGCCGACCAATGACGATCTGCCGCTGCCGGGCGACCGGCCGCTGGTCGTTCCTTACCAGACCTTCTACGACCAGCTCTTTGCGCAAGGCGCGACGGCCACGCCGCGTCGGCGTCAGGCGCGGCGCATCCACGACACGCTCCCGCTACGGCTGCAAGCGCTGAACGCCCAAGCCGCCGCGGCCGCAGCGAGTGAAAAACTACTCGAACAAATCGCCTCGGCCCTTGCCGCCGGACGCGGCAGCGAGGCGATGTATCTCGACCGCCACGACAAGCTGCGGCAGCAGCGGCGCGCGTTTCTCGACGCCGTGCTCCACTACAATCTCGCCATCACCGACTACGCGCTGATGGTCGCTCCCGACGGCGCGGTCGCCGCTTCGCTGCTGCCGATGCTGATGGAAAACCCACCGGCACTTACCGCGCCGGCCCCCGCCGCCGAGCCGCGCCAAGCGACCAGCGCCGGCCCCACCCCCGCCGTCGCCGGCATCCCCGACGGCAGCGCCGTCGTCCCCGCCACGGCCGAAGCGCCCTTGGCCGCCGCACCGCCGCAGCAATCGACGCCGACCGCGCCGCGCACGCTCCGCTCGGTCGTTGTCCCCAGTCGCCGCTAGAGCGCATCTCCTTTCCCTAGTATCCGTGCGCTGCACCTCTTTTCGCCCGCGGCCCCCAGGCCGGCTAGCCGCTCTGGCGCTACCGAGAAACGCACCCCGCGCTCAAAGGCTGGATCGCCCGACCACATCGGTAATAATAGACCGATCCCGCCGGCAGACCCCAACACCGGCCTAGCGGCCACGGGCGAAAAAATCCCCAATCCCCAATCCCCAATCCCCAAGGCCCCATCCCCCAACCCCCAACCAAAATCCGCCAACCCAAATACAAAATCCCACCAAGCCCCACGCCGCCACCGCCCCGC
>CAYZVT010000379.1:0-4462 GCA_964481585.1 uncultured Pirellulales bacterium
CCCTTGTTCAGCCGCGGCACGAGATCGGGGTAGTACTCATCGTACTTCTCCGCCAAGTAGACGCCGGTCTTGGTCACGCTGAGCACGTGCTCCAAAAAGCCCCCGATGAAGGCGTGATGATTGCGCGCGGCAGCGGCCTGAGCCAACAGCGCTTCGCGGTTGCTCTCCAACAGGTCACAGACCAAGGCCGCGAGCGGCCTATCGGCGATGCGTTCTTTCGCAATCGCCAGTAGCTCTGCGAACATCTGTTCCGGCTCGAACCGCGAGCGCGCCTGACACATCGTCGGATCGAAGCCGTCCTGGCGATCATCATCGACGATGGTGCGAATCTTACGAATCTCTAGCTGCGGTCCGTAATTCGTGTCGCGGTACTCAGCGCGGAGTTTGTAGAACTCGCCCACCGTCCAACTGTCGCGACAGTCCATCGCCCAGGTTGAGTCGCCCCAAATCGGAAACGCCACCGAACGCCGCGCGTCGCGGAACGTGACGCGGAAGTAGGGCTTGCCGTCGCGGGTGGTCAGCTCGTCCTTTGCCACCAACAGGGCAAAGAAGTCGGCTTCCTGCCCGTGCGTTAGCTCTGCAAGCGTCGTGGTCGAAAGCGGTTTGGTGGCCATGCGTCGTCCTGCCAGGCGTGAAGGCGGTTCGTCCAAAACCGGCAGGCGCGGGGCCTGCTAGCAGAGCGGCCATTGTAGCCAACTGGCGTGCGGATTTGCAAAGCCGCAAGCCGTGAAGATGCCCAGAGCGGCACCCCCGCAATTGCTAGACGGCGACCGGCCGTTCGGCCACCTCGCCGGCCAGATCCGCCAGCATCGCCCGAAGCTGCTCCTCGATCCCCTGCATCACCGGGTCGGGGCCTCCCTTGCGCTCGCGCTGCGGGCTGACCTCGATCGCTTCCCCCACTTCGATCACCACCCGCCAAGGGCGATGCCCCCGAGACTGGTCGGTCAGGTCTTCCTCGAACCGCTCGACCGTCTCCAAAATATGCTCGGGGATGTTCTCATCCCGGCGGATATAGTCCTCGGGGTAGTTAGACATCTGCTGGGCCAGGTAGCAGTCGGCGAGTTGCCGCCAACGGCGCTCGCGCTCTTGGTTACTGAGTTGGCCGTTAACCATCTCGGGCAAGATCGCCGTGCGGAGCCGCTTTACGCGGGCGACCACGTTGCCGTCGCGCTCGGTGATGTGCCACTCGTCTTCCAGCGGCGTGAGCAACTGGTCGATCAGTGCCCGCACCCTTTGGTATTTGTCGCCCGCTTGCGCGTGGCCAAAGTACTCGACCTCTTTGAGCGACAACAGCGCTTCGGCCAAGCGGTTGATGCGGCGCAGCAGCGGCTGGCCGCGCTGCGAGAGCCAGCTGAGCCGGTGTTCGATCTCGCTCAGGACCGGCTCGATCGTTTCTTCCAAGTCGCCGTGGAAGTAGTAGCGGATCGCCACCGGATGGACGACGACCTTGCCGCCGGCCACGTTTTTCGCCCGGCCCTTGGCCGCCGAGCGTGCGATGAAGGCGGTGCCATCCATCAGCGCCATGAGCTGGTCGTTGTGCCGCGAGACGGCCCCTTCGGGAAAAATCACCAGCGGCCGCTCGGCGGTTTCGAGGATCTCGACGGCTTGCTTTAGCGCCGCGCGGTCCATGCCCTCGCGGTAGACGCTAAAAGCGCCCATGCGGCGGATCATGAACTTCATGAACCGGCTCTGCATGAACAGGTGCCAACTGGCCATCGCAAAGAACGGCCGGCCCACCTCGCGCGACAAGATGCCCAGCGCCATCGGGTCCGAAAGCCGGCAGTGGTTCGGCGTCAGCAGCACTCCATGTCCGGCTGCGATCGAACCGCGCAGCCGCTCGGCGTGGCGGCACTCGACCGCCTCAATGCCCCAGGCTTTCCACAGATACCGGTCGAGCAGCAGTTGCAGCGCCGCCGGCCATAAGTTTCCCCGCTTCGGCGGGATGAACTGGTAGGGCTTGTCGATGACGATGTTTTGCATGGGAGCGGTTAGAGGTCAGCAAGCAGTAAGTTGGGGGATTAGGGACTGGGGCCCCGGGGCCGGGGAATCAGTCGCCGTAGCCGTTGGGGTGAGATTTGTGCCAGCGCCAGGCGGTTTCGACGATCGCGTCGATGTCGGTGTACTTTGGCTCCCAGTGGAGCAGCTTTTTAGCGCGGCTGCTGTCGGCCACCAGCTCGGGCGGATCGCCGGGGCGGCGGGGGCCGATTTTGGCGGGGATTGGATGCCCGGTCGCGCGGCGGCAGGCGTCGAGCACCTGCTGGACGCTCTTGCCCTGGCCCGTGCCGAGGTTGAGCTTCAATCCCTCGCCCGGTTTCAGTAGCTCCAGCGCCCTCAGATGCGCGGTGCCCAGATCGTCAACATGGATGTAGTCGCGAATACAAGTGCCGTCGGGCGTGGGATAGTCGTCGCCGAAGATCGTGATGTGCTCGCGCTGCCCCAGCGCCACTTGCAGCACGATCGGAATCAGGTGCGACTCGGGCGTATGGTCCTCGCCCAAGTCGCCATCAGGACTGGCCCCCGCCGCGTTGAAATAGCGGAGCGCCGCATAGCCAAAGCCGTAGGCGTGGGCATAGTCGGCCAAGGCGTGCTCGATGACGAGCTTCGTAAAGCCGTAGGGGTTGATCGGCTGTTGTTTTTCGTCCTCGGTGATCGGCACGCGATCGGGCACGCCGTAGGTGGCGGTGGTGCTGGAAAAGACGATTTTTTTTACCTCGGCGCGCCGCATCGCGTCGAGCAGATTGATGCTGCCGAGCACATTGTTGCGATAGTACTTCGCCGGGTCTTCGACCGACTCGCCCACGAGCGCGAAGGCGGCGAAGTGCATCACCGCCTCAATCTTCTTTTCGGTCAGCACCGCCGCCAGCCGGTCCTGATCGAGCAGGTCCCCCTCGACGAGCTTGCCCGGCAGCGCCGCGCCGCGATGCCCGAGGCAGAGACTATCGTAAACCCAAACGTCGTGCCCCGCGCGATCCAAGATGCGCGCGGCATGGCTGCCGACATACCCGGCCCCGCCGATAACGAGAATATTCATGATGGGTCGTGTTGTCCTTGCTGGAGATGGCGAATGAAAGGCGGAAGGCGGAGGGCGGATGCTGGCGCATGAAGCGTCACGGATCGGCGATGTAGAACGCGCGAGCGTCCGCCCTCCGCCTTCCGCGCTCCGCCTTCAAGAAGTCTAGCGACCCCGGGCTGAACGTCCCGGTCCCCAATCCCCGGCCTCCCCTAGCAAAATAATAGTTGAAAAGCGCCCGGCTTGCCCAGAGCCATTCGCATGGGCACGGGTCAAGAGTGGGGCACGCAACGGCCGATGCGCTGAAAAAGTCTCGACCGCCAGCGGGGCCGGTTCCCTGCTGCACGAAGGCCCATTCGTCCAAATCGCAACGTCGCGTCATGCCTCCTCGCAAGCTCCCTCGCCGCCTGGAAAAGCCGCCCGAACTGTCGGGCCCGCGCTGGGTGGAGGCGTTTGCGCACTATCTGGCGAGCGAGTGCCATCTGGCGGAAAATTCGGTGAGCGCGTATCGCCGCGATCTGCGACGGTTCTTTGAGTGGCTCGGCCAGCGGCCGCTCGCCGCGCTCACCGTCGGCGAACTGAGCGGCTATCTCGGCTGGCTGCAGGAAAAGCAGCTCGCCTCGACGAGTATTGCCCGCCATCTGGTTTCGCTGAAAGTTTTCTTTCGCTATCTGCAACTGGAGGGCGTGGTCCACGATAACCAGGCGGAACTGCTTGGCACGCAAAAGCTCTGGGAGCGCGTGCCGCAGGTTCTCGCTCCGCGCGAGGTCGAGCAACTGCTCGTCAGCCCCAGTCCCCGCGATAACCTCTGGCGGCGCGACCGGGCGATTTTGGAACTGCTCTACGCAACCGGCTGCCGCGTCTCAGAAGTCTCGCACCTGCGTCTGCGCGATGTGCATCTAGAAGACGGCTACTGCCTCTGCCACGGCAAAGGAGACAAGCAGCGCGTTGTGCCGCTTGGGCAGCAGGCACGCGCAGCAGTCACGGCCTACCTGGACCACGAGCGGCCGCAACTCGCCGAGCGCCGTTCGCCGGCCGCCGACTATCTCTTTCTCTCTCCGCGCGGGCAACGGCTCCGCCGCGAGCGAATCTGGGAGCTGTTCAAGAAGTACGGCGCGCGGGTCGGGCTGTCGGACGAAATCAGCCCCCACACCATGCGGCACAGCTTCGCCACGCACCTCTTAGCCGGTGGGGCCGATCTGCGGCAAGTGCAAGAACTGCTCGGCCACGCGAGCATCGCCACCACGCAGATCTACACCCACGTCGATCACTCGCGGCTAAAAGCCGTGCACCAGACGTTTCACCCCCGCGCCTGAGCGTGCGAGGGACTGGGGACGAGGGACTAGAGCGTACAACCTTACCCTTCTCGCGTGTGCTGCACCACTTTTCGCCCGCGGCCTCCAGGCCGGTTCACCGCTTTACGCCAACTACTGCTCCCTGGAATCCCGCATG
>CAYZVT010000380.1:0-4455 GCA_964481585.1 uncultured Pirellulales bacterium
GCTTGCTCGGCGGTGAGTTCGAGTTCGAGCTGCCGCGTTTCGCCGGCGGCGAGCGTGCCGACTTCAAACTCCAGCGAACTGCCGGCGGGATGCGACACGCCGGCGGGAATGTTTTCAAAGAGCATCACGCCCGTCGCCGGGCCGCTGCCGGGATTCGACAGCTCAATGCTGAGACGGATCGTATCGCCGATCATCACCTTCGGCTCGGCCGAGAGCCGCAGAGCAAGTTCCGGCTTCGTGGCTACCACCCGCGCCGAGGCATCGGCGCTGAAGTGCAGCGTGGCGACGCTGCCGATCTCGCCCTCGGCGACCGGCATCAGGTGCATTTGCAGCGTCACTTCCTCGCCGGCCGCCACATCGCCCAATTGCCAAATCAGCCGCCCGTCGGGCGACTGCGTGGCCTGCGGTTCGGTGCGAACCAGCGTCGTGCCGCGTGGCACTTGGTCATGGACCTCGACGCCCCGTGCGGCGTTCTGGCCATTGTTGCGAATTACGATGTCGAACTTGCACGGCTTGCCGACCTGCATCGCCTGCGGAGCAACTTTGCGAATCGTCAAACTCGCCGCCTGTTCGCCTTCCAGATGCTGCCCGCCCGGCGTGCCGGTGCCCGTCGCCTGCGGCGCGGAAGCAAGCGGCTGCGCCTCGGCCGGATCGACCACCGAGGGCATCGAGTAGTTGCTGGCGGGCGCGGGATACGCTGGCTCGGCCACCGCCGGAGTTTGCTGGATCGGCTGTGCCGGCGCGGCGTAAGACTCCTGCGGAGCGCTGTAGCGCGGATCCTCGACTTCCGCCGCAACCGAAGGGGCTGGCTGCGCGAGCACCGACCGCGCCGCTTGCGACGGAAGCGCACGCGGCTCGGCGAGCGGGGCTGACTGCTCCGGCTGCGGCGCGTACTGCGCGGCGGCACGCGCGGCCATCGACCGCTGCGCGTAACGCGGCTCCGTCGCGGCGGCGTACTGCTGAGGTTCTTGATACTCCTGAGAATCCTGCGCAGACTCCTGCGGCGGCGCGGCCGTCGCCGCGGGCAGCGCCAACTCGCGCGGCAGTGCGCGCTGTTCAGGAACCGGCACTTCATGCTGCGCCAGCGCCACCTCGGCCGAGGGAATATCCTCCTCCACGGCGGCGCTCCGCTCGAAGCGGGCGGCGAACGGATCAAGGCTCGCCTGCGGCGGAACCGACTGGCGGAACGCATCGACCGACGAGCGTTCCTGGAGCGGATTGGCGACCGGCGCGGCGTCGAGCGGCCGCGGCGCTCCCTCCGGAAGTGCGACCGGCGCGGCGGCCGTCTCCTGCGCGCCGCCAGCACGCAGACTATGCCGGGCTTGCGCAATGGCAATCAGCCCCAGGACAACCACCACCGACAACACCGACAGGCGGATCACAAGACGTTTCATGTCAAATCCCGCTAAAGGCGACTCAGAAGGAGAGCTTCGCGTAGCGGGTAAATACCAGAAGGCTCCCCGAGCGAGAAGACCAGTTCCACGGGGCGCAATGAGGCGCTTTGAGGCGCTTTTTCGTAGCGCCGCCGCGCCCCATCGCGGCAAGTCCTTTTATAGACAGAAGTTGTGAAAAGCGCCTGGCAACAAAACGGGGCGCAGCGCCCCGTCGCCCAAACCGCCGCAGTCGCAAGGCTCAGCCGCAAAAGAACTTAGCGCCTGCCGATGAGGAAAGATAGCGCCCCGGCCCGGTCGGCTCGGGCCAGCTCCGATCCCCAATCCCCGACTCCCCAGCGTACCCATTTCGCCCGGCAAATCAACACTTGGCCGAGCAAGCGACCGGTTCCGGGGGCTTCCGCTCCTCGCGGTGCGCCACCCGCCGTTTGCTTGCGGATTGGAGACGGCCGGTTACTTTTGCGGCGCGCAGTAGGAGAGCGTGAGCAGCGCGTAGCCGGTGACGAGATTGGCGTCGCCTTCGAGCCAGCGGCTATTTCGGTTGGTCCAGGAGCCGTTGGTTTGTTGCCGCTGGGCAAGCTCGCGGGTCAGTTCGGCGCGCCAGTCGTGCTGCTGGCCTTCGTCATCGACGAGCCAATCCTTGCCGATCGCGTCGAGGGCTTTGGCGAACGTGTGGTAGTAGTAATAGAGTCCGGCATCGCCCATGCCGGGATTCTGTTCGAGCGAGTAGTGCTTGCGAATCCAGTCGTAGGCCGCCTTCACGCGCGGATCGTCTTGATCGACGCCGGCGTAGATCATGCTCTTAAGGCCGGCGTAGGTCATCGAGCCATAGCTCCGCAGGCCCCCCTGCGGCGTTTCGCCGGCTTGACTTTGGCCGCCGGCGGCGGGCGTGTAATAAAATCCGCCGTCGGGGTTTTTGGCGGCGAACTTCGTGGTATTGTGCTCGGTTTCCAGGTTTTGGCAGCGCGAGACGAACAGCAGCGCCTTTTGCATCGCCGGGTCATCCGGCCCATTGCCGGTCGCCTTGAGCGCTTCGATCAGGAAGCTGGTATTCGACAGATCGGGCCGCTTATGACTGCCGTAGCCGGCGCCGCCGTAGCTGGTGCTCGACTTGTCATGCCCTTCACCATCGTCCCACTGGATGCCTTTGATGAAGGCGTCGGCGCGCTTCAGCAGCTCATCGTAACGACCATCTCGGTTCGCTTCGGCAAAGCAAGCGATGGCGAGCGAGGTTTCGTAGTTGCGATAGCGCGAGTCGGGCCGGTAGATGCCGCCATCCTCGCGCACGAAGCCTTGGAGATACTGGAGCGCTTTGGCGACCATCGGATCGGAGGGCGATAGGCCGTTTTGCAGCAGCGAGGTCGTCACCAGCGCCGTGACTCCCGGCCCGGCATGGCTGCTAAACGAGCCATCCTCGGCCTGCCCTTGCGTGCGCAGATAGTTGATCGCCTTGCTAACCGTGTTGTGGTACTGCTGCGTGTCGGGGCCGACCGGTTCGGCGGCAGCAAGAGGCGCGACGGCAACTGCCACGGCCAGCAGCATCGGTGCCGGGGCGTGGCGCAACAGATTGATCAACTTCTTCATCCCCAAGCTCCAGAGCGGGAGTCATTCGAACAGGAAGGGAAACCTGCGCCACCGCGCCGGCTGTTGCGCTTCGCGTCCATCGCGCAGCGACCGATCGCGGCCACAACCCAATTATAGCTCCTCGCTTCGGGAGCGAAAACCGCTCGCGCGGGGGCAGTGAGTGCGCCAGGAAAACGCCCTTCCCAGGCAGGCGGGGATTTCGCTGCCCGCGGTCAGCCAACGGGGGCCAGCAAAGTGCGGAAGGACAGAGTCGCGAAAAGTCGCTACTTCGCCACCGCTTGCGGCGGCTGGAGCTGCTGCACACGCTGCTGGACATGCTCGACGAGGGTCGATTCGGCACGCGGATCGAACGAGCCGGCGACGTGAATCAGCCCCTTCGTCTCGTAGCCGCCTTCGCGCAGATCGTCGGCCGAGGGGAGATAGCCAAAGACTTCGTTCGAGTAGCCGGCGATCCAGAGCGGCCGCGTTTGGACCGCGCCGCCGATCCGCGGCACGTAATCGCTCACCACCTCGCCCGACAGCGCCACGAGCGTTAGCGCGCCGATCCGCCAGATGGCGACCGGCGCTTCAAACTCGGTCGGCAGCGCCTCGCCGCGATCGAGCACGGCGAGCATTTTTTTCGCGCGGTGGGCTTCCCACCACGAACCTTTCGACTCAGCTTCGAGCGCCGCGCGCGACGGGGCCGCCGCCAGCGGTAGCGATGCTTTTCCGTAGGTCGCTTGCAGCGGGCCGCGCAGCGTTTGCAGTTCGCCTCGCAATACCCGCAGGACTTCTTGGGCAAGCGTGTGGCTGTGCTGCATGACGAAATCGAGCGCGCCGCGCGGGTGGGGGTTGGCATCGCCCCCGCAGCCGATCAGGAACATCGCCTGCACGCCCGGATGCGTTCGCTCGATTTCGTGCTGCGCCAGCCCCGCATAGTCACCCGAGATGAGATAGTTCGATCCGTCGAGCGTGGTGTTATGGCACGCGCAGCCAAAGACGACCGCCCGCAGTTGTCCCTTGGCATCGTCGACGCGCAGGACCGGCACGGCTGGGTCGATGTGGCCTTGCGGGTTGGCCTGCATCTTCACGCCCTGCGGTGTTACCGTGCGGCGATTGACGACAAAGTTGACTTGGCCCCGGCCAAACGAGAGCCGCGCCGGCTGCAAGTCGGCCAGCGCTCGCGCGCTCAGATCGGCCAAGCTCTGCCGCAGCCGCTCGGTGTACACAGCCACGCGCTGTTGTTGTTCTTCGGAGAGGTCAAACCGGGTCGGCTCAACGAGGCCAAAGACCGGGCCGGAATGGGTGTGGGAGACGTTGATTAAAACCTGCCGCCGCTGGAGACCCGTGGCCTCCATGATCGACCTGACCACCGCTTCGGCGAACGGCGCGCGCAACACGTTCAGATCGGCCGTGATGAGCAGCGCGCGGGTGCCGTCTTGGCTTTCCAGTGCGAGCGCTTTGGCGAAGATGCGATCGAGCACGCCTTCCGAGGGGCGCT
>CAYZVT010000381.1:0-4451 GCA_964481585.1 uncultured Pirellulales bacterium
GCTGGTAAGCCTTCGCCCGATCGGTCTCGGCGTTGGAGGTCGTCAGCACGACGATCGGAATCCGCCGCAACTCGGGGTCTTGCTTGACTTGGGCGAGCACCTCATGGCCGTCGACCTTGGGCAGCTTCAGATCCAGCAGCACGATGTCCGGCCGCAGGCTGTTGGCATAGGGTCCCTCGCCGCGCAGGTAGGCGAGCGCCTCGGCTCCATCCGTCACGTGGCTGAGCGCATTGGCGACGCGGTTGCGCTGCAACGTGCGAAGCACGATCTCCGCGTGGTCCATGTCGTCTTCGACGAGGAG
Organism: uncultured Pirellulales bacterium; assembly: GCA_964481585.1. Taxonomy (GTDB): domain Bacteria; phylum Planctomycetota; class Planctomycetia; order Pirellulales; family CAYZVT01; genus CAYZVT01. The sequence continues at coordinate 302 of CAYZVT010000381.1, forward strand.
AAAGTTCAGCAGCCTTCGTTCCATGTAAACTCCTTCAGGCGACGGGAGAGTCGGTGGTTTTCAGCGAAGTTTTTTGAGGCAGTGCAATCCAGAACGTCGCGCCCTCGCCTGGGGCCGATTCGACCCAGCTTCGGCCCCCGTGGACCTGCGCGACCCGCGCGACCACGGCCAGTCCGACTCCCGTGCCGCTGGAATCGTTGTGCAGGCGTTGAAACAGGCCAAAAATCTTTTGGTGATACTCCGGCGGAACGCCTGGCCCGTTGTCCCGCACGTAAAACCGGACTTCGTCCTCGGCCTGTTCCGCTCCGACCTGGATGCAAACGCCGGGACTCGAACAGGCGTACTTGATCGCGTTGGAAAGCAGATTTTCAAACACTTCCCCCAACCGCGTTTGGTCGCAGACGACGCGCGGCATCTGGGGCTGGATTTCGAGCGTGGCGCCGACCTCTTGCAGCCGTTCCTCCAGATCCTCGGCGATCCGCTGCACGAGCTGCGTCACATCGATCTGTTCGGGATCGTAAGGGACGCGACCGATGCGGCTCAGTTCGAGCAAGTCGTCGATCAACTCGCCCATCCGCCGCGTCGCCCGTTCGATGCGATCGACCGAATCGGTCACATCCTCGTCGCGGCCTTCGCTGAGGTCCTCGCGCAGCAGACCGATAAACCCGGTCGTCGTCACCAGCGGAGACTTGAGATCGTGAGAGACGGTATAGACGAACTGGGCCATCTCCTCGTTCGTTTGGCGCAGCTCCTCGTTCACCCGCTGGAGCAACTGCTCGCTCTCTTTGCGGCTGGTGATCTCGATGGCGCCGCCGGTCATCAGGTACGGTTGCCCTTGCTCATCGAGAGAAGCCTTGCCGCGGTCGCGGAGCCAGAGAACCTGGCCGTCGGTTCGGACGACGCGAAACTCCTGGTCGTACGGCTCGCCGTGGCGGCACGCGCGATCGATTGCCTCTTCCACGCGCTGGCGGTCGTGAGGGTGGACACGACGCAAAAAGTCTTCGATCGGCTGAATCGTCTGCACCGGAGGCAGGCCGAGAACCTGATTCAGCGCCGCGTCGCGCGTTTCGAGCCGGCTGCGCAGATCGACGCGCCAGGTGCCCATCTCGGCGGCGGCCAAGGCAAAATTCAGCCGATCCTCGCTCTCTTGGAGTTGCGCGTACGCCTGCTGCCGGGCGGCCATTTCCTCGCCGAGCTGCTGATTGATCTTTGCCAGCCCCGGAAGCTGCAGCGCCTTGGGCGTCAGGGGGATCAGCACAGCCACCGTGCCCCAGGAGGCAATCGCCGTGATGGCCTTGACCAGCCCCGAGAGCCGGTAGGCGGGCCACCAAAAGATCAGGGCTTCGACCAAGTGTCCTGCCCCACAGGCATAGATGAAGAGCATGAACAACAAAAAGACGCGCGGGAAGGGGAGGTCGCGGCGGCGAAGCACGAAGTAGCCCAGCACAATTGGAATCGCTGTGTAGGCACCCCAGATCGCCACGTCGGAGACGACGTGGAGCCAGCCCAGCCCCTCGGTCCATCCGGTGCCACAGTACCAGCGCGGCGGAAAACCTTCGGTCGAGAACAGGTGCCGAAAGAAGTCTAGCATAGGGAGCCTCGTCAATTCCGCGTGGTTCTGCCCCAAGGAGCCGCGATGGCTCCGACCACGCTGCGGCCGCATCTACCTGCACGAGACGGCGCAGCGGCTAACAGCGTGGAAAGCAAATGGAGAAAGACGACGTTACCCCATGACTCGGAGCGCGCCCGTGGCCCTCCGGCAGTAGAGGGCGGGAGATCCGCTAGCCTGACCGAAAAAAATACCTGATCGGTTCGCAGCCACCAAGCAGTCGCAAATCGAGCACGAAAGACGTGTAGGGTCATGCTATGGCAGCACTCCGCTTTAGGCAAGCTCCTTCCGAAAATCCCCGGGCCTCGCATAGTTTCACTCCCCGCGTGGCGTCTGGGGGAATTCCTTAGCCGGGGGCCGGAGGCCGCGCCGCACCGCTCGCCTGTCCCAACATGCAACAGAGGGGCCGGCCAATTTGCGCGGCAGGCTCACCGTCGGGCAGCAGCCAGCTGCGCAGCATCCAACGAACGAGACGCTTCTTTCACGGCGGTTTTTCGTGATCCGTCGCTCGGCCGACGCCGCCTGCGCCGCTTCGGCGGGTTCGGCACGCGCTTTGCCAGACAAAAGAAGAACAACGCATCAAGCGCAGCGACTTGGCTGGGCTTTACCTTGTGCAAGAGAGGAGGCAGTCTAATGCCTGCGATTATTTGGTTCGTGGCCGGAGTAGCTAGTGCCGTGGCACTGCTCATCGCGCTGTATTTTGCCAACTCTTGGCAGCGGCCCACGGCGCACCCACACCAGGCACTGCGAGCACTGATGCGTAACACGCAGCGCAAGCTCGGCGGGACGCCGGGCGGCATTCTGGCGCGTCGGACGCAGCCTCACGTGCTCGGTCACTTTTCGCGGCGATCACTCTCTGCTCACCACTAACGCCTTCGCTCGGTTGCGAGCCGACGGCCCTCGGAGAAAGACGATGCGAGTCGACACGAAATTTGCCGTCACGGCGCTCGCTGCGCTACTATGGCTGCCCACCCTAGGATGCGAACCACAAGGACCAGTCGAGGGCGGCGTCGAGGAGGGGATTGAGGAACAAGAAACGGTGGTGGAAGAAGACGAAGGGATCGGCGGCGCCGTCCCTGGCGAGTAGTGCTTTCGTCCCGTTTGTCGTCACAGGCCGCCTCGCTCGTGTCAGCCACGCAACTTGCGGGGCGGCTCCGATTGTCCGCACACCTGCTTCGCGGTATTCGTGCAGCCCGCTAGCACGACGTGGTGCGGCAGGGGGGCGCACCGCGCGAGCGGAAGCCCGGCCGGCCGGCGCTTTCGGGGGCTTCCGCCCCTCGCGGTGCGCCCCCGCCACCCCAGCGGCAGGTGCGCTGCCCGCCACCGGTCGGTTGTGTCTTGCTGGATTCCCGCCCATTCCGCCTGCGCGGGAAGGACGCTTCCACCTGCGGGCCTGACGCACTGCGGCAAAAGTTCGCACCTGCCGCGAATCCAGCCGACTTCAAGTACGACAAAGTGCTGACTCCTCGCGAGCCGTCGCTCTGACTGCGGAGCGGTCGCACATCCTGTCTCGGCGGGAAGCACCGTCTTTAGAGCGCACTGCTTTCCCTTCTCGCGTGCGTGGGACGTCTTTTCGCCCGCAGCCTCCCGGCCCCTTTCGCCGCTCTGGCGCTGCCGGGAATCGCCGGCGCACTAGCCGGCGCTTGGGGGTTGGCACGACGATTGCATTGCAGGCATACCGCATGCGGCTGGCAGCGCCGTTGAAGAGGCACCGCAACCGCTCGCGACCCGTACCGATTTTCTTTGCGCTGCTCTGGGTCGTGGGCTTCGATCTTTTAAAGGAGGTCGTCATGCTTTACTGGGCCTTGGTGTTTTTCGTCGTGGCGATCATCGCCGCGATTTTTGGATTCGGCGGCATTGCCGCGGGCGCCGCGGGAATCGCGAAGATCCTGTTCTTCGTTTTCCTGGTGCTGTTCATCATCAGCCTGATCGCAGGCGGCATCCGTCGGCCCACCGTTTAGCGTGGACCGGACGAGACGCAGCGCCGCAGCCGACGAGAGCCAGCGCCGCTCGGCATACGTGCCGAGCGGCGATTTCTCATGACGGACGACGCCGCGCTGGGAGTGCTGAGACGCCGCGCGAGGAGTGCTGATGAGGGCTTGGCTGATTAGCGTCTGGGATTCCTTTCGCACGAGCTTCTGGTTCGTGCCGACGCTGATGACGCTCGTCGCGCTGGCGCTGGGCGCTGCCATGCCTCAGGTCGACCGCCGTTTCGAGGGGTGGATCGTCGCCAATCTGCCTTGGGTGACGACCACGCCCGAGTCGGCGCAAACGATGCTGACCTCCATCGCCAGCACAATGGTCACCGTCGCCGGCGTGGTGCTGTCGATCACGATCGTCGCGCTTTCAATTACTACCGCCCAATACGGGTCGCGTCTGCTCCGCACGTTCATGACCGACATGACGACCCAAGTGGCGATCGGCACTTTTATCGCGTCGAGCCTCTACTGTTTGCTCGTGCTCCAGGATGTGCGCATTGCCGAAGGCCGGATCTTCGTGCCGCACGTGTCTGTCATGCTCGGCGTGTTTTCGGTGATCGTT
>CAYZVT010000382.1:0-4441 GCA_964481585.1 uncultured Pirellulales bacterium
GCCGGCGGCGCGCGCGCCGGTGGCCCGGGCGGCATCCTGTTCAACGCCGACCACGCCAACACGATTCGCTTCGCACTGCCAGCGGTCGAGAGCGGAGGCCGTTGGGAGCGGCTCGTCGATACCGCCCGCGACGAGGAGGAAGTCCGCGAGATCACCAAGAGCGTCTACGAAGTGCAGCCCTGCTCAATGGTCGTCTTCCGCTCCCCCGTCCCCCAAGAAACGACCAGCACGCTGGTGACGCCCGGAGAAGCGCTAGCGAGCGCAACAAAGGCGTGAGGGCAAAGGCGGAAGGCGGAGGGCGGAAAACCGACGGGTGGCGGGGGCGCACCGCGAGGAGCGGAAGCCCCCGAAGCACAAGAAAGCGGAAAGCCGGCCTGCCGCCTATCGCTTGCGGCCCGCAGCCGCCCGGTCCCTGGCCCCCAGTCCCTCATGTCCAAAGAAATCAAAGGCGATCGGCTGCTTGTCAACCTCAGCGCGGCCCAGGCGCGGCGGCGGCTCAAGGGGCATGGCTTCGGGGTGAGGAAGATCCAAAGCGCCGGACGCAACCAGGCGCTCATCATCCACACCGCGACCGGAGAGCACCTGCGCCAGCTTCATTCGCTTCTGCAAGATGCGTTGATCGAGCCGGCTGAGGAGTGAAGAAGGCGAAAGGCGGTCTCAAAAGCGGAAAGCGGAAAGCGGAAAGCATTGAGGACGGGCTCGAACGCTGTGGCTCACAGCCTACAGCTCATAGCCTACAGCCCGTAGCTCGTAGCTCGTAGCCTGCGGCTCGCAGCGCTCTACTTCTTCTGGCTGCCGGCGATGTAGGCGATTAGGTCGGCGAGGTCTTGGCGGCTGAGTTCTTTCTCTAGCCCTTCGGGCATGAGCGACTTGCCGGTGCTTTGCAGGATGTCGATATCGCGGCGCAGGACGTGATGCTCTTTGCCTTCTTGTCCGAGGAGGGTGATGCTGGAGCCGGTTTCGCTCGCCAGCACGCCATTGAGGATGCGTCCTTGCACCGTAATCAGCGCGTAGTCGCGGTACTTGTCTTCGACGGCTTGATTGGGGTCGAGAATAGCGATGAGCATCGCTTGGCCGCTGCGGTCTTTGAGTGCCGCCAGATCGGCCCCGACTTCGTGCCCCACGTTTTCGAGGCGATGGCAGGCGGCGCACTTGCTGCGAAAAACTTGCCGCCCCCGCTGGGCATGGCCTGTCAGGCTTAGCACATCCTGGTACTGCTCGACAATCGCTTTGCGGTCGGCGCTCGCGCTGCCGGAGAGCAGCGACTCGGCTTGCTGGCGGATTGCAGCGTTCTTGTGCGTGAGCAGCCGCTGCCGTCGCGTGGCGTCCAGCAGCGCGGGAGCAATGTCCCCGTCGGCCACGGCCGCCAGCAGCGTCTCGGTCCAAGCCGCACGGCTCAGCAGCACATCCACGATTTTTGCTTGCAGCCGTGGTGTCGTCGTGGGGACCAACTCGACGAGCAGGTCCGCCAAATCCTCCTGCTCCAAGCCCGCCAGCGACTGAAGCGCCGCTTCTTGTAGTGCAGGCGGGTTCTGGGGTGCGAGCAATTCCACGAGCAACTCCAGGTCGTCCTCCAGTGCCTCCGGCTCTCGGCCCAAAAGCGGCAGCGCCGCCAGCCGCGCCGCCTGCGGGGCCTCGTCGTCGAGGACCGTTTCGCGTGCCCATAAAAAAGCCTGCCGCAGTTGGCTTTGAACTGCCGACGGCAGCTTCGCGCGGCGCGAGCCGATCTGTTCGAGCGCCGCGCTCAGCGCCGCAAGTTGCCACGGTGCGTACACGCCCTCGGCCGGCGTACAGGAAATCTCGAAGGCCCGCGCCACGGCCGGCTCATCTCCCAGCGCCACGGCCATTCGCAGCACTTCCTCGCGAAGCTCGGCCGGCAGTTCCGTCTCGCTTGGCGACGCAAAGAGCCGGTCGAGCAGCGCGGCGACATTGCGGGCATGGACCGAGCTAAGCGCCGCCGCGCGTAGGTACGGACTTTGCGCATGCCGGCGAAGGAGCACGGCGAGAAGCTCCCCCGCGCGCTCGTCGCGCCAAGCGCCGAGCGTGTAGGCGAGCTGCATCTGGACGTGCGGATCGAGGTCCTCCACGAGCGCGACGAACTTCTCGGCCAGTTGCGGCGCGTCGTCGAGCTTCGCTTCGCTCAGCCGAATCGCGTGCCGTCGCACGCCCGGATGCGAATCGTCGAGCGCGTCGGTGAGCAGTTCGGGCGAAAGGGCCGGTCCGTCGAGCGTGCAGAGCGCGTGCAAGCGCGCGAGTGGGCGGGACGCCCTGCGCGCCGCTTTTTCCAGCAGCGCCACCGTCGGCGGATCGAGCCGCTCGCGCAACTGTTGCTGCGCGGTGTCGCGCTGCCAGCCGTTGGGGCTATCGAGCGCGGCGACCAAGCCAGCGGCGTCGAGCTTGTCGAGGCGTGGCAACGCTCCATCGGTCGCGGCGCTCGAAATGCGGTAGATGCGTCCCTTGTCGTCGCCCGCGCGGATGTCGAGCTTGGCTTGCCACTCGGCGGGAATCCACTGCGGATGCTCGATCACCAGCCGGTACATATCGACGACCCACAGCGATCCGTCGGGCGCGAGGCGAATCGAAGTCGGCCGGCACCAGCTATCGGCCGAGGCGAAAAATTCGCTCGTCTGCTCGTCGGCGGCGCGCCGGCTACGAAACGTGACGCCGTCGGGCGTGACGATCTCGCGGTGGACGAGATTATGGACCGGTTCGCAGACGAAAGAGTTGCCGGCATACTCCGCCCCGAGCCGCGTGTCGCGGTAGATCATGTGGCTACAGGCGGAAGTAAAGCGGTTGGCGCTGTCGGCAAAGTTAAACCGCGCGAGCGTCCGGCTCGTGGGAAAGATCGCCGCCGCGCCGGGCGTCTTGGAAAGGGCGCGCGTCGGGCGCGGCGGCGTTAGATGCGGATTGCGACGCAAGTAATGATCGGCGAGGACGAAGTGCCAGGCCGGGTTTGAGTTGTTGCAACCGAACCAGTTGCCCCAGTCGTCGCGGTTGCGGCCGTACTGGGTTTTGCCGGTCTGCGGATCAAGCCGGCCCTCGTCGGGCAATAGCCGCAGGTCGCGGCCGCGAATGTTGGCCTTCGCTCCGGTCTTGGTCGAGACGACCACGCCGTCGCTGTCGCCATTGGCGAGATAAATCCAGTTGTCGAGTCCCCACCGCAGTCCGTTGGCGCGGTGCTGCTGATTGCCTTCGCCCAGGCCGGTAAAGAGCACCTCGCGGTGGTCGGCCCGGCCGTCCCCATCGGTATCGGCGGCGTAAAGAATATCGGGCGCGGCGGCGATCAAGACGCCCTGCTTCCACGGCAGGACGCTGTTGGGGAAATTCAGCCCGTCGAGAAAGAGCGTCGAGCGGTCGAGCTTGCCATCGCCATTGGTGTCTTCCAGGTAGCGGACGCGGCCGCCGGGCTTGCCTTGGCCGTCGATGCCGAGCGGGTAGTCGGCCATCTCGACCACCCACACGCGGCCATCGGGGCCGAAGGCCAAATCGACCGGGTCGGCCACGAGCGGCTCGGCCGCCACGAGTTCCACTTTCAGCCCCGGGCGGACCGTGATCGCGGCGAGCGACTGTTCAGGCGAGAGGGCAGCGGGAAAGTTCGCCGCCTCCTCGGGCGAGTCACCCGGCTCAATCGCCAGCCCCCGCGACGCCGAGAGCACCAGACCAAGCAGTCCGAGCAGCGAGGTCGCCAGGGGCAACGCGCGCCGGCGCGGGGTGGAGTCGCCCATCGAGAAGCAGCAAATCCGAAGCAGGCGGGGCATCTTTTTTTGGCGCACAGGTGGGAAAGCGGTGGCAGGCGGGGCAGCAACGCTCGGCCGCAGCCTTCTATTGTGGGTTGCGGAGAAACTGGTCGCAAGCCCGCGCCGCAAGCCGGGCGATGCGGTCAGAGCAGCACGGCGGCGGCGAACGCCACGGTCAAAAACGTGCCGGCCGCGAAAAGCCCGGCCGTAATGAGCGGGTGCCGCACGCCGAACCAGGTGAGATAGCCGTCGATCATCGGCCCGGCACAGTAACAAAGATTAGCGAAGATGGCTCCCTCGACGATACGCTCCACAAGCTGCGGCCGCACGAGAATGTGGCCCGGCATGAGCATCGTCAGCAACAGCGCCGCCACGCCGACCACCACGTTGTAGACCAAGCGGAGCTTCTCCCACGTCACCACGACCCGGCCCAGCGCCGCAAAGCTGCCGGCTGTGTCAACTTCCGCCGCCGGAGGCGGGACGGAGAGCGCGGTGGGTGCCTGGGGCGGTTCGTAGGGGTTGAGGTCGTCGGGCATGGGGGAGGGCGGAGGGCGGAAATAAAAAAGCGGAAAGCGGAAAGCGGAAAGCGGGGCTGACGCCGGGGGCGGAGTTGTTGGGCGCGATCGGAGGCTCGTCCCTCGTCCCTCGTCCCTCGCCCCTCGCCCCTCGTCCCTCGTCCCTCGTCCCTTCCATTGGACGCTCGC
>CAYZVT010000383.1:0-4388 GCA_964481585.1 uncultured Pirellulales bacterium
TTGACATCGACGTGCGCGACGATGCGGTCGTGCTCCAAGGGACCGTGCCGAGTGCCGCCGCGAAGCAAACCGCCGTCAGGCTTGCCCAGGACACGGTCGGAGTTGAGCGCGTGGTCGATGAGCTAACGGTCGCGGCAAGCGGCCAATAGTCATCGTCTTTGGGCGAATCGTACCCTTGGCGGCTCGTATCCGCGTCTGCGGTTGCGCATGCGCCGGTAGAGGAGAAACACGCGTTCGAGGGGCCGCAGGAGGTCGGTTTGACAACCGCCGGGGGGACTCCTATCTTGAGGGCAGCCGCGACGGGGTCCGCCTGGTGGTTCGGGCGCGTGAGCGGGCGTGCAAGGAACTGCGATGGGAAAAAAGCCCGCCAAACCCCGCGCCGCGGCCGCCGCTGTCTCTACGCGCCGCTATCATATTCCCAGCCTCGAACGCGCGCTGGGCGTGATGGAATGTCTGGCGAAAGAGCCGCAGGGACTGGGCATTAGCGACCTCGCCAGCCGGCTCGGCGTTCCCAAAAACAGCGTCTTCCGCATTGCCACGACGCTCGTAGCCCACGGCTATCTGCATCGGGACGCGGAAGGCAAGAAGCTGACGCTCGGGCGAAAAATCTTGGCCCTCGGCTATTCGGCGGTCGACGAGTATAGCCTTGTCGAAAAATCGCTCGACGTGATGCGCGCCCTGCGCGACGAGACCGCCGAAACGGTGCTGCTAGGCACGCTGCTCGACGACCAGGGCGTCGTCTTGGAACAGGTGCCGAGCGATCAGCCGGTGAAGTTCGTCATCGAACTCGGGCACCGCTTTCCGCTGCACAGCGCCGCGCCGGGCAAAGCCATCCTGGCCTACCTGCCCGATCCCCAACTGAGCGAGATACTGTCGCGGATGCGCTTCACGCGGTTCAACGAGCGAACGATCACCTCGCGCAGCGCCTACGAGCGCGAGCTTGGACAGGTCCGGCAGAACGGGTACGCCCTCGACCGGGGCGAAGAGATCAAGGACGTGCATTGCGTCGCCGCGCCGATCCTCAACCATCGCGGCCACCCGGTCGCAGCCGCCTGGGTAACCGGCCCGGCGTTCCGCTTGCCCCAACAAGACCTGCCGCGCGTCGCGCCGCAGGTCGTCCGTGCCGCACGGCAGATTTCACAGCGGTTCGGCTATCAGTTGCTCGATGAAGGCTGAAGGGCTGTAGCAACGGTCCTCGCCCTTCCCACCCCGGTCCCGTAGATTTCCGTCTGCGCGGGAATGACACTTCAAAAGGCTCCCAGCACCTCTCCGCCTCGCCGTGAGGAGAGCGCTTGGTAGGTGGCGTGGTTCATCGAGTCGCTCAGGAAATGCACCGAGCCATCGCCCATGAGAAACAGCGCGCCGCTGGGATGCCAACTGCGAAAGCCGATCGAGTCGTTGTTGGCGTCCTTCGGCGGTTCAAGCTTGGCGGTGCCGTTTTGGTAATCGGCGTTGCGGTGGTTGATCGGCCAGGCGGTGGTGGCGAAGCTCTGATGCCCCCACGACATCCAGCCGCACCACTGCGGGATGATCTCGCCGACATAGATCGTGTTGGACAGCCCATCGCGGACGCCGGCGAAGGTTCCACTCCAACCGTAGCGCGAGGCGACGCCGCGGACGTCGCGGCCGCCGTCTTTGTAGTGGCTATTGCGACAGAACGGCTCGTAGGGCGGGTCTGGAGCGCCGGTACTTCCATCGCCATTTTTATGATCGCCCACGTTGATGGCGTAGTTGGTCAGCGCGAGCGTGACGTCGGCGTCGAAGCGCATCAGCGGCGTGTCGGAGTCGGGATCAGAAGGACAGAGCGCCAGCGGCAGGTTGCTTTGAATCAGCGGCAGATTCACACCGGAAAGCCCGTCGAGCGTCATGTCCATCTGGTCGTAGAGATTTTGCAGCTCGAGGTGCGGCAGCAGCCCGACAATCCAGTTACGGTTGGACGTGTCGGGATGAGTGGCCTTTTTCGTGCCGTAGCAGAAGGGAATCTGGCCGTACGTTTGGTGATAGCTGTGCAGCGCCAATCCAAACTGTTTAAGCTGATTGCTGCACTGCGCGCGCCGTGCCGCTTCGCGCGCGGCTTGCACCGCCGGCAAGAGCAACGCGACGAGAATCCCGATGATGGCGATCACCACCAACAGTTCGACGAGGGTGAACCCGCTCCGCCTAGGCTGCATAGATCTCGCTCCGTCTCGCGGGCCTGGGCCGTTGAGATGGACGGCCGGCTCCTGCGGGGCCTCGTTTGTGTATTGAAACACCGTTTGAAATGAATCATAATTAAATCGCAGGGTTCTTGCAAATCTTTTGTGCCCCCACCACGCCCGCGAGACGCCGATGAAACTGCGGATTCTCTCCGAACCGACTCTCCGCCTGGCCTTTCTGGCGTTCCTCGCGCCGCTCGCCCCGGTTGACGCTGCGGAAACGTCGGCCCGCGCCGACGAGCGAGCGCTACAGTGCGAGCTGCTCATCGTCGGCGGCACCGAGTCGGGCTGTGCGGCGGCGGTGCAAGCCGCGCGGATGGGCGTTGAGTCGATTGTGCTGGTCAACGACATCGACTGGCTCGGCGGGCAGTTTTCGGCCGAGGGGCTGGGGGCGATCGACGAAGACCGGGGCGTTAAGAACCGCGTCCCCTTCGCGCGCTCCGGCCTGTTCGCGGACTTGACCCGCCGGATTGAGGAGTCGAACCAGGCCAAGTACGGCCACGCCCGGCCCGGCAATGCCTGGACTGCCCACACGACCGTTCGCCCCGCCGAAGCGGCCGCGCTGTTTGCCGAAATGGTTCAGCCCTACGTCGACTCGGGGCAGTTGCGCATCGTTCGCCACTACTATCCGATCGCGGCCGAGATGAGCAACGATGGCCAAGTCCTCAAGGGGCTGCGGTTTCGCTCGACGCAGGACAACCGGCCCGAACTGGCGGTCGAGGCCAAGCTGACGATCGACGCCTCCGATTGGGGCGATGCGATCCAACTCGCGGGCGCGGCGTACGAGTTCGGCCCCGATCTGCGGGATAAGTACGGCGAGCCGGGCGCGCCGCAGAGCCGCGCCGAGTATCCGCTCACGGACATGAACCCGATCTCGTATTGCCTGGTGATCGAAGAGACGGACGAGTACCAGCCGATTCCGCAGCCGGAGCACTACGACGATCGCCAATACTATTTGACCACGAGCGTCACGAAAAAGGATTACGAAGCGCTCGGCTGGCCGCGCCCGCCTCATCGACCATTCAATCCGCCCTGGAAAAGCGACACGCACGTTTTTTATCAGGGCGAGCAGACGGTCTATTCGCAGCGGCGGTTGGTCGATCGCTATGGCCACAGGCTGCTCGACCCGAAGCAGAGGGACGTTCTGTTGCTGTGCTGGACGCTGCAAGACTATCCGCTCGACGTGCTTCCGCAGCATGTGGCCGATGCGCTCGAAGCGCATTCGCCAGGCTCCTCACGCAAAAATATCGTCGAGATGACGCGTGACCAGCGGCAGATTGTTTTTGAGGATGCAAAGCAGTACTCGCTGGGGATGCTGTACCATTTGCAGACGACCGTGCATGATCGGATGAAGGACCCGACGCACAGCTTTCGCCGCTTCACGCTCAGCGAGGAGTTCGGCACGCCGGATCGTTTGCCGCCCAAGCCGTACGTGCGTGAATCGCTGCGGCTGAAGGCGATGTACATGATGCGCGAGCAGGACACGCGCAACTGGAAGGGGAGACAGGGAGCCGACCGATTCGCCAAGGTGATGTACTACGACGGCGTCGCCTGCTGGCAGTTCGTCTACGACTTTCATCCCACCGGGCGAATGTTTTTGCCGGACGAAGGCCGCAGCGGACCGTGGGAGCCGTACATCAAGCCGCTCCGCTCCTGGACAACGACGAGCGACCGCTCGCTCTTGGCGCTGCGGAGTCTCGTGCCCGAGCGGGTGGATGGTCTGCTCGGCGCGCAAAAAAATCTCGGCTACAGCAGTATTGTCTCGTCGGCGTTTCGGCTGCACGGGCACGGCTTGGCGGTGGGCCAAGCGAGCGGCGCGACCGCGGCGGTTTGTTTGAAGCGCGATCTGCCGCCGCGCGCGGTGCCGTACGATGCGGCGGCGCTGGCCGAGGTGCGGGCTGGGCTGTGCGCTGCACTCGATGGCGGGACGCCGGCCATGCTATGGCCCTTCGCCGATCTGGCCCCGGACCATCCGGCCTTCATCGCGGCGAACCAGTTGGCCGCGCGGCAGTCGCTGCCGCTGGCCCGCACCGACGTGGATTTTAAAGCTGATGCCCCGGCCGAACCGGCTTGGCGGGAGGAGGTCGTCCGCCTGTCGCTCCTGACGAAGCAGGCCGATTCGCCCCCGGCTCCGCCGCAGGGACCGCTCACGCGGGGCGAGTTTGTGCGGCAGTGGTGGGCGGCGATCGAAAA
>CAYZVT010000384.1:0-4377 GCA_964481585.1 uncultured Pirellulales bacterium
TGCTTTCGCAGTGCACGCCCGCCACCCAAGGAAGATTCAGCGCGCTTGCCGCTTCCGCCAGTCCCAGAGTCCAACCCCCGCAAGAGCCACACAGCCGACGAGGCAAATCCCCGCCGGCAGGTCGCCAATCGCTAGGTACAGGCTCCGGCGGCGGTCGAATTGTACGTCGGCAAGAATAAAATCGGTTTGCCGGCGAGGGCTTTCTTGCAGGATGCGGCCCGAGCCGTCGATTTGGGCCGACAGCCCGCCGTTGGCCGCGATGAGGAAGGGGGTCCGTGTTTCGATCGCGCGGAACACGGCGCAGGCCAGGTGCATGTCGAGTTCGCTCGATCCCCAGAACCAGGCGTCGTTGGTCAGGTTCACCAGCACGTCGGGCTTCTGTCCGGCGGCGGCGAGCGTGGTGACGTGCTGCCGGATCACATGCGGCACGGTGCTCTCGTAGCAGATGTTCGGCCCGTAGCGGACGCCGCCCAGCTCGAACGCCGCCGGCGCGGTTCCGGCTTCCAGTCCATTGCGAAGCGGCGTGAGACGGTAGAGTTGCGGAAACGTCTTCGCCAGCGGCACGTACTCGCCGAACATGACGCGGTGCATCTTGCGGTAGAGACCGACGATTTTTCCGTCCTCGGTCACGCCCACCGCCGAGTTAAACGCGGCGGGGCCGTCGGCGGTGAGTTCCACCGCGTCGAGTCCGAGCAGCAGCGGCGTCTTTAGCGCCTCGGCCATCGAGGCGATGTGGCTGCGGGTGTTTTCGTCCGCCTCGTGATACGAACGCGCCAGATCGGCGGGCGGCTCAAAATCCTGCGCCACGCCGTAGAGCGCCTGGCGGTACATCGTCTCGGGCCACACGATCAGATCGAGCTGCCCGTCCGACGCGGCGACCGCCTGGCGCGAGAGGCCAAAGTACTCGTCGAAGATGCGCTGGCTTTTGCCGGGATCGGCTTTCCAGTCGGCGTCGATCGAGCCTTGAATCAGCGCCACACGCGGACCCGGCTGCGCGGACTCCTCCGCCAGCCGCGCATGGCCGTACAGCAACGTCGCTCCCAGCGCCGCGGCGCCCACCAGCAGCGGCCAGCGCGCGGCGCGCTCGCCCCGTAGCGGCAGCGCTTGAGCCACCGCCGCGCTGGCGAGCACCATCACGAAACCCACCGCGTAGGCACCGGCAAGATCGCTGATCTGGATCAAGCGGAGCCAGCCGGTCTGCGTGTGGGCGAGCGCCGCCATCAAAAAGCCGGAGAGCAGATGCGCCCGCGCAAGCTCAAGTCCGGTCCAAACCACGGGCGCGGCCAAAACGAGCGGCACATGCAGGCGATGCACCGCCACGCGCGCCAGCCCGACAAAGACCGGCAGATAAAACGCCAGGTAAAACGCCAGCGCAAGCCAGCCGAAATGGGTCGCCGGATGCGGCAGCCGTAGCCAGTGAACGGCCAGCAGCCAAAACCCAAAGCCGACGAGCCAAAGCGTGCGATAGGGCCGCCGGCCCTCAAGCTGCTCCCGCCGAACCAGCAGCAGCCAAGGGACCGGGGCCAGCCACGCCAGCGGCGTCCAAGAGAGCGGCGGCAGCGCTGCCCACAACAGCACCGCCCCCGCGACGCCGAGCACCAGCGTCGCGCGCGACTGCGGCGCATGCTGCGACGGGCGAACCGCTTCTTTGACAGGGTGCGTTAAGGTATGAGCCATCGCGGAAGCTTAGGCAAAGGGACTGGGCGCGGCCAGGGGGAAATTGAAGGCGGAGGGCGGAAGGCGGAAACAATAGCGTTGGCACGTAGCGGTTAGCAATCGGCTTTCAGCAGTTGAATCGTCGCTGCCGCGCAGGCGGGAACCTAGACCGTGTAGGTTGTCCCTGGATTCCCGCCTGCGCGGGAAGGACGGTTTGGCCGCTTCTGACGGCTCATTGCTGACCGCTGACCGCTTCAAAGCGGCAGCACTTCGACTTCCTCGCCGGCGCGGTAGGCGCGCTCGCCGGGGGGCAAGTGAAGCAGTGCATCGGCAGCCGCAAAGCCGCGCAAGTCGGCCGAGCCTTGCCACGCCAGCGGCGTCACATGCGGCAGTTCGAGCCGCGCTGGGTAAAACGTCGTGCGATCGCCGCGCTGCTGATGCTCGGCCGTGAGTGTCGCCTTCACGAAACTCAAGCCCGCAGGAGCCTCGCCAGCCAAGGCTGCTAGCGCCGGCCGCACGAACAGATGAAAGCAGACCAGCGCGCTGACCGGGTTGCCCGGCAAGCCAAACACGAGCCGCGCGCCGCGCTCGTCGGGCTTGATGCCAAACCAGATCGGCTTGCCGGGCTTGAGACGGATCTTATGAAAAACCTTCCGCACGCCAAGGTGTTCGAGTGTGCCGGGAACCAGATCAAACCGCCCGGCGGAGACGCCGCCGCTGAGCAGCAGCGCGTCGGCTTCGAGTCCTTCGCTCATCTTCGCCCGCAGTTCGAGCGGTTCGTCGCGGGCGATGCCAAGCGGGAGCGGCACGGCTCCGGCGCTGGTGACGGCGGCCGTGAGCATCGGTCCGTTGCTGTTGCGAATCTTGCCGGCCTCCGGGAGCGAGCGGGGCGGGACCAGTTCGTTGCCGGTCGAGAGCACGGCCACTTGCGGACGCGGAAAAACCGCGGGGCAGGTGCAGCCGACCTCGGCCAGCAAGCCCGTTTCGAGCGGGCGGATGCGCCGCCCGGCCCGCAGCACCACCTCGCCCCGCCGGAGCGAACTGCCCAGGGGCATGATGTTCATGCCCGGCGTGACGCTTGCCTGACGAATCCGCACGCGCGCGCCGACCAGTTCCGTGTGCTCGACCATGACCACGGCGTTGGCGTTCTCCGGCACCGGCGCGCCGGTCATAATCCGCGTCGCAGCGCCAGGCAGTACGGCGCGGCGGGGGACTTGCCCGGCGGGGACTTCTTCGATCACCGTTAGCTCAGCCACGCCATTACAAAAATCGTCGGCGCGAACCGCGTAGCCGTCGACCATCGCCTTGTCGTGCGGCGGCGAGTTGACGTCGCTCGCCACGTCCTGCGCCAACACCAAGCCCAGCGCATCGCTCAGCCGCACGTCCACCGCCGGCCGCGCGGCGGCGTGCCTGAGGACGAGGTCGAGGGCTTGGGGGACGGAGAGCATGGGGGGAGGATTTTGGATTTTGGATGTTGGATGTTGGATTGGAAAAGGGACTGGAATTTTTGCGTCACCTCATTCCCGCGCAGGCGGGAATCCAGACCTCGACGTAATGCGTTTCGGCGTCGCCGTTTGCCCAACACGTCCTCTCTGGATTCCCGCCTGCGCGGGAATGAGGTTCAGGGCGGGAAGGGGACTCCTGCGCGGGAGCATCTACTTCACCAACAAAAACTGTTTCAGCAGCGCGCTGCCGAGGTCGGTTAAAAAACTTTCGGGATGGAATTGCACGCCGAACAGCGGGTACTCGCGGTGGCGGATGGCCATGATTTCGCAGCGCTCGGGGCTGGTCGTGCTCCAGGCGCATTCGACGAGTTCGTCGGGCAGTGTGCCGGGGCGGACGATCAGGCTGTGGTAGCGCGTCGCTTGAAGCGGGTTTTCCAATCCGGCGAATAGCCCTTGTTCGTCGTGCTCGATCTGGTCGGTCTTGCCGTGCATCAGGCGCGAGGCGCGGATGATCTCCGCGCCAAAGGCTTGGGCAATTGACTGATGCCCCAGGCACACGCCCAGCAGCGGCACCTTGCCGGCGAAGCGCTTGACACAAGCCAAGGAAATGCCTGCCTCGTTCGGCGTGCAGGGGCCGGGAGAGAGAATCACGTGCGAGGGCTTTTGCGCGGCGATTTCCTCGGGCGTCGTCTTGTCGTTGCGGACGACCGACAGCTTCAGGCCCGGGTCGATTTCGCCCAACCGCTGCACGAGGTTATAGGTAAACGAGTCGTAGTTATCGACAATCGCGATCATGGCGGGGGGCCGTTGTGGTCGAGGGCGCGCCGGAAGGGGGACACTGGAATTATAGCGGTGGCTAGAATTCTGGTGCCAGTTTAGCTCCCGGCCCCGAGGCTGTCAGCCGCGCGCCTGCCCGGTCCCGTTTGCACGAATAAGGTGCGGACAACTGAGGCGGAGAGCCACCGCCGGGCACGCGGTATAATTTCAGCACGGCGATCCGCATGAGCTGCCTAGGAAAATCCCGATGGAAATGCAGTTTGAGAAGCTCGGACTCTTTTACCTCGGCCGCGAGTACGACCTGGAGCAGGGGCGGGAGCAGCCCGACCTGCTGCTGTACGACTCGAAGGATCTGATGACCCACGCCGTCTGCGTCGGCATGACCGGCAGTGGCAAAACCGGCCTTTGCCTGTCGCTGCTGGAAGAAGCGGCTCTGGATACGATTCCCGCGATTGCCATCGACCCGAAGGGCGATCTGGGCAATCTGCTGCTCACCTTT
>CAYZVT010000385.1:0-4369 GCA_964481585.1 uncultured Pirellulales bacterium
GACTGCCAAAAGCCGCGTCAGTCGACGACCAATTGGTTCTCGACCTGCTCTCCGTTGGCCAATTCCATGGCGACGGTTTGAGCGAGTTGCTTGCAGTAGTAACTGCTGCAGCGGCCGCAGATCAAGATCGTTTCGCCTCGCACCTCGACTGCGAGGTTGCGGACGCGGCCGGCGGCGACGCGGAGAATCCCGCGGCGCACGCGGGCGGCAAGCGTCTGCTGGTCGACCGCCGAGCCATCCACCGCATCGGCGCGCCGAGGGGCATGTCCTGGTTGCACTGCTGGATTCCTACGCAGGCTCTACCCGGCCGCGACCGGCAGATTAGTTGACATCGACGGTGTTCACCACCGCCGCTCCCGGCGCGACGCCGCGCACCAACTCTTGAGCAAGCTGCTTGTGGTAGAAACTCGACACCCGGCCTCGGATCAGCAGCGATTCGCCGACGCACTCGACGCGGAGCTTCCGCAAATCGTACACGGAACTACTTCCCAGCGCCGATTGTGCCCGCCGCGCTGCCGACTCCCCGACTCGACGATCCATGTTGTCGCACATCCTTTTCCTCGCGCCGGGCGCTGGAAGGCACGCGTTTTTTCTACGGTTACTCTAGCCCTGGCCGTTTTCGACTGTCAAGGCGGTTTGAAGGCGGAGGGCGGAAGGCGGAAAGCTTGCAGCCCGTAGCCCGCAGCTTGCAGCCTCTAGGCAAGCACGGCGCGTTGGCGAAGATACTCGGCTACTTCGCGCGCCAGTTCGGGCGGGGTTTTGGCGGCCGATTGCAGCGTTAGCTCGGGCCGCAGCGGCGGCTCGTAGGGGGCGTCGATGCCGGTGAAGTTCTGGATCTCCCCGGCCCTTGCCTTTTTGTACAGCCCCTTTGGGTCGCGGCTTTCGCAGATTTCGAGCGGCGCGTCGACGAAGACTTCGATGAAATCGCCCTCGGCGAGTGAGGCTCGCACATCGTCGCGGTCTTTGCGGTAGGGGCTGACGAAGGCGGCGAGGGTGATGATGCCCGCATCGCAAAACAGCTTGGCGACCGCGCCGATGCGGCGAATGTTCTCCTCACGATCGTCGGGCGAAAAGCCCAGCCCAAACCGCTCCGCGAACGCGGCCGAGCGCGTCTGGGCGAGCATCTCCCGGCTCGCGCTGAGGCCGTGCCGCATGTTGTCGCCATCGAGCAGATAGCTATGCGCCCGCTGCTCATATAGCAGCCGGTCCAGTTCGTTGGCAATCGTGCTCTTGCCGCAGCCGCTGAGGCCGGTGAACCAGATCACGCAGCCCCGGTGCCCATTGAGCCGCTCCCGCTGCTCACGGCCGATGGTCTGCTGATGCCAAACAACATGCGTCGGATCTGTCATTACGTTTTCCCAAAAAGCCTTTCAGGGCTTCCGCCCCCGCGCCCTCCGCTTTCCGCCTTTCCTCCGCTTTCCGCTTTCCGCTTTCCGCTTTCTTGCACCACGGGGGCTTCCGCTCCTCGCGGTGCGCCCCCGCCACCCTACTCCGCTCGCGCTGAGCTATTCTAGTCCGGCTAGCTCGCAAAGGTTGGCTTGCATGACCGGCTGGGGGCAGCTCCAGACGAGGAAAAACAGCGCCTCGCGGCACCAGCGGCCGGCCGGATGGCCCACAACATAGCCGGCTCCCTTGGCCGCCGAAAGGGCAGCCTGCGCGGCCCGCGTAGCGAGACTGTTGGCCCGCTGGCGGAGTTGTTCGGTCGAACAGGCCGGTTTTCCCATCGCCAGTTGCAACAGATCATCTTCCAGCGCAGCGTGGTCGCGGCGCAACTTTTCCGCCGGATCGTTCAGTTCGGGACGCTTTTCGGCCTCTTGGAACACAAAATCAATTGCCGCCCGCGCCAGCCCGATCGCCAGCGTCGAAGTCTGCAAGCCGCCGGTGCCGGCTCCGCTACCGCTGGACATGACGTTTTCGACCGGCCCGGCGACCAGCCGCGACTCGCCGACTTCAACTTCGTCGACTTCGACCGGCCCGGTGTGGCTCGAAGTCAGCCCGACCAGTTGTGGCGGCGCGGGAGCGTTCGCGCCGGGCAGGTCCATCGGCAGCGCGACGAGAATCTCGCGACGATCCGGGAGCGTCGCCCCGAGCACGACCGTCTCGGCGTGGGCTGCGCCGGTGACCCAGGGGCTAAAGCCGCTCAGGACGTAGCCTCGCTCGACCGGCCGTGCCCGCAACACCGGCTCACGCAGATGGCGGCGGCTGGTCGTGAGATGCGAGATGCCGACCGTGGCGAAGGACCGTCCCGCCGCTAGATCGGGGAGCAAGCTCGCTTTGAGCCGCTCGTTGGTGCTGGCAGCAATCCGCCGGCACGCGCCGCTGCGCTGGGTGAGAATGAAGGTCGTCGTCAAACAGGCCGCGCTGAGCCGCAGATAGCCGCGGATCACGTCCAGCTCGCTCCAACCCTGCCCTCCCCACTGCGGCTCCAAAAACCACTGGTAGACGCCGTACTCGCCGCAGAGCCGCAACTGCTCGGCCGGCCAATCGCCGCTACGGTCGAGCGCCGGCCCCAACTGCGTCAGATGGTCGCACAACTCGTCCAACCGCAGATCGTCAGGCGAGGTGATGTTGCAGGTGGACATGGCGATCTTCTGGTGCGTGAGGAAGCCAAGAATCAACTCTACCCATTTTATCACAGCAGCGTAGCGAGCCTACCCGCGCCGATTTGTTTCAAGCACTGCGCGAGAGCGACCCGACTAAAGCCAATTTCAATCATGAGGATTCAACTCGCCCCCGCGGCATGGCGTCTCTACCTCGCTGAGAAACGAGGAAAGCTAGGCAACCCGCACAGCGGCGGCGTGACTTGCACTCGCTCCCGCGAGGAAAACCGCTATAATCGGTCAACTTGCTCCAGCTTTGCTTTGGGGCTTTATTACGTCCCTTGTGTATGTCTTGAGGAAACGACCCCATGAGCCAGGCCGAAACCGTGGTGCCAGCGAAGACGGGCCCCGCCGATCTGAGCGAGATTTCTCCGCAGTCGCTGTACGACAAATGCACCGCCGTTGCCCGCAACCTCTGGTGGAGCTGGCACCCGGACGTGGTCAATCTGTTCCGGGATCTCGATCCGATCCGCTGGCGGCAACTCGACCACAACCCCATCGCCCTGCTCGCGGAACTGACGCCTGAAACGCTTGCCGAGCGGGCCACGGAGCTTGTGCTCTACTCGCGCATCAATCACGCCTACCGCCGGCTCAAGGAATACGTTGGCGCCCAGCAGACCTGGAGCAGCACGCACATGGGCGTACTCGGCTCAAAGCCGGTCGCCTACTTCTCGGCCGAGTTCGGCATCCACGAATCGGTGCCGATTTACTCCGGCGGCCTGGGGGTGCTCTCGGGCGACCATATCAAAAGCGCCAGCGGGCTGGGCGTGCCGCTGGTGGCGATCGGCCTGTTTTACGACCAGGGCTATTTTAAGCAGCAGCTTGACATCAACGGCTACCAGCAGGAAGAGTATCTCGACACCAAAGTCGAAAACCTGCCGATGGAGCCGGCCCTCGACAAACGCGGCGAGCCGATCAGCATTGCGATCGACACCCGCGACGGCAAGCTGATGGCGAAGGTCTGGCTGATGCACGTCGGCCGCGTGAGCCTGTACCTGCTCGACTGCGACGTGGAAGGCAACAGCCCGCAGGACCGCCAGCTAACGAGCCGGCTCTACGGCGGCGACCAGCGGACGCGGATTCGCCAAGAACTCGTGCTCGGTGTGGGCGGCGTCAAAACCCTACGCGCGCTCGGCATTACGCCTGGTGTTTTTCATCTGAACGAGGGGCATAGCGCCTTCGCCCCGCTGGAAGCGATGCGGCAGCGGATGGAAGACGACGGGCTGAGCTTCGACGACGCGCTGCGGGAAGTCGCGCAGCAGACCGTCTTCACCACGCATACGCCGGTGCCGGCGGGCCACGATCGCTTTGACGGCGGGCTAATCGAAGAACATCTTGGCCCCTTGCGGGACAAGCTGGGTATCTCCTACGAACAACTGATGGGCCTCGGCCGCGTCGAGCCGCAGAACCAGCACGAGACGTTCTGCATGACGGTGATCGGGCTGAAGCTCTCGCGGCGGGCCAACGCGGTCAGTTCGCTGCACGGCAAGGTCTCGCGCCGCATGTGGTCGAATCTTTGGCCGTGGCGCGTCGAGGAAGAAATCCCGATCGGCCACATCACCAACGGCGTGCATATCCCCAGTTGGCTCTCCTATCAGATGTGGCAACTTTACGACCGCCACTTCGAAGCCGGCTGGATTCACAAGATGGGCAGCCCCGAAACGTGGCGGGCCATCTATAACTGCGATCCCGGCGAACTGTGGGAAACGCACAACGCCCTGAAAAATCTGTTGATGGAGTTCGTCCGCCGTCGTCTCAGCCGCCAGTGC
>CAYZVT010000386.1:0-4355 GCA_964481585.1 uncultured Pirellulales bacterium
AATAGCGCTCGCCGGTTCGGACCGCGCGGGACCGGCGAGCGTTGCTCGCCGGCAATTGGTTATTGACAATTATTAAACCGCGGTAAGGACAAGCAGGCGGGGCGCAATGAGGCGCTTTGGGGCGCTTTTTCACAATCGCCGGCAGGCGTCGAAGCGGTAACTTCTTGCTGCCCTACATCTTAGCTACCAGAACCAGCCCCCGATACCGGGGCGCCGCGCCCCGCGACCGCGCTTAACTCCCGACGAATTCCGAAGTTCGCGCGCCCCGCAGCGCCCCAGGCGAACGCGAAATCACTGGCGCTGGGTCGCTGCGGCGCAATTAGATGTGTTTATGCCACAAAATGCGGGGTGAAGGCAATAGTTCCGAGCCGGCGGATGGCCCCTCGCCTCTCTCACCCCCCTACGACTTTTTCCGACCTGACAGCTTGTCTCCCAATCGCAATACTGAGGCGGAACCGCGCCGGCCGATTTTGCATGCTAGCTGGTAGCGGCCGAGGCGGTCGGTTTCTTTGTTTTCTCAGCGAGCGGGCCTGCGGCGCGTGCCGCCAGCCTTGCCCAGCCCAAGGGAGCGTGTCGAATGGGGCTTTCCCCTCTGGCCGGAGCGGCGGCGCCGCGGGAGTTGTTGATTGACGTGGACCGCTTGCGGGCGGACTACTACGACCGGCAGCCGAACCTGGACGATCCGCAGCAGCTCGTCAGCTTCGGCACCAGCGGCCATCGCGGCACTTCTCAGGACGGCTCGTTTACCGAAGCCCACATCCTCGCCGTCACGCAAGCGATCTGCGAGCACCGCCGGCAACAGGGCGTTGACGGGCCGCTCTTTTTGGGCAAGGACACCCACGCGCTGTCCGGCCCGGCCCAGGACACGGCGCTGGAGGTGCTCGCCGCGCATGGTGTCGAGACGTTCATCCAGCGCGACGGCGGCTTCGCCCCCACGCCGGTCATCTCGCACGCGATTCTGCGCTACAATCGCGGCCGCACGCAGGGCTTTGCCGATGGGATTGTCATCACCCCCTCGCACAACCCGCCGCGCGATGGCGGCTTCAAATACAACCCGCCCAACGGCGGCCCGGCCGATGTGCAAATCACCGGCTCGGTGCAGGATCGCGCGAACGAACTATTGCGCGCAGGGAACCGCCAGGTGCAGCGCGTACCGCTGGAAAAAGCGCTCGCCGCGCCCGCCACGCACCATTATGACTACGTGCAGCCCTATGTCGCCGATCTGGCCAGCGTGATCGACCTGGACGCGATTCGCGCCGCCGGGCTGAAATTCGGCGTCGATCCACTCGGCGGCGCAGCACGCCATTACTGGGAGCCGATCGCCGAGCGCTATGGCCTCGACATCACGGTCGTCAATCCCGTGATCGACCCCACCTTCTCATTCATGACGGTCGATCACGATGGGCAGATTCGCATGGACTGCTCCAGCCCCTACGCGATGGCCAAACTCGTTCAACTGAAAGACCAGTACGCCGTCGCCTTCGGCAACGATCCCGACTCCGACCGGCACGGCATCGTCACCCGCTCGGCAGGGCTGATGAACCCGAACCATTTTCTTGCCGTGGCGGTCCGTTACCTCTTTACGCATCGGCCGCAGTGGCGCGAGGGCGCGGCGATTGGCAAAACGCTCGTCAGCAGCAGTCTGATCGAGCGTGTGGCCAAGTCGATCGGCCGCCGCGTCGTCGAAGTGCCGGTCGGCTTCAAGTGGTTCGTCGATGGCCTCTACGACGGCTCGCTCGGCTTTGGCGGCGAGGAGAGCGCGGGCCTCAGCTTCCTGCGGCTCGATGGCACAGTCTGGACGACCGACAAGGATGGCATCATCGCCGATCTCTTGGCGGCCGAGATCACTGCCCGCACCGGCAAAGACCCCGGCGAGCACCATCAACAGCTCGTCGAGCAGTTCGGCGCGACCTACTACCGCCGCGTCGATCGCGCCGTCTCGCCGCAGGGCAAGAAGATGCTCAAAAATCTCCGCCCCACCGCCGTCACCGCCACGATGCTCGCCGGCGAGCCGATCGAAGCCAAGCTCACCGAAGCCCCTGGCAACGGCGCGGCGATCGGCGGGCTGAAGGTCGTCACCGAAAATGGCTGGTTCGCCGCCCGCCCTTCCGGCACCGAAGACGTTTACAAAATCTACGCCGAAAGCAACGTCAGCGAGAGCCACCTGGAGCAGTTGATGGCCGAAGCCCAGGAGATCGTCGAGCGGACCTTGGAAGGTGGAGGGCTTGGCGAGGGCGGAGGGCGGAAGGCGGAAAGTAACGAAAGCGGAAAGCGGAAAGCGGAAAGCGGAGATTGGGGACGCGGAGGCTCCTAGTCCCTCGTCCCTGGCCCCTCGTCCCTGCCCCCTCGTCCCCCACTCGAAAGCTCAGCATGGCCTCTCTCACCTCACGTCCGGCGTACCAGGCACTGGAAAAGCACTATCAGCAAATGCAGCGCGTGCATTTGCGGGAGCTGTTTGCGGCCGACCCACAGCGCGGCGAAAAATTTTCTACCGAGGCGCTCGGCATCTATCTCGACTTCTCGAAGAACTTGATTACCAACGAGACGCTCCGGCTGTTGGGGCAACTGGCCGACGAGGCGCAGCTTCGCGCGCGGATTGACGCGATGTTCGCCGGCGAGAAGATCAACCTCACCGAAGGCCGCGCCGTGCTGCACGTCGCGCTCCGCGCGCCGCAGCGCGAGATGATCCTCGTCGAGGGGCAGGACGTGGTGCCGGACGTGCATGCCGTGCTCGATCAAATGTCCGACTTCGCCACGCGCGTTCGTAGCGGCCAGTGGCTCGGCTACACCGGCAAGCGGATCACGAACATCGTCAACATCGGCATCGGCGGCTCCGATCTCGGCCCGCACATGGCCTACGACGCGCTCCGCGCCTACAGCGACCGCAATCTCACGGTGCGGTTCGTCTCGAATATCGACGGCACCGACTTTGCCGAGGCGGCACGCGACCTCGACCCCGCCGAGACGCTGTTTATCGTCGCCTCCAAAACCTTTACCACGCTCGAAACGATGACCAACGCCCGCACGGCGCGCCAGTGGGCGTTGCAAGAGCTGGGTGACGAAGCGGCGGTGGCGAATCATTTTGTGGCCGTCTCGACCAATGCCGACGAGGTGCGCAAGTTCGGCATCGACCCGGCCAATATGTTTGTCTTCTGGGATTGGGTCGGCGGCCGCTACAGCTACGACTCGGCGATTGGGCTGGCGCTGATGCTCGCGGTTGGCCCCGAGCATTTTCGGTCCATGCTCGCCGGCATGCACGCCATGGACGAGCACTTTCGCAACGCGCCCTGGGAGAGCAATCTGCCGGTGCTGCTGGGGCTGCTGGGGCTGTGGTACAACAATTTTTACGGCGCGGCGAGCGTGGCGATTTTGCCCTACGACCAATACCTGATGCAGCTCGCCCCCTACTTGCAACAGCTTGACATGGAGAGCAACGGCAAGCGCGTCGATCTCGACGGCCAGACGGTCGATTACCAGACCGGCCCGATCATCTGGGGCCAGCCGGGCACGAACGGTCAGCACGCCTTCTATCAACTGTTGCACCAGGGAACGAAACTCGTGCCCTGCGATTTCATCGGCTTCTGCCAATCGCTCAACCCGCTCGGCGCGCACCACGATCTGCTGATGGCGAACTTTTTTGCTCAGACCGAGGCCCTCGCCTTTGGCAAGACGGCCGAGCAGGTCCGCGCCGAAGGGGTCGTCGAGTCGCTCGTGCCGCACCGCACCTTTCCCGGCAATCGGCCGACGAACACGATCCTGCTCGATCGGCTCACGCCCGAAAGCCTCGGCAAGCTGATCGCCCTCTACGAGCACAAAGTCTTCGTGCAAGGCGTGCTCTGGAACATCAACTCCTTCGACCAGTGGGGCGTCGAGCTGGGCAAGGTGCTCGCCGGCCGCATCGCCCCCGAACTAACCGCCGCCAGCGACTCCGACCTGAGCCACGACAGCTCCACCAACACCCTCATCCGCCACTACCGCCGCCAGCGCGGAGCGTGAGCCGTGTAGCCGAGCCACTCCGTGGCTCGGACCGATGCGCTTTGTGAACGCTCACCGCTTTCGCCGCGCCGCCGCGTGCGGCGTTCTCGGCGCCAGGCTGTTGTGATACTGCTGAGTTTCCTCGCGGTTCTGATTCGCGTTGCGGAGCAACGCGGCTACACCCGTGTAGCCGAGCCACTCCGTGGCTCGAACCGATGCGCGTTGTGAACGCTCGCCGCTTCGCCGCGTGCGGCGTTCTCGGCGTGTGTGAGACTGCTACGCTTCCTCGCGGTTCTGATTCGCGTTGCGGAGCAACGCGGCTACATTAGAGCGTGTCCACGACTCATCTAGCGCCCTTTGGGCAGGTTCGGTAAATTGGG
>CAYZVT010000387.1:0-4340 GCA_964481585.1 uncultured Pirellulales bacterium
TTCCGCTTTTTGTTTCCGCCGTCCGCTTTCCGCCCTCCGCCTTCACCCCGCCGCCGCCGGGCGGCGTTGCGGTTCGGCGGGCGGGGCTTTCGCTTCTTCGTCGGCAAGCTGCGTGCGGCTGACGCGGAGTTTACCTTCGTAACGTTCGACTTGGGGCAGGAGCGTAAAGAGCAGTTCGTCGATTTCGAGCAGCAGCTTTTGGATGCGGCCTTCAAACATATGGGCGAGCATGGCGGCGGGGATGGCGACCACTAGCCCTGCGGCCGTCGTGACGAGGGCCACATAAATGCCGCCGGCGAGCATTTCGGCTTTGTTGGCATTGGCCGGCAGATTGGCGTTCACAAAAAACGCCTCGATCATGCCCCAGACCGTGCCGAGCAGCCCCAACAGCGGCGTAATCGCCGCCGCGAGGTTCAGCGTCCGCACGTTTCCGTACAGCCGATTGGCTTCGCGCTCGCTCGCTTCGGCGACGGTGTGCTCGACTTCCGAATGCGGGCGTCCGATCTTCAGCAGCATCGCCTTAATCACCGTCGCGCTCGTGGAGGGGTACTCTTGGCAGAGGCGATACGCCTTGCGCGGATCAAAGCCGCCGGGCGTATTAGCAAGTCGCCCCAGCGCGTCGATCAACTCCGGCGGCATCAGCTTCGTGCGCCGCAAGGCCAGCGCGCGCTCGATGCCGACCGCCACGACGACGAGCGACATCAGCCCGATCGGCACCATCAGCCAACCGCCCCTGAGCGTCAGATCGAGCACGTTGATCGACGGCTGATCTTCGGCGGGCGAGGGCGTCGGCGGGGCTGCTTCCGGCTCGGCCGTTTCGCTTTGCAGCGCTTGCTCGGCCAGCCGATCGGCGAGCGCCTCGTCCGGCTCGGAAGTCGGTTGGGCCACGACCGGCCCCGCCAGGAGCGTGGCCAAGCAGCAGACGAGCACCGCCCGCGCAGCAGGGCGGGCACCGAAGCGGCATCGCATAAAAAATCTCCCGCCGGGGTTAGCGCCGGCGATCGCGCTTGCGTGCGACGCGCGCCAGAGCGCCTCGCGAGTAGGGGAAGGGTTAGCTGTCGAGAGCAGCCAGCTTTTGTTTGGCGTGTTCGAGCTTTTCGCTCTGGGGGTAGCGTTCGATTAGCTCGCGGTAGAGCTTCTTGGCGGCTTCGTTTTTCTTGAGCAGTTCGCAGCAGCGGGCCGCTTCAAACGTCGCCTCGGCTTGCCAGGTGCGGTAGGCTTCCGGCGAATCGGGGTGGCCATAGCCGTAGGCCACGCGGAAGAAGCTGCGGACCGCCTCCTCGTACTGCTTGTCGAGGAACTGCAATTCGCCGAGCATAAAGCGCGCCCGCGCGCCGACGACCGAATCGGTTTCTTCCGCGACGGTGTGATAGAGCTTTTTGGCCGCTTCGTTCTGCCCGAGATTCTGCTGTGCCCAGGCTTGTTCGTAGAGCACTTCATTTTGATAGGGCGACTCGGGAAATTCGCGCGCGCAGCGGCCGAGCAGTTGCAGGCTTTGTTCCCATTTCTCCAGCTGCCCGGCCGACTGCCCCGCGTGCAGCAGAGCCAGCACGGTGAAGTCGTCGCTCGACGGCTTGTGCTGGAGCGCGGCTTCGAGCGCCGGGAGGGCTTCGGCGTACTTTTTCTGCTGGTAGAGACACTCACCGATCATCGCCCGCGCGTCGGCTTGCAGCGAGCCTGCGGGATAGTTGTCAAGCTGCGAGCGGTACGATTGGAGTGCCCGCTCGTAGTCCTTCTGCTGGAAGTAGGCCCAGCCGAGCTTGTGAATCGCCTTCTCGGCCAGTTCGCCCTTGCCCGCCTTGTCGTAAGCGGCGTAGTAGGAGACGGCGGCTTGCGGGTACTTTTTGTCTTGGTACTGATACTCGGCCACGCGGTAGTGCGATTCGGCGGCCAGCTCGCTTTCGGGATGCTGCTCGGCAAGCCGCGTGAACGCTGCGACGGCCTTGTCCTTTTGGTTTTGTTCCAGGTGCGCCCACGCCAGTTCGTAGAGCACTTTGTCGGCGGCCGGATACTGCGGGTTGTTTTCCAAAATCGTCTGGAACGACTCCGCCGCGTCGGCGTACTTTTTCAGACCCGCGAGGCTCAGCCCCCGAATATAAAAAATGTCCGACTGCTCGGCGCCGGTAGGGTTGCTCTTGAGAAACTCCTCGGCATCGGCGAGGGCTTGGTCGAACTTGCCCTGCTGTTGCAGCGCCATCGCGCGGGCGTAGTGGGCGCGGGGGGTTAGCTCATGCTGCGGATACGCCTGGAGCAGTTCGCTCATCGCAGTCACGGCCGGCTCGTACTGCTGCTGCGCCAAATGCGCCCAGCCCAGCCCGAAGCGGGCATACGGCGCGAGCGGGCTGTCGGGCCAGTTTTCGAGCACCTTGCCGTACGACGCGACCGCTTTAGCGTGCGCGCCGCCGGTGTCCTGCAACTCGCCCAGCCGGAAGTACGCGCGGTCGAGAACCAGCGAGTTGGGAAATTTCGTGATGAGTTGTTCGAGCGTGGCGATCGCCTGCGGCTGCTGGCCAGCTTCGCCCTGGGCGCGGGCGAGCACGAGCAGCGTCTCATCGGCCTGCCGCCAAGCGGGATCGGCCGCGAGCGACGCCTGGAGCGCGGCGAGCGCCTCGGCGTATTTGCCTTGTTCAAACAAGCTGCTGCCGAGTAAGAACTGCGCTTCGGCCAGCGCGGCGGGAGCTTTGAGTGCCGCCACTTGCGGCGAGAGCAGGTCCACCACGTCCGGGTACTTCTTTTGCAAGTACAGGCACAGCGCTCGGCGCACGAGCCACTGCGGCGTTTCGGGGCGGGAGGCGTAGTTGGCGAGCAGTTGCTCAAAGTTCGCCTCGGCCGCTTCGTACTGCCGCAGTTGCACTTGGCTCTCGGCCTGCACGAACCGCACATCGGGCAGGAGTTCATGCTCGGGGAATCGCTGCAAAAACGTCTCGGCATGTTGCACGGCGGCGGAAAAATCCCCTGCCCCCAGCGCCGCATACGCCGCCATGTACGCCGCCTGCGGCGCGACTTCGTGCTCGGGATGCTCTTGCACGATTTTGGCATAGCGCCCGATCGACTCGCCTCGGCGGTCGGGCATTTCGTAGAGCGCGTCGGCCTGATCAAGTTTCAGATCGGCGACCATCGCTCCTTCGCTGCGACCGGCCAGCGCCGCTTCGGCGGTCTTGAGCGCTTCGGCCGGCTTCTTCTCGCGGATGAAGCTACGGGCAAGCCAGTGCGCGGCTTCGGCGGCGGCGTCGCCTCCGAGCGCGCGGCCCTTGTCGAGCCAGCTTTGCGCCTGCGGCTGATCGCCGGCCAGGAAAAAGCACTTGCCGGCGGCAAGCGTGGCGGTGTTGACGTAAGGGCTTTGGGGGAAGGTCGAGACAAGCTGCGCGTAAAGCTGCCCGGCCTGAGCGAACTGCTGGAGTTCATAGTTGCAAGCCGCTTGGCGCAAAAGCGCGTAATCGGCGAACTCAAAATCTTCGGCCTGCGCCGCGGCGGCGAAGCGTTTTTCGGCTTCGGCGTGCTGCCCTTGAGCCAGCAGCGTCTCGCCGCGTCGCATGCCGACTTCGGTCGCCAGTGCGTGATCGGGATATTCTTTCAAGAACGTCTCGTAGGTCTGCCCCGCTTCGGCCACCGCGCCGGTTTCTTCCTGCGCCACGCCCAGCCCATAGAGCGCTTTGGGCCGCAGCGCGTGCTGCGGATGGTGTTCGAGCAGCTTGGCGTAGGCAGCCCGCGCTTGCGGCTTTCGGTCGAGGCCGTAGAGCGACTCCGCCTGATAGTACAGCGCCAGCGGCGCCTCGGCCCCCTGCGGAAACTTTTCCAGCAGCGTGGCGAACGTGGCGACGGCCTGCTCCAGCGCGGCGGGCTGGCCTTGCTGGCCCAGATTAAATTGCGTCAGCCCCAGATTCACCAGCGTCTGGTTCAGCAGTTCAAAGCGGGGGAAGTCGGCGGCGACTTTTTGGAAAGCGGCCTGCGCTTCGGGATACTTTTGGAGTTGGAAGTAACAGACGCCAAGGTAATGCCGCGCCTTGGGGGCGAGCGGGTCGTGGGTGTGGTTTTTGAGAAAGGTGAGCCATTCCTCGACCGCCAGATCGTAGACCTGCCGGTTCTGGAATGCCACGGCTGCGCGATACTGCTTGATCGCGGCGTCGGAGCTTTTCGTCTCTTGGGCCGAGAGCGGAGCCACGGAACACAGTAGAGCGGCGAGGGCAAGCACCGCGCATGCCCCCCACGACGGCAGCCTAAAACGCTTCATGGAAAACCTCGTCCGATTCTGTTCCACTTCCGGGGCAGGCGCGCCTATGCGCAGCATCCCGCGCTGCGCGGGGGGTGTAGACGGCGAGCGAGCCTCAAGCGGCCGATTT
>CAYZVT010000388.1:0-4305 GCA_964481585.1 uncultured Pirellulales bacterium
GCTCGTCATTCCCGCGCAGGCGGGAATGACGAGCCCCGGGGCTTCCGCCCTCCGCCTTCTTGCCCTTCGGGGGCTTCCGCTCTCGCGGTGCGCCCCCGCCACCGTTCATCAGGAGCGAGTTTAACGCAGAGCCGGCAAGCTAGCGAAACAACTGCTGGCACTCTCCCATCAGCCAGTTGAGCTATCGGAAAGCTCGGTCGAGCGGCTTGCGCGCAGCTCCCTCGCCGGCGCAGCGTTTGCGGCACCGCGCGACAGGGGTTCGAAAGGGAATCACCAAACGGGGCAGCCGCGTCGCGCCGGAGAAACCGTATGACCAACGTCTTCCGCTCGGCGGCGGCACTGCTCGTCCTGCTCGCCGGCGCGTCGCTCGCTTCAGCCTGCCCCTACTGCAAGGAAAGGCCGCAGATTTGGGCGGGAATTTTTGGTGAAAACTTCGTCAGCACGCTACTGCAAGCCACGCTGGCGGTCCCGCTGCTGATCGCCCTCGGCTTGGCGTTTCACTTGGCCGACCGAAAGCCATTTCGCCGCGCAGCGCAAGACGGCGCGGCGGGGGCGGCAATCGCAAGTCCCGTTCGCCGGGGGCCGTTTCTCTCCGCCGGCATTACGATCGGGATTGGAATGGGCGGCTTCCTCGATGGCATCCTGCTGCACATGCTCTTGCAGTGGCACAACCTCATCGCCGAACGGATTCCCCCTACCGATTTCGTCACGCTCGAAATCAATATGTTTTGGGACGGCGTCTTCAATCTCGGCATGTGGATCATCACCGCCGTCGGCCTGGGCCTACTGTGGCGCGCTAGCCGACTGGCCGATGTACTCTGGTCGGGCAAAGCGCTTTTCGGGACGCTGCTTGCCGGTTGGGGCATCTTTCAAATCGTGGACAGCATTATCTTTCACTGGACTTTCCACCTGCATCACATCAAGCTAGGCTCGCCGAACTGGCTGTTCTGGGACATTGGCTATTTCGTGATGGGACTGGCCTTGATCGGAGCCGGCTGGGCGCTGGTGAGAGCCGGGCAGAGAAGCGCAGCGACGCGCGCGACTGCCTGAGCGGAGAGAGTCACGACGAAAAAAACCGCTACTGGGCCAGCACACGCCGCACTTCGGTTGCCAGGGCTTCGCCCTGCTCGTCGAGCGCGACGGTGGCGACGCTGCCGGTGGCGAGATCTTTGACTTGGCACTCGCCGGCGGCGAACTCCTTTTCGCCGGCAATGATCGCCACGCGAAAGCCACGGCGGTCGGCGTACTTGAGCTGCTGGCCGAGCTTTTTCGGCTCGGGAAAGACTTCCACGCCGATGCCCACCGCGCGGAGCCGCGCGGCGATTCGCAAGTAGTCGTGCAATCGTCCGGCGTCAAAATACGGCACGAAGACCGGCGCGGGCGTGCGGACCTTTTCCATCATGCCGAGTTCTTCCATCGCCGCCAGCAGACGGTCCAGCCCCAGCGAGGCCCCGATGCCCGGCAGTTCTTGCTTCGTGTACAACTCCGCAAGGTTATCGTACCGGCCGCCGCTACAGACGCTGCCGATGCCGGGGAGTGCGTCGAGAAACGTTTCATAGATCGTGCCGGTGTAGTAGTCGAGTCCGCGCGCGATCGACACATCCAGCCGCAGCCGCTCGGCGGGCACGCCGGCGGCGCGAACGGCGGCGAGCAGTTCCGAGAGGCTTTGCAGCCCTGCCTCGCCCCGCTCGGACCCAGCCACCAGCGGCGCGATCTGCTGGAGCACCTCGTCATTGCTGCCCGCGACTTCGGCCAATTGCAGCACGGCATCCGTCTGCGCGGGCGTGGTGCCGGCCGTTTCGTGCATCTCCTCGGCAACCTTGTCGCGGCCGATTTTGGCGAGCTTGTCGAGCGCGCGAAGTATCAGCGTCGCGCGGTCGGCCAGTTCCAACTTTTCCAGCAGCCCGGTGAGTAACTGCCGGTTGTTGACGCGGACGGTGAAGCGCTCGAAGCCGATCGCCACGAACAGATCGTGGATCACCAGCGCCGTTTCAATATCGGCCGCCAGCGAGCGGGTGCCGATCGTGTCGAAGTCGCACTGCATGAACTCGCGATACCGCCCGCGCTGCGTGTTCTCGCCGCGCCAGACGGTAGCGATGTGATAACGCTTAAA
The DNA here is from genome assembly GCA_964481585.1 of uncultured Pirellulales bacterium. Classification (GTDB taxonomy): domain Bacteria; phylum Planctomycetota; class Planctomycetia; order Pirellulales; family CAYZVT01; genus CAYZVT01. Next base: position 2,114 of record CAYZVT010000388.1, read on the forward strand.
CGGCGTGCCCAACTCGCCGATGTGCTCGGCCGCGAATCGCGCCAGCGGCACGGTCAGATCGAACCGCATCCCGACCGGCCGATCGCCGGCATCGACGAACTGATAAAGTTGCTTGTCGGTCTCCTCACTCCCCTTGCCGAGCAGGATGTCGAGATGCTCCAGCGCCGGCGTGTCAATCGGGCTAAAGCCGTAGGAGCGATAAACCCGCTTGGCCGTCTCGATGAGCCGCTCGCGCGGGATCATCATCTCGGGCAAGAAATCGCGGAACCCTTTCAGGGTACGGGGAGTAATTTTGGACATGGAAAAGCGCTGTAGGCTGTACGCTGGTGGCTAGAAGAAGGAGATTGGCTGCATCGTCGCGGCTTTAGACGACCGGGAGCAAGGCGGGCTTGCGGCTGCGAATGCTCTCGCCTTTGCGCGGAAAGAGCGCTTCCTGGTACTCCCACACCTGCTCGGGCGTTTCGAGATATTTTTCGTAGGTCCAGTCGTCCTCGTACTCGCACTTGTCGGTCGTGTAGTCGCGGCAGATCTGCGGCCGCGTCTCATAGATGCCGCAGCGATGGTCCGCCTGGAGATGCTTGCAGGTCGTGTGGACGAGCAGATACCAGTTCTCGTCCTCGGTAAACACTGTCGCCCGATCGTGGAGCAAATACCAGCGAATGAAGTCCCAGTCTTCGGCCGTGGTCGGCGTCTCGATCGGCAGCGCGAAGTACCGGCAGCACTTCGCCGTGCAGTACTCACAGAGCGACTTGCCCTGCGGCACCTGATCGCGGGGGAACTTTGCTTGTTTGAGCTTCGCCAAAGAAACCGTGGCCATCACGCGGCCTCCTGTTTTGCTGTCCGACGCCAGCGGGCATTTGCCTCGCCAGAACTCGCCAACTTATCAATTCTCGCTCGCGTGGGCCAGTAGGCTAGGTTCATCCCGTTTAACGGCGGGACAACGTCCCGCGCGCACCGGGCAACTCGAAAACGCGCGGGACGTTGTCCCGCCGCTAAACGGGGGCGGTGGGATAACATCAAACCGGGGGCGGTGGGATCGCATCCATCCGGCGGGCCTGGCTGCTGATCGCCTTTAGCGGAAAATCAGGATCGGTAGGGGGCACTGTGGGGTGAGCCAGCAGTCGTGCCCCGGGCGCGAAGCTGCCGCAGTTGGGCCAGCAGCCAAAGGACTTCTTTTCGTGCCAGCAGCGCATAGCTGGCGACCCCGGCGGCGATTTCCAGCAGCAGTTGCAGGAGCACCGCCCCAGAGCCAAGCGACTGGCGGACCAGCCAAACGACGACGCCCATCCCCAGCGCGGCCAAGAGCGGGCGGACGAGCGCCGCGAGGATCGGCTGCGGTCGGTAGCCGGTCGCGCGCCAGGCGTAGAGCGAGTACGGGATCACCACGACCAGCAGCGTCGCCGCATAGGCAGCCGCCACGCCCAGCGCGGGTGCGCCATGCTCGCGGCCGAACCACCAACCCACGACATACGCCGGCGCAAGCAGCGCGGTCAATGCCAGCGCCGCGTAAAACAGCCGGTCGGTTTTGCCGGCGGCGGTGTAGACGGGGCCGGCGATGTTGATCGTGCCTTGGGCAAAAATCGCCACGGCGAGAATTACCACGATCGGCCCTGCCGCTTTCCACTGCGGCCCGCCGAGCACGAGCATCGCTTGATCCCCCACCAACGCCAAGCCCACGCTCGCTGGCAACAGCGCGATGGCGACGATCCGCACGAAGGCGACGAGCAACCGCTGCCGCCCCGCGTCATCCTCCGCCGCGCGGGCGAGCGCGCTGAGCATCACGCCCGTCAGCGGACTGGTGACGAAGTAGACCAGCTTGAGCACGAGATTCAGCGCCTGCGTGTACAGCCCCAGCGCCACTTCGCCCACGAGACGGCCGAGGAGCACCTTGTCGAGATTGCCGGCCAAGAAGAAGAGGACGCTGCTGGCCGAATAGTACCCGCCCAGCCGCAGGTGGCTGGCGATCGGCGCGCGGCGGTTGAAACGCATCGGTCGCCAAGGTTCGGCAATCCATAAAAAGAGACTCGTCAGGCTCAAGTCGGTATACTGCTGCACCACCAGCGCCCATACATCCCAACCCGCCAGTGCCGCGGCAATCGCCGCCAGGCTGCCGCACAACTGCCCCGCGATGCGACAGACCGCCAGCCGGCCCAGTTGCAGCGCGGCCACGCCGGCCAGGCCGTGCGCCGCCG
>CAYZVT010000389.1:0-4282 GCA_964481585.1 uncultured Pirellulales bacterium
GGGCGCGAACGATCGATTTACGATGTCCTCACGGGCGGAACCGGCTTGACCGAGGCGTGGCAGGAGGTCGAGCCGGGGCTGTTTGTCGTCGGCTCGCAGATCGACCTGGCTGCGGCGGAAATGGAACTGGCCGGCGTCGTCGGTCGTGAATTGATCCTCCGCGAGAAGCTCGCCGCCGTGGCGGACCAGTTCGACTACGTGCTCATCGACTGCCCGCCCTCGCTCGGCATTCTTACGCTCAATGCGCTCTGCGCGGTGCAAGAGGTGATGTTGCCGCTGCAGCCGCACTTTCTGGCCCTGCACGGCATGAGCAAGCTGCTGGAGACGATTGAACTCGTCGCCCAGCGGCTCAACGCCGGCTTGCGGCTATCGGGCGTGGCGCTGTGCATGGTCGAGACGGGCACCCGGCTAGCGGCCGAGGTGAGCCGCGACGCCGAGGCGTTTTTTGCCGCCTCGCGCGACAGGAATAAGCCGTGGAGCGACGTGACGCTCTTTCGCACGCCGATCCGCCGCAACATTCGGCTCGCCGAAGCGCCGAGCTTCGGGCAGTCGATCTTCCGCTACGCCGCCGACTCCAACGGCGCGGCCGACTATCAGGAACTCGCGCTCGAACTGCTCGAAAGCGATCAGCCGCTCCCGGCTGCCGTGGCCGATCTCTCGGCGTAACAAAACTCTGCGGCCTCTGCCGCTTATGATGCCTCGGCTTTGCAAGCGGATGTCAGCGGTCAGCGTTCAGCGTTCAGCGTTCAGCAAAACACGTCCTTCCCGCGCAGGCGGGAATCTAGAATGTGGACCGTGCGCCCCGCCTGCGCGGGAAGGACGAGAATGCTGCGGGGGGACCAGGGGACAGGGAACTAGAGCGCGTATGCTTTTCCTTCTCGCGTGCGCCAGACCTCTTTTCGCCTGCGGCCTCCAGGCCCCCTTCGCCGCTTCGGCTCTAGCTACGTGAAGATTGCTCTCTGTCCTTTCCGCGCAGGCGGGAATCCAGGACGCACGGTCCACCGTCTGGATTCCCGCCTGCGCGGGAATGACGAGGATGTTAATAGCTGACAGCTAATTGCTGACCGCTGACCGCTGTCCTTCCGCTTTTGAACCTGAGGTAAGCTTTGCGCTTGTCTCCGCCTGTGCCGTTCCGTCGGTGCTAGTTGCATCGTTTGCTGCGCGGCGGGCAGAAAAAAAGATCGCGGCCCGCGCCACTTTCGCCAGCGCCGAGCCTGCTGCGGCGACGATGGATAGAGTGCGGCAGGATGGCCGCGTGAGGGAACGGAGTTCCTCTCGTCAGGGTTTCACTTTTTGCGTCTGCCAGGCTGCCCGCGCTGCTGGGGTCACGGATTGATCCCGGCCGTCGACAACGAAGCACGCGAGCGCGGCAGGCGCCTGTTTCGCCCGAGAGGAGACGAGGCTGATGAAATTTCATTGGATGATTGCGCTCGGCGTGTCCACGGTCTGGACGCTGGCGAATCCGGCCGCAGCGCAGTACGGTCAGCCGGGGCACTACGCGAATCACGCGGCGCCGACACTGTTGCCGCTGCCGCAAGTCCACCCGCAGTGGAACGCCAGCTACCCCAGCACGGCCACCGGCTACGCGCAGCCCCAGGCGGTGCAAACGACCTACCGCCCAACGTATGGGGCCGTCGCGCAGTTGCAGCCTCCGGTTCCCCCGGCGACGGAAGCGGAAGCCGTCCAGGCCCCGCCCTCGCAGCAAAACGGTCAAGCACCGCTTCCGCCTGGGCACGCGAAGCCTCACGGCGCGGCGCACTCGCCTTTGCTAGGCCCCGATCCTTATGCGGCCGCCGCTTGCAGCAACTGGGGGGACGACTGCACGAGCTGTCTGCCGACCGCCTGCGGCCCGTGCTGGTTCGGCGGCGTCTATGGCCTGATCATGTCGCGTGACGACTCGAACCACTACTGCTTCTCGTACGACACCAACGATATCGGCTATCAGCCGCTCACCAGCCGTTCGGTCGAGTGGGGCTGGGAAGGGGGCGTCGAAGCACGCTTCGGCCGCGTCATCGGCTGCACCTGTGCCCTGGAAGCGGTCTACTGGGGGCTGTTTGAAGATAACCAGCAAGGCCAAGTCTGGAGCTCCGACGTGAGCGGCCAGCTCGCCTCCTCGCTGAGCTTCAACAACCTCAATATCGGCGGCAACAACGCCACCGACTGGACGACCGGCGCCACCACCTTCCGCTTGAAGCGCAACTACGAAGTCCACAACGTTGAACTGAACCTGATTCGCTTCGGGTTGATGAATGGCTGCGGCGGCTACGCGACCTGCTTCCCGTACTCAAGCTGCGGGATGAGCGGCGGATCGGGTTTGTGCATGTCCGGCACGCTCGGCGTCCGTTACTTCCGCCTCGACGAAGGCTTTTCGTTCGAGAGCGAAAACGAGGACGGCATTTTCGGCAACGACCCCAGCGATGAGTTCCTCTACAACGTCGATGTCGAAAACAATCTGATCGGCGTGCAGATTGGCGGACGTGCCGACTACGGCTGGACCGACCGCTTCTCGCTCTTTGCCGACACGAAGTTCGGCCTGTTTGCCAACTACATGAGTCAGCAACAATTGGCGATGCTGGGCGACGGGACGCGTGCTCAGATCAATAATGGCCCGTTCAATGGCAACGATTGGGACATCGACTCGGACAAGACCGACATCTCGTTCCTGGGCGAGATGCGGCTCGGCGGCGCTTACCAAATCACGCCGCACTGGCGAGCCGTCGGGGCTTACCGCGCCGTGGCCATCAGCGGCTTGGCGCTCTCCACCGAGCAAATCCCGATCAACTTCGGCGACTTCGGCGGCGCGGACCGCATTGACTCCAACGGCAGCTTGATTCTCCACGGTGTCCAAATCGGTGTCGAAGCGGTGTACTAAAGCCGTCTCCTGTTGCTGTCCCCCCCGCTCCAATTGCAACCCCGCGTGGCGCTGCGGCGTCACGCGGGGTTTTTTTATGGGTGGACACATGCCACGGGAGCGTAGATCGGCGGGGCGGTGTTTCCTATACTGGGGGCGTCTCCCCGCCGCGACTCTAGCCGAGCGACGCCTGCCATGGAAGCGTTCTTCGGATTCATCTTTATGCTCGTGATGCTGCTCGTCATGGCAGCCACGACGCTCGCCCCCTTTGTTGCCTTCGGGGCGATCCTCTACTTCGTGCTCAAGCGCGCCCGCGCGCATCACGCGGCGACGACGCACCACGTCCCGGCGCAAGCGCGGCATGTGCGGTGCGATCACTGCGGTTCGCGTGTTGCGCGGAAACTAAACTGCCCCAACTGCGGCGCGCCGCTTGCTTGAGCCGGCCAGAACGCATTCCCCGCGAAGCGTCGCGTCACTTTGGAGCCTTATCGCTGCTTAGCCTCCCTCTCGCCCCGTTGGGGCCGTGAGAGGGCCAGTTCGCCCAGCTATCGAGCGCGGCAGGGACGCTACCGGCAAACGAAAACCGCTCGAACGCATGGGCCCTACGCGATCAGGCTCGTCAGCGTCTGAAAATCGGGATCGCTCCGCATCGGATCGAAGTCCGGTTCGCTGTGGACGAGGTCGCGATAGCTGCTGTCGATCTCGAAGGCTTGGCTGAGATATTCGAGCGCGTGAGCCTTATTGTGTGCCAGGCTCCAATAGCAAGCCAGATTGTAGTAGACAATCGCTTCGCTCGGCTCGACGGCCATCGCCGATTCGAGCGCGTCGATCGCCTGATCGAGTTTGCCGATCCGCTTGTAGCACCAGCCCATCGCCAGCCAAAGCGGGAGATTGTCGGGCAGAATCTCCGCCGCCTTGCGGAAGGCTTTGATCGCCTCCCCGTGGCGGTCGAGCGCGCGGAGCGCTTCGCCGCGCAGGTAGAGCGTGTGGCCATCGCGACGGGCTGAGCCTTGCAGGCTGCTGAGCACCGCCAGCGCTTGCGAAGCCATACCGAGTTCTAAATAACCCTCGGCATGCTGGAGGATCTGCAAGCGGCGAATGCGCTCTTCGGCGGACACGGCAGCATCTCACGTCAACGGGTCGAACGAAAACGCGAGGCGCGGCCGAGCGCCTCGGACGCTTAATTTTACCGCACCGCCGCGCCCGTCCAAGCCAAGGGCGCAAGTTGAGCCACAAGTAGGCTGCCAGCAAGCAGTAACAGCATCATGCTAGCAGAGCGGACAAAGGGCCCCGATGGGGACAAACCCGCCGGAATTGTGGCCCGGGGCGGAGCGCTTCCGCCCGGGCTGCCTGCGAAGGCAACCGAAGGGCCGGCTGTCAGCCGTCAGAGGCCGTGAAGTAATTTGGGACCGGAGACTTTGGTTGCAGCGG
>CAYZVT010000390.1:0-4249 GCA_964481585.1 uncultured Pirellulales bacterium
CGGTTAATGGCTTGATCCTCGACGGCCGGGTTCCACCAGCGGTCGAACAAAAAGACGTATTGGCAAAACTGAAGATTCAAGCCCACCGCCCCCGCCCCGTAGCTCATCAGAATCACACTGCTGCGCGTGTCGCGTTTGAACTGGTCGATCACCTGTTCGCGCGCCTTCGAGGGCATCTGGCCGTGGTATTCGAGCGGGTGGAACGGGGCGAGTTCCTGCTTGATAAGCTGGAGCGTCTTGACCCACTGGCTAAAGACAATCGCCTTGCGGCCGCTGGCGGCGCATTCTTCGAGATCGGCTCGCAGCCGTTCCATCTTGGCGCTCGCGCCAGTGACGGGATCGAAGTTGCAAATCTGCTTCAAGCGCAGCACCAGCTCAAAGACGTGCTGGATCGTCAGATCCTCGCCCATGTCGGTCAGCTTCACAACGCCCTCTTCCTCGGCGAGCCGGTAGGTCTCCCACTGTTCGGGCGTCAGATCGACTTCGGCATCGCGGAACATCTTTGGGGGCAGATCGGTCAGCACGCGGTCTTTCGTCCGCCGCAGTACATAGTCGCTCACCGCACGGCCGATCGTGCGGGGCTTCATGCCCGAACGGAGATAGCCGGGCGAAAGAAACTCAAAGATGCCAATCAAGTCTTCCGTGCTGTTTTCGACCGGCGTTCCGGTCAATGCCCAACTGCGCGTGCGCGAGATGCCGCGGACGATCTCGCTGGTGGTGCTCAGGCGGTTTTTGATCCGCTGCGACTCATCGAGCACCACCAGATCGTAATGCACGCCCGGCTCGACCACCCAATCGCGGTCGCGCATCAGGATCTCGTAGTTGGCAATCGTCACCAGCGCCTCGGGGTGTCCCCACTGCCAGCGGCGTCGATCCTGGTTGCCTTCGATTACAGTAAGCGGCAGTTCCGGCGCCCAAAGATGAAACTCGCGCTGCCAATTCGTCATCAGCGGCTTAGGGCAGACGAGCAGCACGCGGCGGATCTCGCCCGCGTGCAAGAGCAGACGAATCGCCGTGATCGCCTGCATCGTTTTCCCTAAGCCCATTTCGTCGGCCAGCACAGCATGGGCGCGCGGATAAAGAAAGGCGATGCCTTCCATCTGATACGGGAAAGGCTCGAACGGAAAATGCAGCGCGCCGTCACTAAGGATCGTCTCCAGCGCCGGCTGCAAGAGATAGTAGAGCCGGTCTTGCAGCTTGATCAGATCCCCCGGCGGCTTGACGCGCGTTGCCTGTCCTTTGCGCGGCGGACTGGCCGCGCTCGGCGCGCCGGCCAGACGCGGCCCGGGCGCCAGCGCCGCCGGCACGAGTCCGCCGGTGGCCGCTTCGGGAAAGGTAAAGCCGGTCGCGCGAATCGGCGGCGCGGCGAGCGGAAAAGAAAGCACGCTCGGCGGCGAGGCCGTGAGCCGGTCCTCGACCACTTTGATTTGCGGCGGCCGCGCGAGCGCCGTCTGCCAGCCGGTCGGCAGCACGCTCACCGGGAGTTCGAGCGCCCCCCCTTCCACCTGGATTGCCTCCCCGCCTGGGTAGCTCATGGCTTAAGGCTTCTTCTGCGCTTCGGCAATCGCGTCGCGTATCCGCTCGAACGGCTCGACCAGATCGATCCGCTCAGCCACGGCGAGCAACTGCGCGGCGAGCCGCTCGCTATCGCGCTCAAAGCTAGCAGGCACGGCGAGTCGGTGCCGCCCCACTTCAAACGTCGCCAGGCGAATCTGCCGATGCGGCCGGTCCAGGCGGTAAAGCGTTTCGCCCTCGGCCGTTTCGCGCTCGCGGTGGCCGAGGACAACCGCCAGCGGCGTATCGACCAACTCGCGCATCGCCAGCACCGGCTCGACATCGGTGAGCACCAGCGGCGGGGCGATCTTGGACTTGCTTACCAACGTCTGCCCGATCTGCTCGCCGTACAGATAAGGTTGCAGCGTGGGACCGTACAAGATTTCTTGCGCCCGGTTGGCTTTGACCGGGGCGGTGCAGTGGAACTCTAGTGGCCGTCCGGCCGGGTTGAGCACCAGATAGCCGCCAAACAGCCCATGCGGCTCGTGCTCCACGACCGTCAAGAATCCTATCGCTGTCAACGACTTAGCGTCGTCTCCGTGCATACACGCCCTCGCCAGTCGATCAGAGGCTGCTGTCGGCAAAGCCGGCCCAGTCGTTGCAAGCCGGCCACTTGCAATGGATCGGGCACCGAGGGCGCGCGACTTTAGCAGCGGAGGGCTGCTTTAAAGTTGCACGCAATTCTGGCAATCGGCTCAAGTTTTCATTACAATCGACGCAAGTGCCAAGCGGCTCCGAAGCGATCCTTCTTCAGACCGTTCGACTGTCTTTGCTTTTGCCGCTTCGGCTCCAGCCCTCTGCGTCCTCTAGAAAGGAACCTGCTCGTCATGTCTCAGGATTCCCAAAACCGCCGAACCCCGGCTTCGCTGTATACCCAGGTAGACATCACTGCCGGACAACAGACGCCGCAGGTTCGGGACCGTCGGGACGAGCACACCGAGCTGTTGCAGGACATCCTCGCCGCCCAGGATCGCAGCAACGAACTGCTGGAAGAACTCGTCGCGGCGATGGGCGCGGCGCAGAAGCAGCGCGTGGCGGAACTGAATCAGTGGAAACAGGCGCATCCAGAACTCGCCCAAAGCTGCCGCCGCGCGGCTGAAGGATTGAGCCAGGTACAGGTCCAATTCCTCGACAAGATGACCGACGAGGTGAACGACACGCTCGAAGGCTTGATGGATGGCGAATTCATGCTCACCGAGTTCGTCGACCGCTTCGGCCCGCGTCTGGCCCATCTCAACGGCGTCATTCAGGTGCTCGCCCAACTGAGCAGCCTGCCGAACCCCACCGACACGGCGACGTAGTTTTGAGAGATGAGGGGGCTGGGGTGGCGGGGAAGGCTGCACGCTGCAGGCTACAAGCTGTAAGCTATAGGCTGTAGGCCAGGGGGATTCGGTGTGCATCGCACGGCCGATTCGGCCACCGCCGCCAGGCCGGCTTTCCGCTCTCCGCTTTTGAAATCCACCCTCCGCCCTCCGCCTTCCAAGACTCCGATGAGCACCCCCGATCTTTCGGCCGCGACGCGGGCCGCGCGCGAGCGGCTCGATCAGCACACGTATGAAACCGTGCAGTGGCACTTCCATCCCTCGACCGGCGCGCCCTTCTGGCTCGACTACGCCACGCGGCTGAAGTTCGACCCGCTGCAAGAAGTCCGCACGTTCGACGATCTGAAAAAGTTCGAGCCTTTTCAAGACGAGTGGCTTCGCGGCGGGCCGGTGCGCCGCTGGGTGCCGAAGGCGTATGAGAACGATCCGGTCTACGTCTTTGAAACCGGCGGCACGACCGGCATCCCCAAAAGCCGCATCGCGATCCAGGATTTTCGCATCGACTACGAACTGTTCAGCGAGACGCTCCCGGAAAAATACTTTCCCAAGGGAGCCAACTGGCTGATGCTTGGCCCCTCGGGGCCGCGCCGCTTGCGGCTGGCGGTCGAACACCTCGCGCAGTACCGGGGCGGGATCTGCTTCTGTGTCGATCTCGATCCGCGCTGGGTCATCAAGCTCATCAAAAAGGGCTGGATGGAACACCTCGAAGCCTACAAGCAGCACGTCATCGACCAGGCGCTCACCGTGCTCAGCGCCGGTCATGACATCCAGTGCCTGTTCACCACGCCCAAGCTGCTCGAAGCGCTCGCGCTGGCGCTGGAAGAACGGGGATCGAGCCTGCAAGAGTCGGGCATCACCGGCATTTTTTCCGGCGGCACCGAGTTCACGCCGCAGTGGACCCGCTTCGCGGTGGAAGAATTGTTCGGCGGACCGCCCGAACAGAGCGGCATCTACATGACGCCCACCTACGGCAACACGCTGATGGGTCTGGCCGGCTCAAAGTATCCGACCGCCGCCGACGGTTATAAAATCGCCTACTACCCGCCGCAACCGCGCGCGGTGGTCGAGGTCGTCGACTTCGACGATACCGACCGCCTCGTCGGCTACGGCGAGACGGGCCGCGTGAAGCTGACCACGCTCACCAAAGAGTGCTTCATGCCGGGCTTTCTGGAACGCGACGAAGGCGAGCGCGAAGCCCCCTTCGAGCAATACCCCTGGGACGGCGTCAGCGGCGTCCGCCCCTACAGCCGCCTGGAAGGCGGCACGACCGTCGGAGTGTATTGAAGGCGGAGGGCGGAAAGCGCAGGGGTGGCGGGGGCGCACCGCGAGGAGCGGTGCGCCCCCGTAGCGCAAGAAAGCGGGAAGCGGAAAGC
>CAYZVT010000391.1:0-4247 GCA_964481585.1 uncultured Pirellulales bacterium
CCGCTGCAACCAAAGTCTCCGGTCCCAAATTACTTCACGGCCTCTGACGGCTGACCGCTGACCGCTAGAGCAACGGAGCGATTAAGGGCGCCTGGCGGCGGCGGGCGAAAAGGGTTTTGGATTACGCTCAACGGAACGAAGGTGCCCTCGCTTGAACCGGCGGAAAAACCCACTATAGTCAGAAGGAATGGTTTCAAGCCTCCCCGCGCCGCACGCGCATCCGTTCCCCGTCCCTCAGTCCCCGACTCCCCTTCCACGATGTCTTTGAAGATTTGGATCAACGGTACGCTGCTCGACAAGGAAGACGCCAAGATCAGCGTGTACGATCACGGGCTGCTCTACGGCGACGGCGTGTTCGAGGGGCTGCGCAGCTACGGCGGCAAAGTTTTTCGGATCGAGGCCCATCTGCGCCGCCTGTGGGAATCGGCCAAGGCGATTTGGCTCGACATCCCCGGCAGCCCCGCGTCCCTAGGCGCCGCGATCAACGAGACACTCCGCGCGAACAAGATCGAAGACGGCTACATCCGTGTCGTCGTCACGCGCGGAGCGGGCACGCTCGGGCTGGACCCCAACCGCACGAGCGATCCGCAGGTCATCATCATCACCGATGCTATCTCGCTCTACCCGAAAGAGTTTTATGAAAACGGGCTGGAGATCGTCACGGTGAGCGTGATCCGCAACCATCCGGCCGCGCTCAGCCCCCGCATCAAGTCGCTCAACTACCTGAACAACATCCTGGCCAAGATCGAAGGGCTGAAAGCCGGCTGCGTTGAAGCCTTGATGCTCAACCACAAGGGCGAAGTCGCTGAGTGTACCGGCGACAACCTCTTTCTGGTGCGGCGGGGCGAGTTGCTCACGCCCCCGATCGAAGCGGGCATTCTCGAAGGAGTGACGCGCGAGGCCGTCATGGAATTAGCCCGCGAGCAGGGAATCGCCGTGCGTGAACTGCCCCTGACGAAGCACGACGTCTACATCGCCGACGAATGCTTCCTGACCGGCACGGCCGCCGAAGTGATTCCGGTCGTGAAAGTCGACAACCGCACGATCGGCACCGGCACGCCCGGCGCGGTCACGCGCGACCTGCGCGAGCGGTTTTTTAAGCTTGCGCGCTCCTAAGGGCGGGTGGCGGGGGCGCACCGCGACAGCGGAAGCCCCCGAGGGGCAAGAAGGCGGAAGCCCCCGGTCGAGCCGTAGCGGCTATTCTGCCGCAGGCGCCGCGTTGCGGTACTGCGTGAGATCGACTTGGCGGAACTGGACGAGGTAGGCGTTGGCCTCGTCGATCCGGTCCAAGTACGGCTTGTGCGCGGTGATGGTCACTTGCACCTGGCGCGGCAGAACCTGGTACTTCGACAGCACGCTGTTGACTTCCAGGCGGGGAAAAGGGGGCGTCGTGCCGGGATGGAGCATTGCCCCCAGCCGCGCGTACCAGTCGCAAAACTCGCGATACTGCAGCGACGCCTCACGGCTTTCGAGCGGCTCGGTCCGCAGATGGTAGCGAATCGGCGGGCTGGTGAGCGACAGCTCGCGCGTCGACTCCTGCCACGACTCGGCGAAGCTCGGACGCCCGCAGAACTGGAGGAGCGGGTCCTCCTGCGCGACTGCCCAGGCTTTCAGGCCGGTGGCGAATTTGGTTAGCTCGTCGGTCGTCAATTCCGTCCGCACCTTGCGCTCGGGATCGAGCAAGATGAACCGCCCGCCGGCCGTCCCCTGCGGTTGCCGAAAGATGGCGATGCGGGCTGGGCTAGAGAGAAAGTCGTAGACCTTGTCGCCGGTAAAGAGCGTCACCGTCTCGTTGACCGGCGTCGGCTCCTCGCCCACAAAGACCCGCGTCGCGATGCGGAAATCCTCCGCCGCCGCCACGCTCGCCAGTACCAGCAAGACTCCCCAGCCGCCCCAAAAGCGTTCCATCGCCCCAGCCTCCCACCCCAGCAAGCCACAAAACGGGTACCGTTCGCGGCGAGAGAGTAGCGAAAGGCGGAGAAGCTGTAAACAGAGGATCGGGGGGAGAGGCTGTAGGCTAGAAGCTCTAAGCTGTAGGCTCATAAGCGGCGAGCCACAGGCTACGGGCAGAAAGCCGTCAGCCATCCGCCATCAGCGGTCAGCGGTCAGAAAATGGCTCGCGCAACGCCGCCAGGCCGGCTTTCCGCTTTCCGCTTTTTCTTTCCGCCCTCCGCCCTCCGCCTTCCCCCCTACTCCGGCACCTGCGCGTGATCGCGTCCGGCGCGGGTGCAGAGGGCTTTCCAGAGATCGGGATCAATGTCGTCGGCGATGAAGTGGGTCGAGCCGTCGCACATCACGACTTGCACGCCGTCGGAGTGCTCGCTGCGCGCCCCGGCGAAGGAATCGGCTTCGCTGCTGGCGGTCGTGTAGACCATAATGTCACCGGCGGGAACGGTGCCGGGGGTGAAGCTCATCGGCAGACTGTCGGCCGTGAACGAGTTCGGCTCGGTGTGGGCCGTGAAGGCCGAGCCGCCCATGCCGCCCCAGGTCCACAGCCCACGCGGGTCTTTCGTGGAAGCCACGGTGCGAATCTCGGCGCAGAGCACGGTCTTGCTGGTGCCGTCGGAGCCGATATCGGCCATCCGCGTTCCACGGCCGGCGCCCGTTTTCCAAGCGCCGCTGCCGGTCGAGGTTGAAGCCGGAATCTTGATGACTTCAAACACGCCCGCCAGTTGCAGCGCGTCGCTGCCGCTGTTGATGTAACGATCCGCACCGAAATTGGCGGCGTAGTTCCCCTTCGCCAGCTTCGCCGTATAGGTCGGTCCAGCTAGGTCAAAGGGCGTCTGGTCGCTCGTGCCGCTGGCGCTCGGGCAGCGGAGCGTGGCGGGCGTTTCGGTGCCGATTGCCGGCCGTCCCGGGTGATTATCGTTCACCCACTTCACGCAGTCGGTACAGGCGTGGTCGGTGTCGTCGTCGTCCAGGCACTTCAGCAGTTGCTCGTGGTAATACGGCTCCTCAAGCTGAAAAAGGACCGCCGAGAGCCAGTTCGGCCCATGGCGATCGGCCCCGGTGCCGTAGGAGACAAAGCCCGTCAGACTCGTCTCCCAAGTCGGCTGCCCCGGCGGGAAGGTCCGCTGGGCATCATGATGGGTAATCAGCGCCAGGCCGATCTGCTTCAAATTGTTTTTGCACTCGGTACGGCGTCCGGCTTCGCGTGCGGCTTGAACAGCCGGCAGCAGCAGCGCCACGAGGATTCCAATCACGGCGATCACGACGAGCAACTCGACGATCGTAAAGCCGCGGCGCAGCGAGCAGGGCTTCGGCATCATGACAGACTCTGTTCCAGAAAAACGAAGGGAGAACGGGCCGTTCCGTCGCCGACCGCTGCCGCCTCTTAAGCAGCCGATCCGCCCGTGGCCCAGGAAGTTTGCCTCTTGCTATGTAGAATAAGGCGGCCCAAGTGCTGCCACAAGGAGATTCCGCACAATCGGTCCATTCGGCGGGAGGCGCGGCCGCGAAAGCGCCTTAAATCCCGCCTTCGGACCGCCCCGACCGGCAATGCTACCTTTCTTTAAGCTGAAAAGAGAGGCGCCTGCGGGAGAAAGGCGATAGCCCCCCTTGGCGTTTATCCGCCGGCGCTGCGGAGCTTGCTTGCTTTCCCTAAATTACCAAATTATGATCGTAGCAGTCGGTTCGTTCGGCCAATTCTGGCCGTCATGCACTCGGAATTACTCAGCTCGTCTCGATTTCTGCCTCTCCCTACCGCCCCAGAAGCTGGCGCGGGGAGGACAATCGGAATGGGTTCCTGGAGGAGAGATAGGCCATGCTCGCGGGATCTCAGCGTCGTCCGTGGTGGTTGCTCGGGTTACTCGCTCTGGCGCTCCTCGCTGGACCGAACTTAGCCTTCGCGCAGAACGGCGACGATGGCGACGATACGATCGGCGGGGAAGGCGTGTCGGGCGTGGCGATCGACGCCGAGGGCGTGCTGCGGCACCAGACGTTCGCCGATCCCAGCGGCATGCTCACCCGTCAGCGGTTCGAGCAAGCCCGCGCGGCGCTCGATCAAGAAATGGCCCGTCCCAGCGAGCTGCGCAAAGTTTCGCTCACACGGCTGGAACGGGCGATTGCCAAGCAACAAGCCGCCGGCCGTCAGCCGACCGATGCGATGCTGCACTTGGCGGGCCTGACGCGGCTGCGGTACGTCTTCTTCTATCCCGAAACGAACGACATTGTTCTGGCTGGCCCGGCCGAAGGCTGGGGCCGCGATCTCACCGGCCGCGTCGTGGGACTCGACAGCGGCGCGCCGG
>CAYZVT010000392.1:0-4220 GCA_964481585.1 uncultured Pirellulales bacterium
CATCTCGACATCGTGCCCGGCCACTACGACCTGCACCGCGAAGGCCACTGGGACTACCATCGCGGCGGCCATCATTGGCGTCACTAGAAGCTGTAACGGGCAAGCGCATGAATTAAGCGTAGGCCAGGCTTCCCAGTCTGGCCTACGCTTTGTCGTTGTCCTTTGCTGATCGCTGACTGCTGCCAGCCAGAAACTAGAAAGACCGACTTACGAGGCCTCAATCATGCTCCGCACGGCGGCTGCCGAGCGGCGGAAGGCTGCACTTTCCTGCTCCGTCAGCGGCGGTTCGAGCCGCCGCAGCACACCGCCGCGACCGATTACCGCCGGGACCGAAAGAAACACGTCCTGCACGCCGCAGTAGCCTTCGATCAGCGTCGAAACCGGCATCGTGCGCCAAGCGTCGCGGACGATGCTTTCGACCACCAGCGAGGCGGCCAGTGCGATGGCGTAGTTCGTATAGCCCTTGGTGCGCATGATCTCGTATCCGGCGCGGACGGTGCGCTGGAACATCTGCTCGGCGAGCGTGTTCTGCTCGATCGGCAAGCCGCCGGTCATCGACATGCTCAGCGCCGGAAACTGGCTGTCGCCGTGCTCGCCGAGGATGTACGCCCGCACGTCGTCGGGATGGATTTGCCATTGTTCGGAAAGCAGCGCGCGGAAGCGGGCACTGTCCACCAGCGTGCCGGTGCCGAGCACGCGCGCCGGTTCAAAGCCCGACAGCCGCCAGACGTGGTAAGCCATCGCATCGACCGGATTGGTGACGACGAGCAGCACGGCGTTCGGGCTGCCTTGGACCACGGGCGGAACAATCTCCTCCAGCAGCCGCGCATTGTCGGCCGCTAGTTCGGCCCGGCTGGTGATGTCGCTCCGCTGGGGGACCGATGCGCTGAGGATCACCAGATCCGACCCGCGCGTGTCGGCCAGTTCGCCGGCGCGGACCGTGACTCGTTCGGCGGTGAAGGCGCTAGCGTGCATCAGGTCTTGCGCTTCGGCTTCGGCCGTGGCGCGGCTGCGGCTGACGAGCAGCAGTTCCTCGGCCAAGCCTCGCGTGACCAGGGCAAAGGCGAGCGTGGCCCCCACCCGTCCCACGCCAACGATCGAAACCTTCATGGCCTTCTCTCCTCGCGCGTTCGCGGGGCGGGCAAAAAATCCGCCCGCACTGGATGCAACACCCCTGCCAGTCGCTTATTATAGGGGCTTCTTCCGACACCCCCAACGCAACACCCTCTAGGAGTGACATTGATGCGAACGTTTTCAGGCGCTCTGTGCGCGGCGCTGGGCCTCGCGCTGCTCTTTGCCCCCGCCCCATTCGCGGTCGCCGATGAGGGCTTTACCTCGCTCTTTGACGGCCAGACGCTCGACAATTGGGACGGCGATCCGAAGTTCTGGCGCGTCGAGGATGGCGCGATCACCGGACAGACCACCGCCGACAATCCGACCAAAGGGAACACCTTCATCATCTGGCGCGGCGGCGAAGTCGACGATTTTGAGCTAAAGCTCGAATACCGCATCGAAGCGGGCAACTCCGGCATCCAGTACCGCAGCTTTGAGGTGCCGAACGAAAAATGGGTCGTCGGCGGCTACCAAGCCGACTTCGAAGCCGGCACCACCTGGTCCGGTGCGAACTACGGCGAACGCTATCGGGGCATCCTCGCCAAGCGCGGCGACAAAACCGAAATCGGCACCGACCACAAGCCGGTCGTCGTCGGCAGCGTCGGCGACTCCAAACAACTGCAGCAGCACATCAAGCAGGGCGATTGGAACGAGTATCACATCATCGCCAAGGACAACCACTTCATCCACATAATTAACGGCCACGTCATGTCCGACGTGACCGACAACGACACCGAGATGCG
Organism: uncultured Pirellulales bacterium; assembly: GCA_964481585.1. Taxonomy (GTDB): domain Bacteria; phylum Planctomycetota; class Planctomycetia; order Pirellulales; family CAYZVT01; genus CAYZVT01. Next base: position 1,857 of record CAYZVT010000392.1, read on the forward strand.
CCGCGCCAAGGGCATCCTGGCGCTGCAACTGCACACCGGCCCGCCGATGAAGGTGCAGTTCCGCAACATCCGCCTGCGGCCACTCACGGGCGAGCAGGCTGCGGCCGACGAAAACGCCGACAAGACCGGCGCGAAGAAGAAAGTGCTCTTTATCGCCGGCCCTCCGAGCCACGGCTACGGCTCGCACGAGCACAACGCCGGCTCGCTGCTGCTGGCGAAAGAACTCCAGCGGGCCATGCCGAACTTCGAGGTCGATGTCCAGCTTAATGGCTGGCCGACCGAGGAGAAGAAGTTCGAGGGTGTCGACGCGATTGTGATGTACTCCGACGGCGGCGCGCGGCACATCGTCTTGCCGCACTTGGAGCAGGTCGACAAGCTCGCCCAACAGGGCGTCGGCGTCGGCTGCATCCACTACGCCGTCGAAGTGCCGGCCGGCGAGCCGGGCGAGCGTTTTCTGGACTGGATCGGCGGCTATTTTGAAGCGAACTGGTCGGTCAATCCGCACTGGGAGGCCAGCTTCGAGAAGCTACCCAAGCACCCGATCACGCGCGGCGTCGAGCCGTTCAAGATCAACGACGAGTGGTACTACCATATGCGTTTCCAGGACGGGATGCAGGGCGTCACACCGATTCTGAGTGATCTGCCGCCGCAGACGACGCTCAGCCGGCCCGACGGTCCGCATAGCGGCAATCCCCATGTCCGCAAGGCGGTCGGCGAAGGGAACGAGCAGCACGTGATGTGGGCTTACGAGCGGCCAGGCGGTGGTCGCGGCTTCGGTTTCACCGGCGGGCATTTTCATTGGAACTGGGGGGACGATAACTTCCGCAAAGTCGTGCTGAACGCGGTGGTTTGGATCGCCGGCGGGGAAGTGCCGGCAGGCGGCGTCTCGACCGGCCCGGTCACCCAGGCCGACTTGGAAGCCAACCAAGACGAGCCGAAACCGGGCGCGGGGAAGCAACGGCCGAAAAAGAAACAGGCCAAACAGAAGAAGGCCCAGCCCGATAAAAAGGCCCAGCCGGACAAGAAGGATCAGGCGGGCGGGTCACGCAAGCCGCTGCTGGCGACGCCACTGGTGAGCGGCGGCACGCCCGAAGACGCGATCGACATTGATTGCGATATTCGCGGCGCGAAGGAGCTGTATCTCGTTGTCACCAACGGCGGCGACGGGAATGGCTTTGATTGGGTCGATTGGGCCGAACCGCGTTTGGAGGGACCAAACGGGGAGGTCAAGAAGCTCACCGAACTCACGTGGAAGCGCGCCGTGACCGATTTTGGTCGAGTGCGCGTGAACCAAAACTGCGAGGGCGGGCCGCTCCGCGTCGAGGGGAACCCGATCCCCTACGGCATCGGCACGCACGCCAACTCGGTCATCGCCTACGATCTGCCGGAGGGCTACACCCGCTTCAAAGCCCGCGGCGCGATGGATTTCGGCGGCATCGTGCAAGCCTTCAAAGCCGGCAGCAACGGTGCCACCGTGCAGTTTTTGGTCTTCACCAGTGAGCCAACGCAGGAAGACATCGAACGGGCGGCGAAAGCAACCCGCCCAGGGCAAGATCCCGCCTCGGCGCTCGCCGGGCTGGAGGTCGCCGAGGGCTTGCAGGCGACGCTCTTTGCCGCCGAGCCGATGATGCTCAGCCCAACCAACCTCGACGTCGACCATCTTGGCCGGGCCTGGGTTTGCGAAGTGCAAAACTACCGCCACCGCCAAGGCACGCGCCCGGCAGGCGACCGGATTCTGGTGCTCGAAGATACCGATGGCGACGGCAGCGCCGATAAGCAGACCGTGTTTTACCAGGGGAGCGATATTGACTCTGCCCTCGGCATCTGTGTTCTCGGCAATCAGGTCATCGTCTCCTGCGCGCCAAACGTCTTCCTCTTCACCGACGAAAACGGCGACCTGAAAGCCGACAAGAAGGAACTGCTCTTTACGAAAGTCGGTCAGCCGCAACACGATCACTCCACGCACGCCTTTGTCTTCGGTCCCGACGGCAAGCTCTACTGGAACTTCGGCAATTACGGCAATCATGTCCACGACCGCGACGGCAAGATTGTCGTTGATCTGGCCGGCAACGAAGTCCGCGTCGGCCAGGGCGGCTACCGTGAAGGGATGGCGTTCCGTTGCAATCTGGATGGTTCGCAGTTTGAAGTGCTCGGCTGGAACTTCCGCAACAATTATGAGCTCGCCGTCGACAGCTTCGGCACCCTCTGGCAGTCGGACAACGACGACGACGGCAACCGGGGAGTTCGCATCAACTATGTGATGGAATTCGGCAATTACGGGTACCGGGACCAGATGACCGGCGCTGCCTGGTCCAGCCCGCGCACCAACTGGTCGGAAGACATCCCCACGCGACACTGGCACCT
>CAYZVT010000393.1:0-4219 GCA_964481585.1 uncultured Pirellulales bacterium
TGTCGGCGTCCTGATATTTGCGATTAGCGGCATGGCCGCCACGGAGTTGATCGAAGCGGCCCGCTTCTGGTCGAAGCTGACGAAGACTGATCTGCCCGGCGAACCGCACTATCCCGAGCGGATTTATAACTATTACTGCGTCCATCTGCGGCTGGCGACGCAGCCGAGCTTTATTCTCGACATTAGCGACCACTGGGAGCAAAAAGAGGCGGCGATCCGCTGCTACGAAAGCCAGTTCATCACCGGCCGCCCCGCCGACCAGCCGACGATCGTCGACCAGCTTCGCGCCGAAGCCGCCCACTGGGGCCGCGTCATCGGCCGCCGCTACGGCGAGCCGTTCACCTGCCGCGAGCCGGTCGCGCTAAAGACGATGGCGGGGCTAATTTGAGTCAGGCGGGTGGCGTGGACGCTGCGGGCGAAAAAGCGCTTTCAGCAAGCACACGAGCGCTAGCACCACCGCCGGTAGACTCCAGTAAGCTGTTAGCCAATAATCCTTTACAAGTTTTTTTCTTGAGCCTTGCAGCCGATTGGTCCGATTGACGCTCTACCTGTCAGTCGCTAGATTGAGGGGCTTGTTTGGCGGAGTTTCCCACGACGGCTTGAGCGGTCCGCCGGCCGTGGGCAGATTTCTTTTTACGACCGCGACCCCCAACGCCCACGACGCCCGTAGTGCCGGGCCCTCGGGTGGGTGTGCCTGCGAAGGAGTTTTTTTGTGGCGAATTTGATGCAAGACCTCGTCGAAGCCGGCGTGCATTTCGGCCACCGTGCCAGCCGCTGGAATCCGAAGATGCGGCCCTATATCTACGGCCGCCGCAACCTGATTCACATTATCGACGTGCGGGAGACGGTGCGCGGCCTGCTGCGGGCACGCAACTACCTGCGCGAGCTGTCGGCTCAGAACAGCCTGATTCTCTTCGTCGGCACCAAGCGCCAAGCGTCCGACGCCATCGAGCGCGAAGCCAGCCGCTGCGGCATGCCGTATGTGAACGACCGCTGGCTCGGAGGCACCCTGACCAACTTCCGCACGATCCGCAGCCGGCTCGGCCGTCTGGAAGAGCTAGAGGAAATTCGCGGCGGCGAACGGCTCCAAACCTACTCCAAGAAAATGCAGTCGGCGCTGACGCGCGAGTATCGCAAGATGTTCCGCAACCTCAACGGCATCCGCACCATGAGCCGGCTGCCCGAGTGCTTGGTGGTCATCGACCCCAAGAAAGAACGCAACGCGGTCCGCGAAGCCAAAAAGCTGGGCGTCACGACCGTCGCCCTGATCGACACCGACTGCGATCCCGATATGGTCGATCTGCCGATTCCGGGCAACGACGACGGGATTCGCTCGATCGACCTGGTGGCCAAGTTCTTCGCCGACGCGGTGCTTGAAGGCAAGCAGGTCGCCGCCGAGCAGAAGGCTTACGTCTCGGAAGGCGACGAACAGGCTCCCGCCGAGAAGGCCACCGACGAATCGGGCAACGGCGAAGCGTAACGCCGCGCGGATCGAGACGCGAAAGCGCAACCGCGCTTGCTCTAAATTTTTTCGCGCGCAGCCCTGGTTCCCCGAGCCGGGGCTGCCGCGCCGTGAAACGGCTCCGCTTCCCCGGCCTCTTGCGAAGGAGGCTGCGGCCGGCGGCAACCAGGCTCACATCCGACCTAGCACGTTTGAGAGGAAATATTCATGGCAGAAATCACTGCTGCAACCGTAAAGGCGCTCCGCGACAAAACCCAGTTGCCGATGATGGAATGCAAGAAGGCGCTGGAGGAAGTCGGGGGCGATGAGGAAGCCGCCATCCGTCTGCTCCGCGAGCGTGGCGCCAAGACGATGGCTGCCCGCACCGACCGCTCGACCGACCAAGGCCGCATCGCGCTCTACGCCAGCCTCGAACCGGGCGTCGGCGCGATGATCGAACTGCAATGCGAATCGGCCCAGGTGGCGAAGCTCGACGATTTTGGCACGTTGACCAACGACTTGGCGAAGCAGCTTGCCACCGGCCCGGGCGCCGCGTCGAGCGAAGAACTGCTCAAGCAGAACTCGCCGAGCACCGGCAAACCGCTGCAAGAGTTGTGGGACGACGTGCAGAACCGCACCCGCGAAGTGCTGCGGCTGACGCGGATCGTCCGCTTCGACGCCCCCTGCGGCGGCTACGTGCACCACGACTTCGCGGTCGGCGTGCTGCTGGAAGTCGAGGGCACGAACGCCGATCTGGCGAAAGACATCTGCATGCACATCGCCGCCATGCGGCCGAAAGTCGTCAACAAAGAGCAGCTCGATGCGGCCGACGTGCAGCGCGAGCGCGAGATCCTCACCAATGCCGCCCGCGAAGAAGGCAAGCCCGAGAACATCATCGAAAAGATGGTCGATGGCCGCATGCGGAACTACTATGCCGAGACGGTGCTCACCGAGCAGCCGTTCGTCAAAGACGACAAGAAGACGGTCGGCAAGGTCGCCCAAGAGGGCGGGCTGAAGCTGAAGCGCTTCGAGCACTGGCAGCTTGGCAAGTAGCACCCCCTGGCAAACTTTCTCCGGTGCGTCGCCCGGCCGCCCGAAGCGCTGCCGGGCGGCGACGGCCGGGGGAGAAGGCGGATCGAGATAGTTGTTTCGGTGTCCCCCTTGTCTGATTTCGAGAAGCCGCTGCCATGAACGACGCTGAGCCACAACGGAATCGCTACCGCCGCGTGATCTTGAAACTCTCGGGCGAAAGTTTCGTCCATGCCGGCGAGCGCGGCATCAGCATGCAAGAGGTCGTTCACATCGCACGGCAGACCTCGCAGGCCGCCAAGCAAGGAACGCAAATCGCTATCGTCATCGGCGGCGGCAACATCCTGCGCGGCGCGCAGTTCACCGCCGGCAGTTCGAGCATCCAAGAAGCCACCGCCCATTACATGGGCATGCTCGCCACGGTGATTAATGGTCTGGCGCTGCAAGACGCGCTCGAATCGCTCGGGGCGAACACGCGGCTGCTCAGCTCGATTCGCATGGACGTGGCCGCCGAGCCGTACATTCGCCGCCGCGCGCAGCGGCACTTGGAAAAGGGGCGGATCGTGATTCTCGCCGGCGGCACCGGCGCGCCGTTTGTCACGACCGACACGGCCGCCGCCCAGAAGGCGCTGGAACTCGGCGCCGACATTTTGATGAAGGCCACCAAGGTCGATGGCGTCTACAGCGATGACCCGGAAAAAAACCCGCATGCGGTGCTCTACCGCGAGCTGAGTTACCAGCAGGTCCGTGACCAGAACCTGCGGGTGATGGACACCACGGCCATCGCGCAGTGTATGGAGCACGATCTGCCGATCCTGGTTTTCAACTACCGCAAGGAAGGCAATATCGAGAAAGCGGTCCGCGGCGAACGCATCGGCACGCTCATCAGCAGCAAGGTCGCCGTCGAAAAATAGCCCCCCCCACGCAAGAAAGGCTGGCCCGCGCCATGAGTGCTGAAGATATTTTACTGGACGTGGAAGAGCGGATGGAAAAGGCGGTCACGGTGCTCCGGCAACAGTTGGCCGGCATCCGCACCGGACGCGCGAACCCCGGTCTGGTCGATTCGATCCGCGTCGACGTTTATGGATCGCCGACGCCGCTTAAGTCGATAGCCTCGGTCAGCGCCCCCGAGCCGACGCAGATTGTCATCCGCCCCTACGATCCCGGCACGCTGAAAGACATCGAGAAGGGCATTCTGGCCGCCAATCTTGGCATGACGCCGCAGAATGACGGCAAGGTCGTCCGGCTCAACGTCCCCGCCCTCTCGACCGACCAGCGCAAAAAGCTCGTCGCACGGATCAAAGAGTTGAGCGAAGACGCCAAAATCTCGATCCGCAACGTCCGCCGCGACGGCAACAAAGCCGCCGACCAGGCCGAAAAGGACAAAGAACTTTCCGAGGACCAGCGCGATCAATCCAAAGAAGAGATCCAAGACCTCACGAAGAAGTTCGAAGCCCAGGCCGACGAAATGGCTAAAAAGCGCGAAGCCGACGTGATGGAAGACTAGCCAGCGGCGCTGGAGCTATTAGCTGTTAGCTATTAGCCGTCAGAAGTCTTCCGCCCTCGCCGCCAGGCCCGCTTTCCGCTTTCCGCTTTCCGCTTTCCGCTTTTCTTTTCCGCCTTCCGCCTTCCGCCCTCCCCCGCGCCGATCGCTGTTGACCCGTTTCTGCGCCCTGCTCTATACTGCCGCGCTAATTCTGGATGAATTCTGCACGCGTGGTCTAGGAGGGACAGCATGGCGCGCAAGGA
>CAYZVT010000394.1:0-4197 GCA_964481585.1 uncultured Pirellulales bacterium
ATCGTAAAAGCAGCGCGGCCGCAGTCGCGGGAGCATGCTCATCTGCGCCCGGCTTTCGATCTGAAAGACGCCCAGCGTGTCGGCGCGGCAGATCATGTCGTAGACCGCCTCATCATCCGGTGGAATGTTAGCCAGCGTGAGCTTGCGGCCAGTGTGCTCGTGAACCAACTGAAAACATTTGCGAATTGCCGTGAGCATGCCGAGCGCGAGACAATCGACTTTCAGGATGCCCAGCTCGTCCAGATCGTCCTTGTCCCACTGAATCACCGTCCGCTCGGGCATGGCCGCGTTTTCGATCGGCACCAGTTCGCAGAGCGGGCCTTGCGTCATGACCATGCCGCCCACGTGCTGACCCAGATGGCGGGGAAAGCCGAGCAGGTCTTGGACCAGCGTAATCAATTGACGGCCGATCCGTGACTCGGGATCAATCCCGCTCATTTGGCAGCGCTCGGCAAGCTCCGGTTCGCTGCGGTGGCCTTCCAGGCTCTTGGCGAGGGCATCGACCCGATCGAGCGACAGGCCCAGCGCCTTGCCCACATCGCGCGCGGCGGAGCGGGGCCGGTAGCAGATTACCTCGGCCGTCATACCCGTCCGCTCGCGGCCGTATTTGTCGTACAGATATTGCAGCACTTCCTCGCGGCGCTCGTGCTCAAAATCAATGTCGATGTCGGGGGCTTCATTCCGCTCGCGGCTGATGAAGCGCTCAAAGAGCAAATCGAGTTGCTCGGGGTCCACCGACGTAACGCCCAGGCAATAGCAGACGGCCGAGTTTGCCGCCGAACCGCGCCCCTGGCACAAGATCCCCCGCGAGCGGGCGAACCGCACCAAATCCCACACCGTGAGAAAATAGGCTTCGTAGCGCAGCGATTCGATCAGCGCCAGTTCATGCTCGACGAGCCTGCGCACCTTGTCCGGAATCGCGCCTGGGTAGCGCTGCTGGGCTCCCTTCCAAGCGAGCGCACGCAAGTGCTCCATCGGCGTCTTGCCGGGTGGGGCAAGTTCTTCGGGATATTCATAGCGCAGCTCGTCGAGTGAAAACACGCACCGCTCCGCGATCGCCCGCGTTCGCTCCACCGCCTCTGGCGCGGCGGCAAATGTGGCCGCAAGCTGCGCGGGCGATTGCAGGTGGCGAATGGCATTGGGAAAAAACCGCTCTCCCGCTTCGTGGACCGTGATGCCGTGACGCACGGCCGTGAGCACGTTATGGAGCGGCATCCGACGGGCAACGTGGTAATGCACATCGCCGGCTGCCGCCAGCGGCACCCGGTGCGTCTGGGCCAGCTCGCGCAGCGCTTGCAGCCGCCGGCGGTCGTCCGGCCCCAGGTGCAGTTCTGCCAAGAGCGACAGCCGATCGCCAAACATTTCGCGGTACTGGTGTAACTGCGAAAGATGGTGCTCAAGAAACTGCACGAGCGCCGCCTCGTCACTCTGCCGCTCGCTGGCGATTTGCGGCGGACGCGGCAGCACACCGGCCAAGAGTCCCTCGGCATGTTGGGCAAGCTGGTCGAGCGTAAAGCGGCACTCGCCCTTCGGGGCTTGCCGGCGGCCGAGCGTAATCAGCCGCGCGAGCCGGCCGTAGCCGCGGCGGTCGATCGCCCACAACACGACCGGCGGCGCGTCGCGGGGCGTCATCTCCGCGCCAATCAAAATCTTCAGGCCCACATCCTTCGCCATGCCATGCGCGCGCACGACGCCCGCTAGGCTATTGCGATCGGTGATCGCCAGCGCCGCATAGCCCAGCGCCGCGGCCTGCTCGACCAGTTCGCCCGGGTGCGAAGCGCCTTCGAGAAAGGAGAAGTTGGTTTTGCAGTGGAGTTCGGCGTACATGGGAAGGCGGAGTGGGAAAGGCGGAAGACGGAGGGCGGAAGAAGGATGGGTGGGGCTTTAGTCAAATTCTCCGTGGCAGAACCAGCGGTGGCGGTTGAGGTGTTGGTAGATCCACAGCCATTGGCCGCAGGTGGTTTCGAGGCGGTAGTAATCGCGGCAGGCCGTGCGGCGACGCCACCAGCCATTTTCGATCCGCTCGGGGCCCCAGTAGCGGGCGGTCTCGTGCCGCGTGTCCCCCACACGAAACGCCCGGGGCGGGCCGGTCTCGGCCAGCACGACTTCTTCCAGCGGCAGCGGACGCGGCAGCAGCCACAGCGGACGCTGCAGCGGCAATAGCCACTGCGGCGCAGAACTGCGACGAGCGTCCGCGGAGCGGTCGATCAGCGGCTCAGCGCGCCACGCGCGCTCCGGCTGCGCTTCGGGGCGCAGATGCACCTGCAACACCGCCTGAGAGCCTAGCCGTCCGGCGAGCCGATCGACCAGCAGCGCAAGCTGCTGCGCGTCGGTACGGCCCTGCTCGGTGGCAAAGAGTTCCTGCTGCCGCGCGGCCAAGCGTGCCGAGCGCACCGCTTGCACTTCAATTTGCGCGATCGGCTGCCGGAGTATCGTCCGCTCCAGTTGCATCCGCACCAGTTCCCACAGATGGCGTGGCAGCGCGCTGGGCCGAAATAGCCCCACTTCCAGCGTCGCCACCAATTCGCGCTCACCGCCGAAGCGGCAGCGGAGCTGGGTCGCGCCACGACCGGCTTCACTTAATTGTGCGGCAACGCGGGCGATCAGATGTTCCAGCGCAAAGTTGATCATCTCGCGCCGCTCGGTCGCGTATTCGAGCGTCCACGCGGCCGAAAACTGCGGCGGTGGGTAGACGGCGGTAAACACTTCGCCGGCCGCCCCCAGCGCTTGATCGAGCCGCAGTAACAGTTCCGCTCCGAACCGGCTTTGCAAACTGCCGCGCGGCAGCGCGAGCAGCTCGTCGATCTGCTCGATCCCCAGCCGGGCAAGCGGCTCAAGAACCTCTTTCGGCAAGCGCAAGGCCGCCAGCGGTAGCGGCGCAAGCGCGGCCGCTTGTTCGCCCGCCGTGACGATCTGGGGCGCGGTCGCCCGAAACGAATAGTGCGCGACGGCCCAGGCTGCGCCGAGCGTGTCGGCAATCGCGATCCGCACGCTCAGATGCCGCGCGGCCAACTCGCCCGCCGCACGCTCGGCCAGGGCTTGCTCGCTCCCAAAGAGCGGCGCTAGCCCCGTCACATCAAAAAACAAACTCTCCGGCGCGGCGGCCTCTTCCAGTCCGACCAAGGGACTGTAGCGCTGACACCACTGCGCCAACTGCACGAGTGCCTGGCGATCAGCCAACGGATCGGCCTCTTGCACCACAAGAGATTTCTGGCCGCCGCGCGTTTGCCGCTTGGCGAGCGCGGTGGCTTCGGCCAGCGGCATCGCAACTTGCACGCCCAGACGCCGCGCCGCCTCCGAAGCGGCCACCACGCGCACGCCTCCCCGCGCGTGCGCGGCGTGCAGCACAAGCGGCTGGCCGCGCAAGAGAGCTTGTTTGGCAGCGAGTCGCTGAATCGGCCAGTCGGGGAGCCAAAGACATAAGGCGCGCATACCGCCATCCGTGGTTAGCTTGCTGCGCTGGGAGAGGTTGAGACGCCCGTGCCTGCGACCGAGCGCTGCAGGCTCTCTAGCTCCACCTCCACGCATCCTTCTCTTGAGCGGTGGCGACAGCGAAGCAGGTGTAGCTGTAAACGGCGGCCTTGCTCGGCCTTGCCCGCGCGCGGTTCGACCAGGCACCGCACGTCGGCCCAGGAGGGTTCACGGCGGGCAGCCAGCCCGCGCACCAAAAGCCCCAGCGTGCCGGAGGCCTCGGCGGCCAGTTGCCAACGGCGGAACGTGTGGCTGTCGAGTCGCTCGGGCCAGCAGAGCAGCGCCGCCACTTGCGGCGAGCGGAGCGCTTGGTCGCAGGCCCAGTGCTCGTCCGTCTCGCTTTGCGGCCGCACAAGAATCACCCGCCGCAGGTCGAGTTTCCAAGCCGCTGCCGCCGGCGGATAGAACCGCCCAGGGCGATCGACTACGACCAACGCGCCTCCTTGGCGGCACGCTTCGCGAGCTGCCAACAGGGCCATCGTCGTCGCGCCGCCGCCGGGGAGGGCGAGCCATTCCACGAGCGTCCCCGGGCGAAAACCCTGCTGCGGCAACAGCCCATCTAGTGCCGCGCAGCCGCTCCGGATCGCCGGCCGCGCCCGAGGACGCCCGGCTTGCTCAAGCTGCTGGACTTGCTGCTCCAACTGTTCGAGCAGTTTCCGGCGATCCCGCTGCGGCGGCACGATAGTCATGGCGGTAGCTCCAGCATTCTGCTAGCACTGCTAGCAC
>CAYZVT010000395.1:0-4170 GCA_964481585.1 uncultured Pirellulales bacterium
ATGCGCAACCCCCGGGTGGGGGTTGGTGGATTTTGTTTTTTGATTGGGGGTGGGGTGGGGGGGGCGCCCCGCGCGGCGCGGAAGCCCCCGCAGACTCCGGCGCAAGCGCGTCCTCCCGCTTTCCGCTTTCCGCTTTCTTGCGCCACCGGGGGTTTCCGCTCCTCGCGGTGCGCCCCCGCCACCCGTCGCTCTCCCAGCGCCCTTACATCCTGACTGCGCCGGCGGCATTCCCTACCCCGCAGCGGCTCGCTTTGATATAGTTATCAGAGCACAGGAACACCCGTTCACCACTTGCCCACCCAAGCGCGCGATGGCTCGCGAAGCGATTCTTACCGGCAGTTCGGACTTCTCGGACGACGAGCGCGATCTGCGTCCCCAGCGGATGGGCGACATGGTCGGACAGCGGAAGGTCTACGAGCGGATCCAGATTGCCGTCGATGCCGCCAAAAAGCGGGGCGAGCCGCTCGGGCATGTGCTCTTTGATGGCCCGCCGGGACTGGGCAAGACGACCTTTGCGACCTGTATCCCTCGCGAGTTGGGCGTGGGGTTTCAAATCGCCAGCGGCGCGGCGCTGGCCGCTCCCAAGGATCTGCTGCCGTATCTGACGAACGCCGAAGAAGGCTCGGTGCTGTTCATCGACGAAATCCACCGCATGCCGAAGGCGGTGGAGGAATTCTTGTATCCGGCGATGGAAGACTTTCGCGTCGATATTACGCTCGGCGAGGGGGTCAACGCGCGGACGATCAACATGGCCCTGCGGCCGTTCACGCTCATCGGCGCGACGACCCGCACCGGGCTGATCTCGGCGCCGATGCGCGACCGCTTCCAGGTCCGCGAGCATCTCGACTTCTACACCGTCGATGAACTGGCCGAGATTGTCCGCCGCAACGCCAAAAAGCTCGCCTCGCCGATTGACGAGGATTCGACCGTCGAGATCGCCCGTCGCAGCCGGGGCACGCCGCGAATCGCCAACAACCGCCTCCGTTGGGTCCGCGACTACACCACCAGCCGGGCGGACGGGCGGATCACGCACCGGCTGACGCTCGAAGCGTTGGCAATGCTCGGCATTGATGTCCTGGGGCTGGACGACCAGGACCGCAAGTATCTGGAAACGATTCTCCGCGTCTTCGATGGCGGCCCGGTCGGCGTCGAGGCGGTCGCCCACACGCTGAACATGGCCGTCGATACGCTGATCGACGAAGTCGAGCCGTTTCTGCTCCGCAGCGAACTGCTCGTCCGCACGCCGCGCGGCCGCCGGCTGACCGACGAAGGCTTCAGCCATCTGGGAGCGGTGCCCCGCCCCGAGGACGAAGTCCCCCAGCGGCGGCTGTTTTCGTGACGGAGCCGCACTTCCAAACGCTGGGTGCCACGGGCGTCTCGCCCGTGCCGAACTGGGAGAGAGGCCGACAGCGGTTCTCCTGAGGCCCGGCCAAGAGAGTTTTGCGGCAGGATCGCAGCGCGAGCTAACTCACGGTCGACCAAGATTGGCGCGGCACGGGCGCTCGCGCCAGTGGCATCGCGCCGCCAGCAAGCCGGCAATCAGCAACAGCAGCGTGCTCGGCTCCGGGACCGATGCCTGATCGGAGCCTGCCGTGGGCACGACGGCGATGCGTCGAAGACTCTCAAACTCCGGCCCACTTCCGACTCCCGCGCCAGAGAGAATCGTCCGGTCACCCGATACCGGATCAACTCGGAAGATGGCGTTCAAGCCGTGATCGGAGACAAGAAGTTGTCCATCTTGCTCCAGTGCGATGTCGACAGGATAACTAAACGCCATTCCAGCGCCGGTGGTGAAATCGGAAACGACCGCGCGGTCGCCGGTTTCAAAATCGACGGCAAGAATCGCGAGAAAAGCGGGACTTGGGACCAGAACCGTACCGCTGGCGTCCGTCGCAATACCATTCAGTCCTCCTTTTAAACTTGGTCCCGAACCGATGGACGATGAGGAAAAAGGTGTTGCCGCCTCCGTGTTTAAATCAATCTCGAAAAGAGTAAAGCTGCGGCCATTAGTCACGAGCAGACGACCGCTGTTGTCGAATGTAATGCCTCTAGGGACAGAGATATCGGTGAGTTCGAAGGATTTCAGCGTACTTCCTGTTACCCGGTCAATTTTAGAGATACGAGGCTTTCCCGCGCCCGACGCGAAAATCGCTCCATTCCGATCCAGGGCCACCGCGAGAGGATAGGCCATGCTGCCAGCAGCAGTGCGATCTCCCGTGGCGGGATCAACCCGAAGAATCGAATGCGTGGCGTAATCCGCGACCAGTAGGCTCCCGCCGGCCTCGACCGCAACGCCCCTCGGAGACGTCATTACCGGACCGCTTCCAATCGAGTTGCTGGAGAGAATCGTGCGGTCTCCGGTCAGCGGGTCGATTCTAATCACCGCGCCTAGGGAATGATCGGTCGCCACGATGTCACCCGGCCGAAGCTCGACGGCCGACGCCGGAGCTATCTGGAGAAGGAGAAGCAGTAGCATCGCCAGAAAGGGGAGCCGAGCGGCGGGCTTGGACACGGTGGCAAGATTCATAAATTCCCTCGTTGGTGATGCCTGCGTTCCGCAGCACGACAACCACATTTGCCAGTCGGGTTTAAGCTAACTGGGGGGAACCGATACAACAACCGCTGTCGTCCCTTTTGCAGGTTTTTTGATTTCCGATTACTTCCGCCGACAACCGGAACCTGGGACACTCGCTAGGCCCGCTAACGCGCCGACCGACCGGCAATGGAGAGCCCATCGTCTGCTCCGCCTCCCATTGACACCCTCACCGGGCAAGTCTACGATGGTTCGTTTACCCCCGCTTCGGGATGCGGTATTTTTCGGTTTTTCTGGCATTTTTGCCGCCTGCTGAGCAGGCAAGAGCACTCTCATGGCAGTTCCAAAACGCAAACATTCCAACGCCCGCAGCGGTTCGCGTCGGGCTCACGATGCCCTCAAGCCGCGGCAGTTGCAAAGCTGCCCCAAATGCAGCACCGCCGTGCCGACGCACGTCGTCTGCCCCAACTGCGGCTACTATATGGGCCGCACGGTCGTGGAGACCGAGGAGTAGTGGAAGGCGGAGTAAAAAAGCGGAAAGCGGAAAGCGGAAAGCCGGCTTTGGGCCGAAGGCACGCTGATCGCTGACTACTGATCGCTGACAGCTAGTAGCTTCCTACCCGTGACCAAGATCGCTTTTCTCTTTCCCGGCCAAGGTGCGCAGAAAGTCGGCATGGGCCAACCGCTCGCCGAGACGCTGCCTGCTGCGCGGGCGCTGTTTGAGCGGGCGGGCGAGGTGCTCGGCTACGATCTGGCGAAGCTTTGCTTCGAGGGGCCGGCCGAAGACCTGGATTCAACCGTTCACAGTCAGCCGGCCCTGTTCGTCACGAGCCTCGCGGCACTCGAATCGCTCCGTAGCCAGTCGCCCGATGTGGTGCTCTCCTGCGAAGCGGCGGCGGGCTTGAGCTTGGGCGAGTATACGGCGATGGTTTTTGCCGGGGTGATGGATTTTGAATCCGGGCTGCGGCTCGTTCAGCAGCGCGGCCAAGCAATGCAAGACGCCGCCGACCAGACCCCCAGCGGCATGGTGAGCATCCTGGGGCTGGAGCGGGTGCAGGTCGATGACCTTTGCCAGCAAGCTCGCGGGGGCGAGACGCTCCAAATCGCCAACATGCTCTGCCCTGGCAACATCGTCGTCTCGGGCACCAACGCCGCCTGCGAACGGGTGGCCGAACTGGCGGAAAAAGCCGGAGCGATCAAGGCCATCCCGCTCGCGGTTGCCGGCGCGTTTCACACGCCGATCATGGAGCCGGCCGTCGAGCGACTGGCGGCTGCCCTGGCCGATGTGCCGATGCGCAAGCCCAAAATTCCCGTCATCTCGAACGTCGATGCACGACCGCACGACGACCCCGACGAAATCCGCCAACTGCTCGTCCGGCAGGTCGTCAGCCCGGTGCGCTGGGAAGACTCGATGCGCTACCTGCTCGACCAAGGCCACGACCAGTTCTACGAAATCGGCCCGGGCCGCGTTCTGCGCGGCCTGCTGCGCCGCATCGACCGTAAGATTCCCTGCGAAAGCGTGGAGTGAGGAAGCTGCGGGCTGCGAGCTACAGGCGACAAGCCACAAGCTCAAAGCCTGGTAACACGTTAGCCGATTGCAGCGTTAGAGGATTTCCTGCACTGTTTAGCGGCGGGAT
>CAYZVT010000396.1:0-4136 GCA_964481585.1 uncultured Pirellulales bacterium
CCATTTTGATGCTGTCGGCTCTCACGGGCTGCAGCATGATCGTGCCCGACGTCAGCCACCAGCCGGTCGTGCACAACCCGTTTCCGCAGCTCAGCCGAGTCGCGGTCGCGCCGTTTTTCAACCAGAGCGACGAGAAGACGGTCGATGGGCGGGCCTTCGCCATTGCCTACTACAACGAGCTGCAAGCGACGCCCGGCTTCGAGGTCGTGCCGGTCAACGTGGTGGAGGAGGCGATGATCCGCCACCAGCTCGCGCTCAACAAGCCGGGACAGGCTCGCCAGCTTGCGCAGATCCTCGGCGTTGATGCTGTCGTTATCGGCACCGTCACCGAGTTTTCGCCCTACTACCCGCCGCGCTGCGGAATCCGGGTGGAGTGGTGGTCGGCCAATCCTGGCTATCACCCGATTCCGGCCGGCTACGGGCTGCCGTGGGGCACGCCGGAGGAGGAGTACATTCCCGCGCCGCTGGTCTACGAGGCGGAGTTTGCCTTGGCCAAAGCCCAGATGGCGACCCAAACGCCCGACTGCCAGGCGCTGCTGGTCCCGCCGCCGCCGGCCGAGCCAGAACTGCTCCCCATGCCGGAAGAAGTGGAAGCCGTCCCCGTCGAGCCGACCGGGCACGAAGCCTCGCTCGCGGCCGCCCCAGGCGTTGCGCCGCCGCCGGGCTGGCCTGATCCACGCGGGTTTGTGCCGCCGGGGCCTTCCGCCGTTCCGCCTCCGTGCGAGCCGAGTTACGCGCCGGTCTTGACGCATACAAACATCTATCATGGCAACGATGCTTCGTTCACCGAAGCGCTGGAGAACTACGTCTTCTTTCGTGAAGAAGCTCGCTACGGCGGTTGGCAAACCTATCTCCAGCGGAGCGATGATTTTATCCGCTTCTGCTGCCATCTGCACATCGCCGAGATGCTCACCGCGCGCGGCGGAGCCGCCGAATCGCGAGTGGTGTGGCGGTGGCCGGATGACCGATAAGACACTTATCCGACCCGCCCTCCCGGCAGCACTCACTCGCCACGAAACTCCCACCGGAATGGTACTCTCGTGACACAAGACCTGAATGTTCTTGCTCTGGTGAAAGGCGCGGAACGCTACATCTTTTTGTATGACGATTCGCATCGGGCCGAGGCTCTGCGGACGTTCGGCCGCTTTGCGTCCAATCCCGAGCTAACCTTTACCTGGTACGACGCGGCGGTATTGAGCCAAAAACTGCGCGCCGAAGCGCAGCAGGTTCAGAGCGGCTCGCGCTTCAATCTGCCGCAGCCCTCGGACACCGACGAGTTGTTCTAGCGCCGGGACTCATGCAAAAAGCGGTCGGCCAATTTCTGCGGTATCTGAGTGTCGAGCGAAACGCCTCGCCGCTGACGCTCAAAAGCTACCGCGAAGACTTGATGGCGCTCGTCGACTGGCTCAGCGATGGCTATGGGTATTGCCCGAAGCCGGAGCAGATCACGATGCTCGATCTGCGAGCCTACGCGGCCGCGCTGAGCGAAGCCGGCTACGCCAAAAGCACGATCGCCCGCCGGCTCGCGTCGCTGCGCAGCTTCTTTCGCTTTGGACAGCGGCAAGGCTGGGCGACGGGCAACCCGGCCAAAGCGCTCCGCAACCCGCGCAAGACGAAAGCGCTGCCCCACTTCTTATCGACCGACGACGTGGGCCGGCTGCTCGAAGCGCCGCCCGCCAAGCAGCCGATGGGGCTGCGCGACCGGGCAATCCTCGAAACGCTCTATTCGGCCGGCTTGCGCGTCAGCGAGCTGGTTGGGCTGAACGACGGCGATCTCGATCTGCACCAAGCGATCGTGCGCGTGCGCGGCAAGGGCCGCCGCGAACGGATCGCGCCGCTTGGCTCCTACGCCGTTCAAGCGCTCCAGCGCTGGCTCGCCGTGCGGCAGCTTTCCGCTAGCGAAGGACAAGGGCGGCTGGCGCCGGTGTTCGTCAACAAGTTCGGGCGGCGGCTCACCACGCGCAGCGTGGGCCGGATGTTGGAAAAACATCTCGCCGCGAGCGGACTCGACAACCGCACGACGCCGCACACGTTGCGGCACAGTTTTGCCACGCACCTGCTCGATCGCGGCGCCGACATCCGCAGCGTGCAAGAACTGCTCGGCCACAAGAGCCTCGTCACCACGCAGATCTACACGCACGTCAGCACGGCGAACCTACGGGCCGCTTACGAGAAGGCGCATCCACGCGCTAGAGCGCGCCCCCTGTAAGGCCGCGGCTCCCTCTCGCCCCAAGGGGGCGATGCTCGCTAGCCCTGGGCGCAGCGGGACGCGACAAACAGGGAGGGAAAAACCAACAGCGCAAGGCCCAACGGCCCGCCACCAATGAACTCTCGCATGACGGCCCGTTGGGCCTTCCCCGATTCCAGCGCTTTTCACCCCTTCTATTGCGTTCTATTGCGCCTGCCGTTTCCCAGGACTGCGCCCTGGGTTGTCGAGTTCGGCCCCGTTGGGGCCGTGAAGGCTAGCTTGCCCAAGTCTCTCGGGTGAGACGCGGCAGGGATGCGAAGACTGCGCTCGGTTGGTGCAAAAGAGGCGGCAAGGTCGCCGACCGCTGCGGCAACTATAGCAGTTGCATCCTCTCGACGGTCACCATCTCGTGGCTCAGCCGCAGGGCACGTTCCACATCGAACGCCTCGTCCGTCGGGCAGTCGGGGAACTGGGCCATCACGTCGTGGACCAAGAACAGCAGGCAGACGGCCTCCACCGGAGCTAAATTGAGCAGGACGCGCTCGCCCGTCGCTCCGGCGGCGGCTAGTGCCGCAAGCAAGGCGTCGCGGACGCGCAGCATTCGCTGCCGGTATTCGCCCTGCTCGCCCGCCGCCTGAGCTGCGCGGATGTGCTCCGTGAGCACGGCGCAGAGCGTGTCGGCATCTTCGACCGACAGCTCCAAGGTCGCGTCGAGCGTCTCACGGTTATCCGCCGTCATCCGAGTCGCTTCCTTTCCAGCTAGCTCTGCCTGGCCGTACCACGCCGGCCCCGCTAGCGTCCCTGGTTCATCGCTTAGTTATACCCGATTGCCGCCGGGGGCGCGATGAAGATTGCCGGAAAACGGGAGGAAGCTGCAAACGGCGAGGTGTGCCGCGACAAAATGCGGCACTTGGAGCGACCCAAGCGCCCGAGCACGCAGCGTCAGAGCCAGGAGATTCCCCAGGCAGCCTTCGCGGCAACCACCACGCTACCGCCGCCGCGCCTGTTCGATCAGCGCCGTCGCGCCTTGCGCAAGAAGTTCGTCGGCAACGCGCCGGCCGAGCGCCGCAGCCTCCTCCGGCGGGGCGGTGGAGGTGGCCGAAAGCCGCTGGCTGCCGTCGTAACTGAGCACCACGGCGGAAAGCGTTAGCCGACCGGATTCGATTCTTCCCCAAGCGCCGACCGGAGCCATGCACCCACCGCGCAGCGCGAAGAGCAAGGCACGTTCGGCCACGACCGCTTGATGCGTTTGCGGATCGTCGAGTTGCGAGGCGGCCGTGCGGGTCGTCTCGTCGTCGCTGCGCGTTTCCAAGCCGAGCGCGCCTTGGCCGACGGCCGGCAGGAGAAGCGACTTGGGCAAGACTTGGGTGATGCGGTCGGCCAGTCCGAGTCGTCGCAGCCCAGCTTCGGCGAGCACGATGGCGTCAAACTCGCCGGCGTCGAGTTTTTTGATGCGCGTATCGACGTTGCCGCGAATGTCGACCATTTGCAGATCGGGCCGCGCGGCAAGCAGTTGCGCGCGCCGCCGCTGGCTGCCCGTGCCCACGACGGCTCGCTTGGGCAACTGTTCGAGCGACGACGCCTGTCGCGCAATCAGCGCATCGCCCGCCGCTTCGCGGGGCGGTACGGCGGCCAAGCTCAGCCCCGGCACCGGCTCGGTCGGCAGGTCTTTGAGGCTATGCACCGCCAGGTCGATTTCGTGGTCGAGCAAGGCCCGCTGGATTTCTTTCGTGAAGACGCCGAGCGTGCCAATCGCTTCGATCGGCCCCGACTGTTGAAGGTCGCCCTGCGTGGCGATCGGCACCAGTTCCACCTCGACGCCGAGCGCCGTGAGCTGCGCGGCGACCCAGTCGACTTGCCAGCGGGCGAGCAAACTGCCGCGCGTGCCGATTCGTAGTCGGGAAGAGGGGGTCATAAGTGGGACCGGCGAGCGTTGCTCGCCGGCGAG
>CAYZVT010000397.1:0-4119 GCA_964481585.1 uncultured Pirellulales bacterium
GTCGGCCGACAAGCCGCCGCCGAGCTTCCTGCCGCAGCGTCCTTGCTTGTCAACACCCGCGATTATGCGGCGTGGTGGAAAAATGAGGCAAGAGCAGTTTTTTTGGGAAGGCGGAGGGCGGAAGGCGGAAAAATGAAAGCGGAAAGCGGGGGCGTGAGGCTCCGTCATTCCCGCGCAGGCGGGAATCCAGAGAGTGGACCCGAAAGCCTGGATTCCCGCCTGCGCGGGAATGACGTTCTTGCCGCTGACGGCTGATAGCTAAAAGCTACTAGCTGATAGCTAAAAGCTAACTCTCAAACGGTGCTCGCGCCGAGCGCGCCGCGGAGGGTTTTGCGGTAGCTCGCTGCTCGCACTCGGTCGAGTTCGTTCCGGGCAAGTTCCAGCCGGGCCGGAATCGCCAGCCGCTCGGCCACGTCCTGGTGGCTCGGCTGGGCTAAAAATTCTTCTAAATAGGCGACGTGCCGCTTCCAGAGTGCCGTGTCGCGCTGCTGCTTCGCTTCCAGCCGGGCGGCATACCAGTCGCTTTCCAACAGGTACTCGCGCGTAAAGAGCGAGCGCACCTCGGGGTGCCGCACGTCTTTGCCCTCGTACGAGCCGTGGGCCATGATGTGCAGCAATGCCCGCAGCGGCGGACAGGCATCCTCGATCGAGCCGTCGTCGAAGTATTGCCGCGCGACGCGCTGGTGGGCTTCGGTGATGTACTTGATGCCGTCGGCGAAGGAGTCGAGATCCTGCGTCTCGGGCTTGAGCAGCGTTTGGTCGAACACCTTGTTCGGATTATCGAAGACGCGGCCAAAGTAACGGCGCACGAACTGGTAAGTGATGCGGTAGCCCAGCCGGCTGGCGAGAATCGTTTCGCCTTGATGCTGAAAATCTTCGAGCCGTTCGAGCAGTCCCGCTTCGATCATCAATCTCGGATCGCGTTCTTCCGGTGTCAGCCGGCACCAGATTTCGGGGATCAGCAAACTGATGTCGTGCCCGACGTTGATCTTCGGGCCGATGTGACCGGCGGCGGTGGAAAAGCCGGCCAGATCGGTGAGGATGTAACTGACCAGCGCCGTGTTCAAGTCGGCCGTCGGCCGCAGCGCGTTAAAAGGACCTTTGGTGAGCGCCCCTTCGCTGCCGGCCGCCGTCGTCGAAGGACTTTTGCCCGTCAAGGAGCAAATAAAATCCATGAATAGTTCGGGCAGCTCTTGATAATGGATCGGGCTATAAACCGCGAGGCTGCGGATGCCCTGCTCGGAATCGGGCGGGTTGTTGCGACGACCGAACAGCACCGCGCCCACCGGCATCGGAACCGGCTTGTCGGCCGGAATGGCGCGGAACAGCCGCGTCCCCTGTTCGGCGACGTAGGCGTCCATCGGCCGCACCAGATCGGGCCGCGTTTGCAGGTAGCGGGGGTTTTTGCTCGGCTTGCCGTCGATAAGGCGCGGCACCGAGGAGCAGACGACGTAGCTGCTATGGTCGTCCAGCGCCGAGCGCAGCAGCCGCTGCATCGGCTCGGTGAATTTGTCGAGATCGACCACGTAGGTGAACATCTCGCGCAGCGCATCGCGCGAGAGCGGCTCGAAGTTGGAGATAAAGTTGTTCTCTTGCGCCAGGTCGGATTCGGCCTGTTTATCCAGCCCGCGATGGATCGCGTCGTCGGGGCGCTGAAAGAGGCGGGATTCGCAGTTCGTGACGAACTTGTAGCTCGGCGCCTGATGGTGCGGATCAAGATGCGCGAGCTGGCTTGCCGGCACGACGACCGAAGCGCTAATGTCGTCCTCGGTCTGCACCTTGGCGGCGGCGGCGAAATCCTGCCGCAGCTTGTACGTCCGCCACACCTGCGGCCCGAGCAGCCCCACGCGCAAGTAACTGCCCACGAGCTTCCGCTCGTCGTACTTCAGTTCATGCCCCGGAAATCCGTTGACAATGTCCACGCTAAAGTGGTCGCGCCAGTTGCCGTTCCACTCGGGCTTTTGAAAACGCTTGATGACGTAGACGATCGCGTAGACGTAGTTCGGAATCGAAGCGAGCCAGGCGTTGTACTCGTCGGTGTAGTCCTCCGACGGCGTGAGCAGTTTGATCACGCTGCCGAGCGTCCGCTGCGGATCGAGAATCGAGCGGGCCGATTGCTCCGAATAGTCGGGCCGCCGCTCCGAACGCCAGCGCGTGGAATAATCCTTATGAAAGATCTCCTCGACGTAGTTCAGGTCCTCTTCGAGGTCGGCGACGAAGATGGGGCCGTAGAGCATGTAGTCGACGAGCGACTTGCTGATTTCGCTCTTGCCGCCGCCGCTCACCGTACAGGGCTTGTGGCAAAATGTCCCTTCGCCGACCGTGCCGATCAACCGCCAGGTCGGCGCTTCGGGGTGTTTCTCCATCCGCAGCTTGTAGCCCGACGGGGTCATGTAGACCTTGCCGGGCAAGAGCGGGATGCTCTGCTCCTGAGCAGCGCGCGTCCAAACGATCCGCTGATGGGCCAGCGTCGCCCGCGCGTTTTCGGGAATATAAACCAGATCGGGATAGCGCTTGTCCACCCCGTAGCCGGCCGGTTGCACGTCGATCGTGTCGGCGTAGTCGCGGGCAACGTCGTCGAAGGTGCGTCCGTTGTAGCGCTGGCTGTTTGCTAAAAACTCCTCGCCGAGATTGTAGCTCGGAAAGGCCAGCGTCCCGCCGGCGTGTTCTTCTTCGACATTGCCGTAGAGATTGGCGGCGTAGCTGATCTGCGTTTTGACTTCTTTCTTACAGTATCCGAAGTAGTTGTCGGCGATGAGCGTGACGATTACGCCCGCCTCGGTGCGGCAGGTGAGCTTGAACGGCGTGCCGTCGTTATAGAGTTCGTCTTCCGTTCGCCAGCACATCCCATCGCGCCGCTGCGCGGGCGTGGCGTCGTCGAAGTGGGGCAGGCCGACTTCTTTTTTGGTAAGGCGGACCAAGTGCGGCGCGAGGATCACCGCGCCGGTATGTCCGGTCCAGTGCTCCACATCCAGCCCCGCGTCGTTGCGCGGGATGAACGGATCGCCGGCATTGCCGAAGATCGACTCGACGAAGTCGAGATTGCTCACGAGCGTGCCGGGAGCGAAGAAACGCACTTCCATCCGCTTTTCACTGCACACGCCCGGCACGGCGGGACAGACGATCGGCCGAATCAAAAGCGACACGAACGTCCGCGCCGGCTCGGGACGATTGGCCGTGAAGGGAAGCACCGTCAACTCCGGCGGCGGCTGGAGCGCGCGGCGAAAGAGCGCGACGAAGGTCGCCCGGGGCACGCGCTTCTTGTCGGCCGGGATCGTCAGCCCGCCTTCGGCGACGTGGAACGTGCCCTTGGTGGTGCGGCGGTCGCTGAGTGGGTTGTGCAGCACGCCGTTTTTGGCGCGGTACGAGCTGAGCAGTTCGCTGCGAAAGGTGTCGCCGTCGGCCGGCAAGGAGAGCGTCCGCGCGACGCCGTGCTGATCGAGCACCAGCGTCTGGCTCGGCAGCCGGAGCGGCTCGTCCAGCTCCAGATCGCGGAAGTGGTCGTTCAGAAACGCCTCGATCCGCGCATCGACCGGGGCACGATGCCCTTCGAGCAGCCGGGACTTCTCGTGGTAGTTGTCGAGCAGCCCTTTGGCAACCTCGGTAAATTCAAAATCCTGCTCATCGAGCGCCGAAGGGAGGCCGCTGGCAATCAGTTGCAAATTGATGTAGCGGACCAGCCGCCGCCGCTCCCCGACCAGATCGACCGGCTGGCCCGGCGCATGCAGTCCCAACGTCTGTTTGTAGTCCATCGAAGCTCCTAATTTCCATCGCCTTTGGTATTAGGAGCCATTATCAGCCAGATTCGCCAGGGCACAAGACGCCGGGGCGAGCGCTTCCTTCCCGCGCGGGGGGAATAGCAGATAGCGGTCAGCGGCCAGCCAAAAAACGCCCGGCTCCAGTCCCCGATCCTTCGAGCGCGCGGTGCGTTTTCCTGTCGCGCCAGAGCGGCTAAGGGGGCCTGGGCGACAGGCGAAAAAGAGGTGCATCACCGCGAGAAGGGAAAGGCTGGTGTACTCCGGTCCCCGATCCTCCTGTCTACGCGCGAGCGCACAAAAAAGCCTGCTCCGCACGGATGCGGCGCAGGCTTTTTCTTTTAGGAGAGCGGGAGACGGGATT
>CAYZVT010000398.1:0-4111 GCA_964481585.1 uncultured Pirellulales bacterium
CGGTAATGGCGTGGATGAACTCCACGTCTTTCACATCGGCGAAACATTCGTTATGCACCACGACGTCGTAGCCCTTCGCCCAATCTTTGTTCTTGTAGATCGAAACCTTGTGGTCGAGGCTCGATCCGCCTTCGTGAACGATCGTCCACTCGACGTTGGCACGCTGGGCGATGCCTTCGCTGAGGATTTTCTTTTGCTGTTCGTAATCGTGGCAACAGCCGCCGGTTACCATCAGCGCCCGGATCGGCGCGGGCTTCTCGGCCGCGATCGCGGTCAGGGGAAAGCAGACGAGCAGCAGCAGGGCCGTCTTGATGCGCATAACAGTCTCCAGTTGCAAAGGACCAATTCAGCGGAGGAGCCGCGCTGCCTGGGGCGCGCTGCTGCTCGAAAGGAGGGCAGAAAACGGCAATTATAAACCGAGCCTCGCGCCGAGGATAGCAGCGCCCGCTCGGCCGCCTTTACCCGCTACGAGCACTCAACTTAGCGGCTCGTCGCTGTCCACCTCGAGCGGCAAAACCGCGTGGACCCGCGTACCCCCGCCCGGCCGGCTGTCGATCGTCGCGCGGCCGCCAAAGAGCCGTGCCCGCTCTTGGATTCCTTGCAATCCGAACCGATCCTCGGGCACTTGCGTTACCTCGAAGCCCACGCCTTCGTCGCTGACTTCGATATGCAGGTGCGCGTCCACCTGCGTCAGACGGATGGCGATGCGCTCGGAGTGGCTGTGCCGCAACGCGTTGGCGAGCGCTTCCTGCACGATTCGGAAGGCGGCTCCTTCGAGCATCGGATCGACCCGATCGAAGTGGATATTCTCGGTAAAGTCGATCTCCGGCCCGCCCCGCTCCATCTCGCCGTTGATGAGGTACATGATCGCCGCGACGATGCCTTCCTCGTCGATAATCATCGGCCGCAACTCGCCGATCATGCGGCGGCCTTCGTCAATCGCGCGGGTGAGGAAGCCGAGCGCTTGCCGCAATTCCTGGTGCTGCTCGTCCTCGGCCAATCGCGCGAGGACCGCTTCAAGCAGCATTTTGCCGCCGACCACATCCTGCACAAAGCCATCGTGAATTTCGTAGGCGATCAGTTGGCGGTCGCGCTCTTGGAGCTCCAAAAGCCGTTGGAGCAATCGGCGCTCGCGGCGGAGCGTCTGCTCGGCTTCGTGCCGCTCGGTGATGTCGAGGATGCTGCTGACGAGGGCGTCCTTGCCCTGGTACATCAGAGGGCGAACCGTGACGAGCGTCCACAGTACCGCACCATCGGGCCGGCGGAAGCGGATCTCATGGTCGCGCACCGGCCCCTCGCGGCGCAGCCGCTCCATGAGCGTCTCGCGGTCGCTGGGGTCGAAATAGTAGGCGAAGGACGTGGTGCCGATGACCTGCTCGGTCGGCAGCCCGAGCATCTCGCTCAGCCGCGTGTTGGCGTAGAGAATCGTGCCGGTGGCGATTTCGGTGATCACCATCGGCACGGGAACGGAAGTCGCAATCGCGCGGAACCGCTCCTCGCTTTCGCGCAGCTTGCCTTCGAGTTTTTTGCGAAGGGCGATGTCTTCTTCCAACCGTCGAATGACGCGATCCCGCTCAAGTGTGCGGTTGGCCACCTGTGCGGAAAGCTCGACATTCGACTGCTGCAGCGCTTCCTCGCCCTGCTTGCGCTGCGTCGTCTCGCGGACCAGGACGATCAGGCTCGTTAGCTCCCCACGCTGGAAATAGGGACCGAGCGTTGCCGAGTACCAGCGCCGATTGTACAGGTCTTGAACCTCGTAACTTTGCGGCTGGTGCGTCTTGACGGCAGCCTCGATAGCGCTGCGGACGATCTCGCGGTGCTCGACTGCCACAAATTCATACAGTTTTCGTCCGAGGATGGCCTCACGCGAATAGGCCAGCTCGACCCGGTTGATGTACTGGATCGTGCCTTCAATATCGGCAGTGATGATCACTTCGGGCGCTTCCTGCACCAGACTGCGCCACTGCTCGGGCGAATGGAGCGTCTCCTCTGACTGGCTTACCCGCGCATCCTGCGCAAAGCCGATAAAGCCGACCGCGCGGCGCTGCTCGTTGAGGATCGGGACGTTGAACCACTGACAGAGAATCGTCCTGCCGTCCTGGGTGCGGTTTTCATTGAGGTTGTACGCGCCGCCGCGCTGCTCCATCACCTCGAGCATCGCCTGCTCGACTTGCGGGAACGCCTCGTCCGGGACAATGGTCTCGGTCATGCTGCGACCGAGAACTTCTTCGCGGCGATAGCCGAATAGGTTTTCAGCAGCCTGGTTCCACTCGACGATGCGAAAGCTGGCGTTGCAGCCGACCGCGGCGATCGGCGACTGGCCCAGCCCGAGCACGAGCGGCGAATCGGCAGCGCGGGCAGCAAGCTGGCTTTCAAGCTCGGCAACGCGGGCTTGCAGCCGCGTCACTTCGTCGGAAGGGGGAGCCATCGGTCTGGGGCAATTCCTATCCGGCCCGTGCGGCCGAACGTGGTCCGAAAGAGAAAAGGTTTCTTGGGAAGCCTGGCCGCCGGGAAGTCAGCGCGGAGGAAGGAGCGGGCGGCGCTGATGAGTGGGACCACGGCTGCTAAGCGAGGGGGCGTGGGCATTCTACCACGGCCTGCGGCGCGGTTGAAGCGCTTCCCGGCCAACTTCCGCCAGGACTCGCGCTTCGAAGCGCCCCCGCGACCGACTACAGCCCAAGCTGTTGGCGGACTTCGTCCAGGCTGCGGCGCAGTTGGTCTACCGTCGCGTCCAGCTCGCTCAGCTCGGCCCGCAGTTCGGCCACCTCGCGCTGGAGCGCCTCGACCCCGTCGGCGGACGCCGCACTTGCGTTGGCTTGCGGCGCGACCACCGCTGGCGCGTCGGCACGGGCGAGATCGCGAATCGCTTCCATCGCCGAGGGCGAGGCCGCCGCTCCGCCGTGTTCGCGCTTGAGCTTTTCCATTTCGCTCGGCGAATAGAGATTATGCGTGACCACCGCCCCACGGCCGGGAGGGCTGAGGTAGACGAGGAGGTTCTTCGCCTGCAAACCTTGCAGAATCGGCTGCAAGGCCTGCAGATCGGCGATCGGCTCCATGCGTGCCGCCCGCCCACGCAGCTCGCCCACCGTCTGCGCGCCGCGCAACAGCAGTTCCGCCATCACCGCCAGTTCGACCTTGTCCACGCCGAGCCAATCGTACGCCCGATGGCGATACTTCGGCACGCGGCCGTCGCTGATGACTTCCGTTACGGCTTCCAGTTCCCGCAGCCGTTCGAGCGATTCCTCAACGCTGTCCGGCTCAAGCTGCATCTGCGGAAAGCGATTGTTCTTTTGGTTCGCGCCGGTGCGCACCGCGTTGAGCGTGAGCGGGTAGGCTTCGGGCGTGGTCTTGGCTTTTTCGACGAGCACCCCCAGCACCCGGCGTTCGGTTGCGCTCAGCGGCTTCCACTTCGGAGCGGGCGTCGAGGGTGAGCCTGCGCTTGCGTCGTCCATTATTCGCTTTCCGTGATTTGATCGAGAGCCTGTTGAGCCAGACGGGCGAGCCGCGGATCGGCGTCGGAGGCGGCTTGCACCAGCGCCGCCTTCGCCGGACGAGCGGCCGGACCAATCCGCCCGAGCGCCCAAGCCGCTCGCTGCCGCACCGTCCGGTGGGCATTCTGCCGCAGCGCCGCAGTGAGCGCGGGGACCGCTTCGGCGGCGTCCGCTTCGAGCCGTCCCAGCAGCGTTGCCGCCCAATAGTTGACTTCGGCGCAAGGGTCGTCGAGCAAGTCGACGAGCGGCCGTGCCGCGTCGCGGGGCGGAGGCCCCAGTTCCTCCAGCGCGGCCGTGGTCCAATTGCGTACTTCCTCGTCCGCGTCACCGCAGCCGCGCACCAGCGCGACCGCGAGCGGCCCTGCATCGGGGCCAAGTTCCGCTGCCCGCTGCGCGGCCGCGAGCCGCTTCGCCACATCGGGCGAGCGCAGCGCCGCCTCCAGCTCGCGTAGGTGATCCGTCATCCGACCGATTATGCCGCAGTGCGGAGGATCAGGCTAGAGCGCAACGAATTGGCGCACGGCACCGCGACGCAAAAACGGGTGGCGGGGGCGCACCGCGACAGCGGAAGCCCCCGGTATTGCATGGTGGATGTTGGATGACGAGGGATAGTTGGATGA
>CAYZVT010000399.1:0-4108 GCA_964481585.1 uncultured Pirellulales bacterium
TCGCCGAGCAGGTCCACGTCCACGACCTGCACGCGACGATGCTCCACCTGCTGGGCATCGACCATACCCGGCTCACCTTTTCGCACCAAGGCCGCGATTTCCGGCTCACCGACGTAGCCGGGCGGGTGGTGAATGAGCTTTTGGCCTAGCGGCGGTCTGCAAAAAATCCCCAGGCGGCCGCTTGATTGCCGGTCGGGCGCCAGTTAAGCTACGACGCTTGATTGGAACTGCTAGGGCGCGTCTGCGCCTTGCCCGCCTCGGAGCCTCCTCCATGCCGTCGTTTGTGCAGCGCATTACGCTGCTGTCGTTGCTAGCTGGCGTCTGCGCGTTCGCCCCGGCTGCGCCAGCCCAGGCCACGCTGCTGGTTGCCGCCCGTAATAGCGATCAGGTCTTCCGTTACGACGAAACCACCGGCTCGTACGTCGAGTCGTTTGCCTCCGGCAGCGCCCCGCAAGATGTCGCCTACGGCAACGGCAAGGTCTACGTCAGCTACTACACCTTTGCCCGTGTCGAGTCGTACGACAAGCAGGGCAATCACCTGGGCACGTTTGCCGACGGCTTGGCGCCCCCGGCGGCCCAGGAATGGTACGGGCCGACAGGCCTTGCCGTTGGCTCCAACGGCGACGTGTTTGTCGCGAGCAACATTAGTCACGAGATTCTCCGCTACAACTCCAGCGGCTCGCTGGTCTCACGCTTCGGCAGTAGCAATCTCGTCCAGCCGACCGGCATCACGCTCGATGCGGCAGGCAATCTGTACGTGGCGGATCAACTCAGCACCGGCGCGACCGGAACCATTCTGCGCTTCCCGAAAAGCGGCGATTCCTACGGCACGCCGACCACCTACGTCGCGCCCGGTCTCGGAGGTCTGTCGTTTCCGCAGATAGGGCTGGAGTTTCACGAGGGCGATCTCTACGTCACCAGCGGCACCGGAACCAACGCCACTACCGGCGCTCGCATCCTGCGCTACTTCGACGACGGCACCTCGTTTGAAATTATCGCCGATCATACCGACGGCCTTAGCACCCCCAGCGGGCTGGCTTTCGGCCCCAGAGATACTCTCTATATCTCCGACCGCGGCGTCTCGAAAATCTTCGAGTTCGACCTGCCGACGAAAACCGTCACGGACGAGTTCGACAACGGCACCTCCGGACTCAACAGTCCACGCGGGCTACTGCTGCTCGACGCGATGATCGTGCCCGAACCGTCGTCCTGCGTGCTAAGCGGCGCGATGCTGCTAGGGCTGGGCGCGGTGGGGTGCCGCCGCCGGCGGCGGTGAAAGGCGGAGGGCCGGGGCTTGGGCTACAGGCTACGAGCCACAGGCTACGGAAACAGTTATCGGTAGCTTCTAACTTCTAGCCCCGCGAGAGGTTTTCCGCCACACCTCATTCCCGCGCAGGCGGGAATGACGCTTCAAAGGACTGGCTCGTAACTCGCGGCTTGCAGCCTATAAACCTCGTCCCCAGTCCCTCGCCCGCAACCCCTTTCCTCTAGTGCGACGAGAACGAGAACCCGATCGACGGGCCGGGGTGGCAGTGGTGGTGATGGTGGTAGAAGTGCCGGCGGGGATGGATGATGACCGGCGGCGGACCGTAGACGTGCTCCTCGACAATCACCGGCCCGGCGACCGGCGGCGGCGCGGCGGCGACGCGGACGGGCGGGGCTTGCATCGCCTGGATCACCGGATCGGACACGCCCGCTCCTTTTAGATACACCAAGTCGTTGGCCGTCAGCGGTCCGGCCGCGCCATTGTGCTGAATGTGGGTGATGATGAGCGGGTCGGAGACTCCGGCTTGGCTCATCGTGACGACATCGGCCATCGTCACCGCGCCGGCGCGGACTTCGCGTCCCATCTGAGCGGCGATTTGAGCGCGGTTCCGCGCTTCGATTTCATCGAGACTGCTCCCGACCGCCGCGCCGCCGAGTGCTCCCACGCCGGCGCCGATCAACGCCCCGGCCGCCGGGTCACCGACCGCACTGCCGACCACCGCGCCGACACCGGCTCCGGTCACGCCGCCAAAGAGCGCGCCTTGATCCGCGTAGTAGGGAGAACGACACCCGCCGGCCACGATCACGGCCAACGCCCCCAGCCCCAGAGCCGACTGCCAACGCCGCTTCATTTTCATCATCCTTCACGCCGCGTCGGGCTGCACAAGCCCGAGCCATCCTTGCGCCCGACCAAGCCGGCAGGGCATCTGTTTCGCTCAACGCGCAAACGTCAAACGAATCGCGCGAGGCATGTTCCCAGTCCCGGCGCAAACGGTCAAGACCGCTTTAGCGGAACTGCGGCA
Source organism: uncultured Pirellulales bacterium (assembly GCA_964481585.1). Taxonomy (GTDB): domain Bacteria; phylum Planctomycetota; class Planctomycetia; order Pirellulales; family CAYZVT01; genus CAYZVT01. The sequence continues at coordinate 2,289 of CAYZVT010000399.1, forward strand.
AATACAAAAACCGCCCAAAGCAGGGGGAACGGCCGCCACTCAGCACCAAGAGAAAAAAGGTGACAGCCACCGAATTTGATCAACCTTACCCAAAATTGGTGGCTGTCACCTTTTCCCGGCCCAGGTCGTAGGCGGCGCTGCTCGTTTACCTCGCACCGCAATTAAAGCACGGGCGGAACGCGCGTGGCACCCGGCGACTGTAAGAAAATAGAAGTAGGCTGGGCTTTGCCCACCACATGGATGGATTGTCAATCCATTTGGTTTGCTCGGTCGATCATCAGAACCAGTGGTGGGCACATCCCACCCTACTGAACTCAACCGGCCCTGATTGGCCGCTTGATTTTTTTAGCTGGGCCTTCGGGGCTTTCGCGTTGTGCCCCCGCCTCCCTGCGCGCTAGCGATTCTCGGACTTGGCCCCGGCATCGGAGGCGATCGGCTCGCGCTCGGCCCATTTCTGCCAGCGGTCGAACGCCTCGGTGCGGGCTTGGTCGGTTTCGAAGTAGAGCGTCTGGACGGTGTAGAGGATTTCTGGATGCGCCTGCGCATGCTCGTAGCCGTAGTCGCGTAGCTCTTGGCCGCTCAGGTGCAGCGCCGCGGCCAGCGCCACGTCGCGCAGTTGGATGGCAATCGCTTGTTCGCCGTGCCGTCCTTGGGCGCAAGTTTTCGTCTCGCTCAAAAACGGCAACAGGTACGGCAGTTCCTTGCGGTTGCCGAGCTTGGCGACCGCCAGCAACAAGTGCGGCCGGTCGGTCACGACCGCATCGGGATGCGAGAGTAGCTTGAGGGCCGGCGTGAGTCCTTCGGCAAGGTCGTGCGCCGCCGAGAACAGGACAAGCTGGTAGTTGACGGCCGGCGTGTGCTGCTCGTACTTCTTCACCCAGCCCGCCACAAGCGGCTCTAGCAGCGGGCGCGTCGGCGCTGCGCGGAGCGCGGTGCGAAAGTGCTGCTGGTAACAGAGCAGCGCCATCTGGAGCGACATCTGCTCGTTTTCCTTGATCTTTGGATCGGAGATCACCAGCAGCAGCGCCGCAACGCTCGCCACCGGGGGCTGCAGGCGGCGGCCATTGACGGTCTGCCGCAGTTGGTCCTTGATCGCCGTAATGCGCGCGGCCAGCAGCGGCGCGGCTTGCTCCGCGCCTCGGTCGTAGGCGGCGAGCAGTTGGCGTTCGCTGCGCTGCATCTCCACGAATAGCTCGCGTGCCGCGCGCTCGTCGCCCAAGAGCCGCCGCGCCTTGTCCCACGACGGCAGCGTCGGCTCGTGGCTGTCGCTGGCATCAAGAAAGCTGCGCAACTGCCGTTCAAACACCGCTTGCGAGACGTGATTGAGCAGACGCCGCGCGCGGACCCGCACCTCGGCATCGGGGCTTTCGACCGCCGCCAACAGTTGCTCGCGGGCCGCAACGCCGATCTCGAGCAACTCGCGCGACGCCAGCTCGCGCTGCAAGTACTGACTATCGCCCAACTGCTTGATGAGCTGCGCGATGCGCTGTTGCACGGCGACCGGATCGGCGGGCGAGGCGGCTTCGGTTGGGACAGGTTCTAGCGCCGCTACGGGCAGGGCGGTCGCCAGCAGACCGGCGGCGAGAATCGCTGCTGCGAGGTACTTGCTCATCGCGTGTCTTCCGTGTGTTTTAGCCTTTTTTGCCGCCCCCCTCTGCCGGTCATGGTACTCCTTTGCCTCCGGCGGAGCCAGCCGGACCGGCGGCGCTTTTCTCGCCGGCGGTGCTTGCGAAGGGCCGCCGGGGCGTTTAGAATCATCGCTTTCACGGGATTTGTGGCCGCTTGCAGACGTTCCCTGCTAAAGTGCCATCGCCGCGCCG
>CAYZVT010000400.1:0-4080 GCA_964481585.1 uncultured Pirellulales bacterium
TCCTTACACCGGCAGCCGTCCGGCGGCCTCGCGGCTGGCGATGAGCAAATCGGCGAGCAAGAGCCGCTTTCAGCAACACGGCGTGCCCACGCCGGACTATGTGCTGCTGCATCGTAGCGAGCCGCTTCCCACGATCCTCACCCGCACAGCCGCGCTCGGCTATCCGGTGGTCGTCAAGCCCGACGCGCAAGGGTCGAGCCTGGGCGTCGGGCTGGCCCGCGATGCCGAGCAGTTGCAGTGCCGGCTGGCGGAGTCGCAGTTTTACGATCCGTTCCTGCTTGCCGAGCGCTACATCGCCGGCCGCGAACTAACGGTCGCCGTGCTCGGCCGCGAACCGCTGCCCGTGTTGGAAGTTCTCTGCGGCGAGCAGCTTTTGAGCTACGACGCGAAGTACCACCACGCCACGACCGAATACGTTTTCGATACCGATCTCGCGCCGGCGAAAGTGCGCGAGATCGAGCGCGTGGCGCTATCGGCCTGCGAGGCGCTCGGCACGGATGGGCTGGTGCGGGTGGACTTGCGGCTCGACGAAAATGAGCTGCCCTGGGTGCTCGAAGTCAATACCGTGCCGGGACTGACCGAACGCAGTCTCGCCCCGCGCGCGGCGGCGCAGCGCGGGCTTGATTTGCCGGCGCTGTGTGACCATCTCGTACGAGCCTGTCTGGCTGCGGAGCTTTCGCCATGAGTGCCGCTCGCAGAGCGCCCGAGAAAAAGGCCGCTGCCGCCGATCGGCTCGCGCTCGCGCGCCAGCTTCTGCGCGGCCGGCTGGGGGCGGTGTTGCTCTTTGTGCTCGTCCTGCTGAGCATGGCGGGCGCCGGACGGCTCCTTTGGCAGCAGATTGGCCCCACAGTCGTCCGCAGCGAGAACTACCGGCTCGATCCGCAGCAGATCGAGATCACGCCCCAGCCCGCCTGGATTCGCGCGAACGTCAAGGCCGAGGTCGTCCGCGATGCGAGTCTCGACGAGGGGCTTTCGATTCTCGATGACCAACTTGCCGAGCGCATCGCGCAGGCGTTCGCCTTTCACCCCTGGGTGGCGAAGGTCGAGCGCGTCCGCAAGGTCCATCCGCGCAAGGTGCAAGTCGATCTGATCTACCGCCGCCCGGTGGTGATGGTCAGTCTCGACGGCAGTTCCAATCTGGACCTCTTACCGCTCGACGCCGAAGGGGTGCATCTGCCGAACAGCGACTTTTCGCCGCTGGAGAAGCGACGCTTCCCGCGACTGGTGGGGATCGACTCGCTGCCGCTTGTCGGGCAGCGCGCGACCGACCCGCGCGTGCTCGGCGGGGCGCATCTGGCGGCGCTGTTGGGGGACTTTTGGCACCTGTTTCAGCTTGCCCGCATCGTGCCCGTTCCGGCGAGCGATGGCCAAAGCGAGCGGTTCGAGCTGATCACCCGCGCGGGCACGCGAATCATCTGGGGTGCCGCCCCCGGCGCTGAACCGGAAGGCGAGCCGAACGCCGACGAAAAACTCGCGCGCTTGCGCCGCCACCTGAAAGAGTACGGTACGCTTGACAGCAGCAGCGGCCGCGAGCTGAACGTCCGCGATGTGCCCACGGTGCCGCCCACGCAGCGCTACTGAGCTTCTGTGGTGCCGTCGCTGTGGCCTGACACCGGCAGTTGTTCCAGCTGATCTTTCAGTTCCTGCCGCATGATCGGCATGCCCGGCGGAGCTTCGATGCCGATGCGGACGTTGCCCACGCCGACGCGGACAATCGTGATGGCGATCTGGTCGCCGATGAAGATGCGTTCGCCCGCTTTGCGAGAAAGAACCAGCATGGCGCACCTTTGCCTCTTCGTCGCCGCTCGATCCAATCGGCCGGGCGGGCTGCGTCCTCTGCAACGTTTCCCCGCACGAGGGGCTCGCCGTTGCTAGAAGCTAGCGGTGCTAGCGACAAATTGCAAGCAATTCGCCGAAGTTTCACAATCAGCGCGCCAGATGGCGGAAGACCTCCGCCACTGCTTCACGCGCGCCCCCGCCACCTTGGCTTTAGGCCCCTTGGCGGTAGCAGGCATTGGCGGCGGCGAGGCTCGCCCCCGGCTCGAAGCGGTGACCCTGCTGGGCGAGAAGCTGTTCCAGGGCGGCCAGCAGCAGCAGCACGTTGTTCTGCCGTGCCCCGTAGCCCATCAGTCCGATGCGCCACGCTTTACCTTTCAGCGCGCCGAGTCCGCCGCCGATCTCGATGCCGAAGCGTTCGAGTAGCGCCGCGCGGACGGCCGCCTCGTTGATGCCGTCGGGGGTGCGGACGACGCTCAGTTGCGGAAGCTGATGCCCTGCCTCGGCCGCGTACTCGAAGCCCAGCGCCGCTAAACCAGCCTGGAGCGCGAGGTAGTTTTCATGGTGCCGCGCGAAGCATCTTTCCAGACCTTCTTCGAGCACCAGCCGCAGCGCTTCGTGCAGCGCGTAGGTCATATTGATCGGCGCGGTGTGGTGGTAGACGCGCTCCTGTCCCCAGTACGAGGCGATCATCGACACATCGAGATACCAACTCTGCACCTTGCGTTTGCGGTGCAAAATCTTTTCCATCGCCGCCGGGCTGAACGTGATCGGCGCGAGGCCGGGCGGGCAGCTCAGGCACTTTTGCGTGCCGGCGTAGACGGCATCCAGCCCCCAGCGGTCGACCTCGACCGGGATTCCGCCGAGCGCCGTGACGGCGTCCACCAGCAGCAGCGCCCCGGCATCATGGACCAATTCGGAAATCGCCTCCAGCGGTTGCCAAGCGCCCGTGCTCGTTTCCGCCAGCACGATGCCCACCACCTTCGGCTTGGATTTGGCCAGCGCGGCTTGGAGATCGTCGGGGCGAAAGACTTCTCCCCAGGGGCGTTCAATGCGGGTGACCTCGCCGCCGGCGCGTTCGGCCATGTCGGCCATACGACCGCCGAACACGCCGTTGACGCAAATCAGCACCGAATCGCCCGGCTCGACGAGATTCACCACGGCGGCTTCTTGCCCTGCGGAGCCGGTCCCGCTAATTGCCAGCGTCATCGGATTTTGCGTGCAAAAAACGGTGCGCAGCATCGCCTGCATCTGATCCATCACGCGCAGGTAGTACGGGTCGAGATGCCCGACCGTCGGCTTCGCCATCGCTTGAAGCACGCGCGGATGGATTTCGCTCGGCCCTGGGCCAAGCAGGATGCGAACCGGCGGATCGAGCGCGGGAGGAAGCTGCTTCATGGGGACACGTAGCGAAGGTGAGTGGAAAGAAGATTTTTTCACGCCTCGGGCGGCTGCTCTTTCACGAGCGCGCTGATCTGTTTGAACTCGGGCCGTGCGGAGGTTTGGCACCACTCAAACAGCGCCGCCTCGGTCGTCGTGAGCGTGGCCCCGCTCGACTCCATCCGCCGCAGCGCGATCTCGTGATCCATTTGCCCTCGCGCGCCGATGGCATCCACGGCGACGTAGACGCGAAAGCCGGCGGCGATCAGATCGAGCACCGTTTGCTGCACGCAGATATGCGACTCGATGCCACACACGAGGATGCGAAAGATGCCGTCCGTCTGAAGCGGCTCGAAAAGATTTTCGCAGCCGCGGCAACTGAACAGCACCTTTTCCGGCACCGGGCCGAGGCGCTGCGCCAGTTCTGGGAGCATTTTTCCCAGCCCCTGCGGATACTGCTCGCTCGCCACGACGCGCAGGCCGAGCGCGGCCGCGCCATCCAACAGCCGCCGCACGTTCCACACGAGCCGCTGTTGTCCGGCGAGTAGGCCAATCAACTTTTGCTGCACGTCAACGACCAACAGCGCCGTGTCGTGCGGCGACATCAGCTCGGGGCTGCGCGGCAGCATCGTATACGACTCGTCGGGGATGGGCGGGTCCGAGGCACTCATGCCGCCAAGCATAGCCGATCATCAGCGGCGAGACCATAGCCGGCACTCCGGACAAAGCCACAGGAAATTAGCTCACTGCGCGTCAGCTTTTTCCGAGCAGGCGCATGCCGTTGGCGACCACCAAGAGGCTTGCTCCGACGTCGGCGGCCACGGCCATCCACAGCGTTGCCCAGCCCACCGCCGCCAGCGCGAGGACCAAGCCCTTGACGGCGAGCGACAAGGTGATGTTCTGCCACAGAATCCGCCGGCAGGC
>CAYZVT010000401.1:0-208 GCA_964481585.1 uncultured Pirellulales bacterium
GGTCTTTTTCTTTTTCCATCGTCACGCAGTTGCCGACTTTGTTGAACTCGACGCGGGACATGAAGCTCTGCATCAGCAGCACGCCGCGGCCGCAGGGGCGTTCGAGATTTTCCGGGGCGGTCGGGTCGGGAAGCGATTGCGGATCGAAGCCGCAGCCCTGGTCGGAAATTTCGATCCGCGCGAAGTCCGCGCCCTCGCCGAGAAATAT
>CAYZVT010000401.1:218-4024 GCA_964481585.1 uncultured Pirellulales bacterium
AGACGCGCTGCGGCGAGAGCTTGCAGCAGACGTAGACCTGCTTGTCCGGATGTAGGCAGTTGCCATGCTTAATGGCGTTGACCAGGGCCTCCTCGACCGAAAGGCGGATGCCGAACCGCTCGTGCTCGGTCCAGTGGCTCCGCTCCAATTGTTCGAGCAGCCGATCGAGAAACGGCTCTTCCGCCCCGAGCTTGCTCGGCAGCGCTTCGCGGGTCGTCCAGGTCCAACCGGGTGTGGACATAAAGGAGCCATCACAGTCGGCGGTGTGGCCGCCGGAGACGCGGTTCCGATCCGACCGGCTCGGCGCGCTAGAACGCGGCCAGCGCGTCGGCTTCGTCTTCTCGGATGTCGAACAGCCTGTTCAGGAGCGTTATGGCAAAGACTTCGTAAATCTCGGGGCGAATGTTGCTCAGCTTCAGCGCCCCGCGATTGGCTTTGACCTTCTTTTCGAGCGTGATCAGCTTGCCCAGCGCCGCGCTGGAAAGGAACTCGACGCTGGAGAAGTTCAGCAGGATCCTCTGGTGTTGCTGCTGCTCGACCAGATCGAATAGCTCCTGCCCTAGCTCTTGGATATTCGACTCGTCCAAAATCTTGCGGTCGACGAAACGCACGACCGTCACGTCCCCGACTTGCGAAACGTCGAGATGCCGGTGCGTCGCCATGAGAGCTGCCAAGGGGGGAGTGTGTCGAGCGGTAAACCCTTCGACGCTATGATATTCCGCTGAAAACGGCTGTCAAGGACAGCGTTGCGAACGCGCTCCCTTCAACTGTAGCGGTCCATTTCGCCCGCGACCGCCAGGCCGAGTAGCCGATTTTGGCGCGATCGCTACGTGGAGACTGCTTTCTGGATTCCCGCCTGCGCGGGACGGACGTGCTTTGCTGACTGCGGATAGTTGGCCGCTATCCCTGGATTCCCGCCTGCGCGGGACGGACGGAACACTTAAAGCCGCCGCGCTTTTAGGGACGAGCGACGGCCGCCGCCGTGCGGCGGGGCTGTGCGTCGAGCGGCTTGGTTTTGCGCACGGCGCGGGTCACGAGCAGGTAGTTGCTGCCGTTGTACTCGGTGATCATGCCGCTGACGACCCAGCACAGTTCGTCGGGCGATTCGCTCACCATCTGGTAAATGCGGGCCAGGTTCAGGTTTTCCAGCCCGCAATAGCCCTGCTCGTCCCCCTCGGGATAAAAGGTCGCGCGGTCGCCGCGGATTTTGAACGTGCCGAGCTGTTCGGTGATCTTCGTTCCCTCGCGGAGCCGAGTTTGAGCCGCCTCGCCCGGTGCGGCCGGTACTTCTTCGGCCGCAGTCAGCGGCAGGGCGGCGAAGGTTGCCAGAAGCAGGGCTGGGAGAAAGGCGGAGGGCGGACGGCGGAGGGCGGAATTGGGCATGGGCAAGGCTCGGTTGGTTTTTGGGGTGGGGGGAGGCAGCGTCTTTTTGCCCGTGGCGTCCATGCCGGATGCCGTCTGGACGCTACAGCGCAGCACCGTCTACACGATTCTAGCCCGCAATTTGTGGGTTGCGCGGCGTAAACAAAATGGCGCTCCTCGCCGGCATCGTGCAGGTAGCGAAAAGGCAACATGTGGCTTTTGGGCAACGCTCGTGGCGTGGGCGTGCGGCGGAAGGCATGAGCCGACGTTCGTGGGGATTCCCGAAACTGGCAAGGAGTTACGGCGTTCGGACGGGTGCGAGCCGAGGCCCGGGCACGGCGTTTGCCTCACCCACAGCACACCTGCTTTGGGAACGCTGCTCTGCTGGGAGTCGAACGGCTATGCAACTGCCTTTTCGGATTTTGTCTCTGTTGGTGCTCGTTGGAACTCTGGCGGGGCAGGCGGACGCCGCTAAGCCAGACGATGGACCGGCCGAACTGACTGTGTCCCTGCAGAGCGGCCGCACCTTCACGGCGGCGGTCGATGTGCGGACCAACGCGGAGCAGCTTTGGCTCCGCTTTGAGGACGGGGCGACGACCTTCTGGCGGCCGATCCGCTGGGAACGTGTCGTAGCCGCCGACTACGAAGGACGCTCGATCGCCGGTGAGGAGTTGCGCGCGGTCGCCGAGCAGATCGAGTCCCGAGGCCGGATGGACGCCGAAGCGCTGCCGCCGCCAGCCGAGGCAGTCGCGGCCCCCGTCGCGCCGGTGGCGGAAGTGGTGCCGTCGGTGCTCGTGCCCGCGCCGGTTGCGCTTCCGCCTGTAAGGTCGCTCGCCATCGAAGCGCGGGCGGCCAATTGGGATGCCGATGTCGAAATCGACGGGCTGCTGGTGACTGCCTACGCCCTCGATGGCGCGGGCTGCGCCGTGCCGGTACAGGGCGTGCTTTCGGTCGAAGCGATCGGCACCCAGCCCTCCGCGCTGCGGAGCGAGTTCGTCCACAGCCGCGGCGCGCCGTTTCCGCGTCTGGGGCAGTGGACGCAGCAGATTGAAACCTTCACCGCGCCGGCGGGCGGCGCGTGCGTGCGGCTGCCGTTTCGGACCTTGCATCCCGAATTCGATTTAGAACTGGGAGCGTATGGGCTGGTCCACGCCCGGCTCGTGGTGCCGGGGCAGGGAGTATTTGAAGCATCGGCCGGACTGGTGCGCGTGCAGCCTTACAGCCCGATCCGCGACTACCGAGAACAGCTCTACGGCGATCGGTTTTTCGCCGGCGAATGGATTGGGCGGTGGGAATAGCTGTCCTGCGCCACTTGGCTCAGCCTTCGGGCTTCTTCATCGCCAGGCTGTGCAGGATGAGCACCGAGCCGATCGACATCAGGCACCAGCCGAGCCATTCGGGCGGGCGAACGACTTTGCGGGCCATCTCGGGAGCGGTCTTCTGTACCGCGAAGAGCGCCATCTGCTGGCGTGGCGTGGCTGCCTGTTTGGCGAGCACGCGCGTCGTCTCGGCGTTGAGTACGTACGAGTCGACCATACGCAGCTGAATGCCCAGCAGCAGGAGAATCACGCCGGCCATGAAGTACTGGTTGCGATTGATTTCCACGGGACAGGCCTTCGGTTAAGCGACCAGCGGCTTGCGCTGCGCGTGCGAAATGCGTGGCCGCAGACTCTGGTGCGCAGTAGCCTCATCGACCGGCTGCGGTGGCGAACTTCACCGCCGCATCGCCTCGACCGATTGTGGCGGCGTTGCTGCCGTCGCGCGGCGTAACGACAATACGCAAGGTGCCGCTTGCGCGGAGAGCCAGCGCGCGATCGTAGCGGCTGGCGCGATCGGAAGGCGGTCCGCGGCGATGACGGCAGGCTGGCGGGGCGCACCGCGAGGAGCGGAGGCCTCCGGGGACTCGTGCGAAGCGGGGGGAACGATCAGGTGGACGTGGCTCGGCGTGAGGACGCACGGTGCTCGACGGGGACTTCCGCCGATGGCGGTGCGCCCCCGCCACCCGTCGCCTGGGCGGTAACGAGGGTGGCCCAAGGCGCCGCGTTAGCTGCGATCGCCGATCGACTGAAAAGCGCCTTGGAGCGTGTCGCGGAGCGAGCTTTGCGCCGCTTCGCCGAGCAGATGCTCTTTCTTCGCCTGGATTAGCGCCGTCGCCAGCGCCGGGTGCTCGGCCCAATCGGTGAGCCGAAACTGGCGGATATCGACGTAGGCTTCGGAGAGCGTGGTTTCGGTCTTGGCGACGAGATAGAAGCCATCGCTGGAGCGCACCAGATGGTAGCGCTGGGCGGCGAAGATCAGGGCCGCCCCAATCGCCACGCCAAAGATAAAGGTCATCAGTCGCCGCATCGCAAAAACCTCCTTGCTCCTGGGGATGGGCCACGACTGTAGCGGGAGGCCGCCCGGCGGGGCAAGACGAGTTTTTGTGGCGCGGACGGGATAAGGGG
>CAYZVT010000402.1:0-3957 GCA_964481585.1 uncultured Pirellulales bacterium
AGACAGGCCGTGTGCAATCCGAACCTCATGCTTCTGTGCAACCTCATGGCGACCAAGAGCTTTTCTCAGCCGGCAGCCACGCCGCCGGCCCCGCCCGCCCCGCCGAGCGAGGAACTGCTGGAAGAACTCCGCCAGCACAGCCAGCGGCTCGAAAGCGCCCAGCCGGCCGAGATCATCGCTTGGGCGGTTGAGCGGTATTTTCCCAAGCTGACGATGGCCACCGCCTTCGGCCCCGAGGGCTGCGTCATTCTCTACTTCCTCAGCCAAGTCGAGCCACGGACGCACGTCTTTAATCTCGACACGGGTTACCAGTTCCAGGAAACGCTCGAACTGCGCGACCGCATCGCGGAGAAGTACGGGCTAGAGGTCGAACTGAAGCAGCCGGAGCTTTCGGTCGAGCAGTACGAAGCCGTCCACGGCGGGCCGCTGTACAAGACCGACCCAGAGCGCTGCTGCTTCGATCGCAAAGTGACCGTGCTGCGGAAAGCGGCGGTCGGCTTCGACGCCTGGATGAGCGGGATTCGCCGCGACCAAAGCCCTGATCGCGCGAAAGCACCGATCGTCGGCTGGGACCGCAAGTTTGGGCTGGTGAAGATCAGCCCGTTGGCGAACTGGACGAAGAAGGATGTCTGGAAGCTCATCCTGCAGGAACAGATTCCATACAACCCGCTTCATGACCAGGGATATCCGAGCATCGGCTGCTGGCCCTGCACCCGTGCGGTGCTCGCCGGCGAAGACGAACGGGCAGGCCGCTGGAGCGGCACGGCCAAGACCGAGTGCGGGCTGCACACGCTCGAACAGGACGGCAGCGGCATCTGAGCCGGCGCTCCCGAACGGAAAGCGAGCGATTGTGAAGGTAGCGGCCAAAACCGAATACGCCTGTATCGCCACGATGGAGCTCGCCGCCAGCTACGGCACCGGCGAGCCGGTCCGCATCCGCAAAATCGCTCAACAGCACGGCATCCCCTCCCGCTTTCTGGTGCAGATTCTGCTGCAACTCAAAGGGGCGGGACTCGTCACCAGCACGCGCGGCGCGGCGGGCGGATACCGCCTGGCGAAAGAACCGCAGGAGATCACGCTCGCGCAGGTGATGGCCGTCATCGAAGGGCAGGACGAACGCCTCACCAGCAACGCCGCCCCCGGTTCGCCCATGGCCGCCGCGCTGCTGAGCATCTGGCAAGAGCTCGCCGACCGCCAGCGCGCGATGCTCGAATCGATCACGCTCGCCGATCTGGTCGAACGCGCCGCCGACAGCCAGGAGACGATGTACTACATCTAGAACATCGTCTGCCGTGCCGTTTACCCGACCCAGTCGGGAAAGCGCTGAAAAACGATCCCCCAGCCGATCAGCACCGAAACGACGAGCGTCAGCGTTAGCAACTCGTACAGACCGAATTGCCAACGACTGTGCCCCTGCCGCCGAAGGTATTGAACCAGCACCAGCGTGAGGTGCGGCAGTGAGAACGCCGTGAGCGCCGCCAGTGGCGCAATCACTTGCGACGGGGGCTTGATCGGAGGCTGCATCTGGAAATGCGGGCGTGGCCCAGCAGATTCTGTGCGTGCCTTGAGAAGCTCTCTACTTACGCGCATGAAAGCCCGATCTGTTGCTTCGATGGCAGCCGAGTCGACTTCCCGCTCGCGCAGTCTCGCCAAAATTTCGGCGAGTTCCGCTCTACGTTCTTCAAGTTCATCCAGTTTCCGCTGGGTCTTCTCATCCAGCGTCGGTGGATGGAGCCTGAAGAACACATCGAGCGCTACGTCGGCAATCGCTTCGGCCTCTGCTTCACGAGGGCTGGAGTAAGTGATCTGGACACAATGCTGTGTCTGAGTCGTGGAGCCGAACGTTCTTATGATGAAACCACGCGTTGAAAGGTTTTGTCTCAAATGCGCCGGGGGATCGGCATTCTGCCTTAGTAAGGCGGCGACCTGCGGCTCGCGGAGCATCAAGTCTAAAAATAGCTCAGACTTGATCTCCGACGCGCGCAGGCCGCGCAAATCGAAGGGCGATAGGATATAGCTCGCCCTGTAAACCGGCGGAGAATAAAAAGCCGCGATCGCGACGACGACAAGAACTGCCAGCGTGATGCCGAGCTTCGACGCAAGCAACCGTGCGTCACGTCTCTGCGAACGCTGCAAGAAAAGCTCCATCGGAGCCTCCTGAGCTTCAGGCGTCTACGCATCAGCAAAGCCGAACGCCAGCGTGACCTCCAGCGAATCGAAGCGACAACTCTAAGCGGTAATGACCTTCCGGCTCTTGAGCAACTCCAGAATCCGCTCGACGCAGTCGGCGACAGAGAGTTCGTGGGTCGGCAGTCGCAGGTCGGGCTGCTGGGGAGCTTCGTAGGGGGCGGTGACGCCCGGGAAGTTGCGAATCTCGCCCGAATCGGCTTTGGCGTACATGCCGTCGCCGTCGCGCTGGCGGCAGACTTCGAGCGGGGCGTCGAGGAAGATTTCGAGATAATTGTCCCCGCCGATCACATCGCGCGCCCGGTTGCGCGTGGCTTGGTCGGGGGCGACGAAGGCGGCGATCGTGATCAGCCCGGCTTGGTTCATCAGCCGCGCGACTTCGGAGCCGCGGCGGAGGTTTTCGCTGCGTTCTTGGGAGGTAAAGCCGAGATCTTTGCTGATGCCCAGCCGCAGGTTCTGCCCATCGAGCACCGTTGCGGCACGGCCCAGGTCGAACAGTTTTCGTTCCAGGGCGTAGGCGATGGTCGTCTTGCCGGCTCCGGTCAGCCCGGTCAGCAGGATCGTGACCGGCTTTTGGCCGAAGCGGGCTTGCCGCTGGTCGGCGGTGACTTGGCTGATTTCGCCGTGCAGCGTTTCTTGCGTTTCGGTGTCCCAGTGGTCGCGGCGGTCGGCGCTCGTCGCCACGTCGACGATCATGCCGGCGCCGACGGTCACGTTCGAGAGCCGGTCGACGATAATGAACGAGCCGGTCCCTTTGTTTTTGCGGTAGGCGTCAAAGGCGATCGGCTGGTCGAGCTGCACGGCGCAGCGGCCGATTTCGTTCAGGTTCAGCACCGGGGCATCGCTGCGGTGGAGCGTGTTGACGTCGATCTGGTAGCGGAGCGTACTGACCGAGCCGGTGACGAGCTTGGTATTCTGCTTGATCCAGTACTGCTTGCCGGGAACCAGCGGTTCTTCGGCCATCCAGACGATCATGGCGTCAAACTTGGAATCGACCTTCGGCACATTGCCGCTGCGCACGAGCATATCGCCCCGGCTGACGTCGATTTCGTCTTCGAGCGTCAGCGTGATCGCCTGCGGGGCGAAGGCTTCTTCTAGCTCGCCCTCCTTGGTGACAATCGCTTTCACGCGGCTCGACTTGCGCGAGGGGAGCGCGACGATTTCGTCCCCCTTGCGAACCACGCCCGAGGCGATCGTGCCGGCAAAGCCACGGAAGTTCAGATGCGGGCGGTTGACGATCTGCACCGGCAGGCGGAAATCTTGCAGGTTACGGTCCGAGCCGATGTAGACGTTCTCCAACAGGTACATCAGCGTGCCGCCGTCGTACCAGGGCGTGTTCGTGCTCTTGTCCACGACGTTGTCGCCCTTAAGCGCCGAGATGGGCACGAAATGCACGTCGTCGGCCATCATCTTGGCCGCGAATTCTTCGTAGTCGCGGCGGATCTTCTCGAACACTTCTTGCGAGAAGTCAACGAGATCCATCTTGTTGACCGCCACGACGACGTGCTTGATGCCCAGCAGCGAGACGATAAAGCTATGCCGTTTGGTCTGCGTCACGACGCCGTGCCGGGCGTCGATAAGGATGATCGCCAGATCGCAGGTCGAGGCTCCAGTCGCCATGTTGCGCGTGTACTGCTCATGGCCGGGCGTGTCCGCGATAATGAACTTCCGCCGCGGCGTGGAGAAGTAGCGGTAGGCGACGTCGATCGTGATGCCCTGTTCGCGCTCTGCGCGCAGACCGTCGGTCAATAGCGAGAGGTCAAGCCCGCC
>CAYZVT010000403.1:0-3942 GCA_964481585.1 uncultured Pirellulales bacterium
CCCCCCTCCGCTTTCTTGCGCTTCGGAGGCGTCCGCTCCTCGCGGTGCGCCCCCGCCCCCCCTGCGCTTTCCCCCCTCCGCCCTCCGCCCTCCGCCTTCGCGCGCCCCCGCCCCCCGCTGCAGACGCGGCAAACCTGGCTAGCCGCCGGCGGCTCGACGGGGTAGAAATAAAAGGCACTCGTTGTCGCCGGCTCGGAAACGACCGGCCGCTGCCGTGGCGATTGGAGGAGGAGACGACCTCTTGCGCGTCGCGCCGGCAGGCCCACGCGCTGCCTTGGTGACAAGGCGGCGGGCAATCTGGCGCGATGCTCCCTGCGCGTCGCATGCTGCACGATTTTTCCTCCCCCGCAGGCGCCCGGCCTGCCGAGATTTCCTGCCCCTGGCGGCGAAAGGACTGTTCGATGAAGAAGCATTGGATGTGGATGACTCTCTGCGGCCTGATTCTCGTGGTGAGCGCCGTCCGCGCCGCCGATCCGGCCCAGCCGGAAATGAAGACCGTCAACGACAAGGCGAGCTACGCCATCGGCATCAACATCGGCAAGAGCATCAGCCGCGACGACTTGGAGGTGAACCCACAACTGCTCGTGCGAGGGCTGATGGATGCCCTCGAAGGCAAAGAGTCGGCGCTGAGCGAAGAAGAAATGGTCGCCGCCATGCAGGATTTCCAGCAGCAGGCGGTCGCCAAGATGACCGAAGCGCGGGGCAAAGAAGCGGCCGCCAACGCCGCCAAAGGCAGAGCCTTTCTCCAAGCCAACAAGCAAAAGCCCGGCGTGACCACCACCGAAAGCGGGCTGCAGTACAAAGTGCTGAAAGCGGGAACCGGCCCCTCGCCGAAGGAAACCGACACGGTCAAGACGCACTACAAAGGAACGCTGCTCGATGGCACCGTCTTCGATAGCTCGTATGAGCGCGGCGAGCCGGCCACGTTCCCGGTGGGTGGCGTGATCGCCGGCTGGACCGAAGCTCTGCAAAAAATGAAGGTCGGCGGCAAGTGGCAACTGTTCGTGCCGGCCGAACTCGCCTACGGCGAACGCGGTGCGGGCGGCGCCATCGGCCCGAATGAAACGCTCGTCTTCGAAGTCGAACTGCTCGGCATCGAGGACGCGCAAACCCAACAGAAGTAGCCGCCTACTGCTTCGCAAGCCACGCAAGGCAGCAGCCGCACAACGCTCGCGGCTGCTGCCTTTTTTTGTAACGTGGCAACTCCGCGCCATGCGCCAACGGTTTAGCCGCTTCACTCCGTGAAGCGGACCAGATAACTTCGATCGCAAGTACGTTTTCGGCCCGTAAGCCTAATGTTGCGCGAGGGAATCCACGTCACCCCAGCAACGTGGCTACACTGCTGGCGCAGCTGCTTACCGCAGGCGCGCTTCCCCAGCCTCCGATCCCTCGCCCATGCTCCGCCCCGAATCTTCCATGCTACGAACCGCGCGGCCGGTTGTTTCATTCGCGGCGGCGCGCGAGCTGGCCGCGCGGTGGGGGACGCCGCTGCTGGTCGTATCGCGGAGCGTGCTCGCCGAGCAGTACGCGGCCTTGCGTAGGGCGCTGCCGGGCGTGGAACTGCATTACGCGATGAAGGCGAATCCTGAGCCGGAGGTCTTGCGAACGCTGGCGCGGTTGGACGCCGCCGTGGAAGTGGCCGGTCACGCCGAGGCGGAAGCGGCACTCGTCAGCGGCTTTGCCGCCGACCGCGTGCTGCATACGCACCCTTGCGCCGCCGAAGCGGATTTGACGGCCTCCTGTCGCGCGGGCGTGCGCTGGTTCACGTTTGATAGCCAAGAACAGCTTCATAAACTCGCCCGCTGCGCGCCGGCGGCGCGGCTGGTGTTGCGGCTCGCCGTTTCGCCCGGCGCGGCGGCGATTGATTTGTCTGCCCGCTTTGGAGCCTCGCTGGCGGAGGCCGATTCGCTATTGGCTGCCGCAGGCGAGCGGGGTCTGACTGTGGCGGGACTTGCGTTTCACGTTGGCTCGCAGTGCCTCGATCCGCTTGCGTTCGTCAGCGCGCTGGGCGTCGCGCGCGAGGTGTGGGACCGCGCCGCGCAGGCGGGGCAGCGGCTGGAACTGCTCAGCCTCGGCGGCGGCTTTCCCGCTCCGGCGGCGCAGGGCGTGTTGCAATTGAATGATTATTGCGCTCCGATTCGCCGCGCGCTCGAAGAACATTTCGGCACGATCCGCTGCCGCGTGGTGGCCGAGCCAGGTCGTGCCTTGGTGGCCGAAGCCGGCACGCTGCTCGCGCGGGTCGTTGCGCGACGCACGCGGGGCGAGCAGATTTGCTATACGCTCGACGATGGTGTGTACGGCTCGCTGTCGAGCGTGTATCACGACCGCCTCGAACTGCCGCTCCTGGTCGAGCGGCAAGGGCCGCTCCACGCATCGCTGCTTGCCGGGCCAACCTGCGCTCCGCAGGATGTGCTTGCCCGCGACGTGCTCTTGCCGGTGCTTGAAGAAGGGGACTTGATGCTGATTCCGGCAATGGGAGCATACAGCACGGCCCGCAGCACGCCGTTCAACAGCATGCGGCAGGCCAACATCTTACTGATCGACTAGCGGGTTCTTGCGCTAGCCTGTTAAGCATCGTGCGCCGCTTGCGGTTGGTGTCGGGGAAGCCAAGCCCTCTTTGGGAGAACCGACGATGTTCCGCCTGCAACGACCGACCGCCGACGAGATTGAGCGATTTTTAGCCGCACAGGAAAACGTCCCGTTCTCGTATCAACACGTGGGGGCAACGTGGGGGCGGCTGCCGCGAAGCTATGCCGTTGACCATCGCCGGCAGTATTTGGGCCAGGGTGCCGAGACGTTTGCGATAGCGAAGGAGGCGATTCGCCGCTGGCGGATGTATCCCCGCGACGTGGTGCAACTCGCGCCGCACGCGCCGCCGATCGAAGTTGGGCAAGTCGTCGCGCCCCAGGTGCGGCTGGCCGGCGTGTGGGCAATCACCGCCTGCCGCATCGTGTATGTCGTCGATGAACATGATGCGGCGGCTGGGGTCACACGGTTCGGCTTCGCCTATGGCACGCTTGCCGGGCACCCCGAAGCGGGCGAGGAGCGGTTTCTAGTCGAGCATCGGCAGGCCGACGACACGGTCTGGTACGACCTGCTCGCCTTCAGCCGACCGGCGCATGTACTTTCGCTGTTGGTCTATCCTTGGGTGCGGGTGATGCAGAAGCGGTTCGGTCGGCGCTCGGCCGCCGCGATGGCGGAGGAGGTGGGGCGGAAGGCGGAGGGGTGGCGGGGGCGCACCGCGAGGAGCGGAAGCCCTCGAAAGCGCAAGAAAAGGGGAGAGCGGAAAGCCGGTGTTGAGCGAGGGGAGTCCTGAATGATGCGAAGTTCCCTGTCCCTCGCCCCTCATCCCTCGTCCCTCGCCCCTCGTCCCCAGCCCCCGGTCCCCACGCTCGGCATTGGCGCGGGGCTGTGGCTGGTGGCGATGGCGCTTTTGCAGGCGCGGTTGGAGGAGGCGCTGCTGTTGTTGGCGCCGCTGGTGGTCGTGCCGCTGGGGCTGCGGTTGCTTGACTCGCGCGCGGCGCATCGACTGGAAGCGTTGGCACGACGGGCGGTGCTGCTCCTGCAATTGCCCGCCGCGGCGCTGTTGGTCGGTGCGTTTGCGCTGCCGGTGGGCGGCGGCGCGGCGGCACTAGCTGGACCGTGGTTGTTGGTGACGCTTCTGTGCGCGGCGTGGGGCGCGGTACGATTGGCGACGCGGCCGTGGAAGGTCGCCGAGCTAGCCACCGACGCGGCGCTCCTGTTTATTGCGGTCGGCGGGCTGTGGACGCTCTTGAGCCGGTTCGGCTGGTGGCCGGGCGGGTTTGAGCCGATCATCGCGCTACTGACCGGCGTTCATTTTCATTACGCCGGCTTCGCACTGCCGCTGGTGCTCGCGCAGCAAGCGGTCGCGCTGCCCGGCCGCGGCGTGCCGGTGGCGCTCGTGACAATCGCCACCGGCAC
>CAYZVT010000404.1:0-3867 GCA_964481585.1 uncultured Pirellulales bacterium
CGGACGCCTTGTGAGCGATCACAGCCACGCGGCTACACTTCGAGGAACAGGCGGGCCGGGTCTTCCAGCACTTCCTTGATCGTCTTTAAGAAGCTCACCGCCTCGCGGCCGTCGATGATGCGGTGGTCGTAGGTCAGCGCGATGTACATCATCGGGCGGACCACGACTTGGCCGTCGCGGGCGATTGGGCGTTCCTGAATGGCGTGCAGCCCCAGGATGCCGCTCTGCGGCGGATTGACGATCGGCGTGGAAAGGAGCGAGCCGTAGATGCCACCGTTGCTGATGGTGAACGTGCCCCCTTCGAGTTCTTGCGGCTTGAGCTGATTCGACTTGGCGCGATCGGCGTACTCGCCAATCGTGCGTTCGATTTCGGCGAAGCTCATCCGCTCGACATTGCGGAGCACCGGCACGACAAGTCCCTTGCCGCCGCCGATGGCGATGCCGATGTCGTAGTAGTTGTGGTAGACGATGTTGGTTTCGCGGATCTCGGCGTTCACGGCCGGATAGCGGCGCAGCCCTTCGACCGCCGCTTTGGCGAAGAACGACATAAAGCCCAACTTAACGCCGTGCTTTTGTTCAAAGGCGTCGCGGTACTTCTTGCGCAGCTCCATGATCGGCTGCATGTCGATTTCGTTAAACGTGGTCAGCAGCGCGGCGTTCTGCTGGGCTTCGACCAACCGGCTAGCAATCGTGCGGCGGATCATGCTCATCGGCACGACCTCTTCGCGGCGGTCGCCCGCTTGCGGCTCGGCTGTCGGCGCGGGCTGCGGCGCACGCGGGGCCGGAGCCGAAGTCGGCGCGGCGGCGGGCGGTGCTTGCCGCGCGTGCTCCAAGTGGCGGATCACGTCTTCTTTCAGCAGTCGTCCGCCGGGGCCGGTGGCCTTGACCTCCTCGGCACGCAGGCCGTTCTCCGCAAGCAGCCGCTCGGCGGCCGGCATCACCTGGCCGGTGACGACCGGCTTGCCGGCCGGCTCCGCCGAGCGCGACGGGGCTTGCGTCTGGGACGTGGCCGCAACAGCGGGCTGCGACGCAGCGGGCTGCGATGCAGCCGGCTGAGCGCCGGCAGCGATTTCGGCGATCACTTCGCCGACTTCGGCGAACTCGCCGGCCTTCTTCATGATCCGCGTCACCTTGCCCGCTTCGGGAGAGGGCACTTGCACGCTCGCCTTTTCGGTTTCCAGCTCAACGACTTCTTCGTCCTTCTCGACCCAGTCCCCTTCCTTCTTCAGCCACTGGCCGATTTGGACTTCTTGGATCGACTCGCCGACATCGGGAACCTTCAGTTCAATGCCCATGGTGGTCTTCTCGCCGTGATCAGGTTGATGGAGAGCCGAAGCGGGTTCCGCGGCTTCGTCAGCGCGGCGGAGCCTAAGCATATTTTTTAATGCACCTATCATAACCATTTAGAAACGGCTGGAGCGCGGCGGCTCCAGCCACCTGTTGCGGGTTGTGTTAGGCGTTCTTGGAGAATCCAGCATCCGTAGTCGTGTGAGGCGTTAGTCTTCCGCAAAGCATGTTTTAGAGCGTTGCTCGCCGGCTAGGGGGCGCCGCATGCAGCGTTTAGGGTTACTTGCTGACCAGGCTCCCCAATTCGCTGAAGGCGTGGCTCAGCACGTCTTGCTGTTCGAGCTTGTGGCTGGCGGCCGAGCCGGTCGAGGGGCTGGACGACTCGGGACGCGAGACGAGCGAGAGCGGGAACCGATCGTCGATCATCTCGCCAAACTTGATGCGGATGTACTGCCACGCGCCCATGTTCGCCGGCTCCTCTTGCACCCACACGGCCGGCGTTCCGTCGCGATAGGGAGCCAGGATCTCGTGAAGCTGCTTTTCCGGCAGCGGGTAAAGCTGTTCCAGACGAAGGATCGCCACGTCGTCGCGGCCCCGCTCCTCGCGCGCGGCCAACAACTCGTAATAGATCTTGCCCGAGCAGAGCAAAATCCGATCAATCGTGCCGCTGGGGTTGTGCTGCGTGTCGGGCAGCACGCGCTGGAAGGTGCCGGAGGCCAGTTCCTGAATCTCGGAGACCACCTGCGGATGCCGCAGCAGGCTCTTGGGCGTCAGCACCACCAGCGGCTTGCGCCACGGCCGGATTACCTGCCGCCGCAGAAGATGGAAGTACTGAGCCGGCGTGCTCGGCACCGCGACCTGAATATTATGCTCGGCCGTCAGCAACAAGAACCGTTCCAGCCGGGCGCTACAATGCTCGGGGCCTTGGCCTTCAAATCCATGCGGCAGCAGCATCACCAGTCCGCTCAGCCGCCGCCATTTGTCTTCGGCGCTGGCGATGAACTGGTCGACGATCACCTGCGCCACGTTCCAGAAGTCGCCGAACTGCGCCTCCCAGGCGACCAGCGCGTCGGGATAGTCGAGGCTATAGCCGTACTCAAAGCCGAGCACGCCCGCTTCGCTCAGCGGGCTGTTGATAATCTCGATCGGCCCCTGGTCGGGCGAGAGATGGGCCAGCGGCATGTAGCGCTCGCCCGTCTTCGTGTCGTGCAGCACGGCATGCCGCTGGCTGAACGTGCCGCGCGCCGAGTCCTGGCCCGACAGCCGGATGCGATGGCCTTCGAGGGAAAGAGTCGCCATCGCCAGCGTCTCGGCCGTGGCCCAGTCGAGCGGCGCGGCGCCGGCCGCCATTTCTTCGCGGCTGCTGAAGAAACGCTGGAGCTTGCGGTGGAGATGGAAGTTCTCCGGCATCCGGCTCATTTGCAGCAGCGTGCGCGAAAGTTGCTCGCGCGCAACGCCCGTGTCCGGCTCGTCTTCGAGCGGTTCGTGGCCGCCGTAGTAGCCTTGCCAGACGCCGCCGAGCGTTTGCGTATCGGGCACATACGACTCGGCTTTCGCCTGCTCGAACTCCTCTTCTAGCTCGTGGCTGCGCTGCTCGGCGATCTTTTCGGCATCGTCGCGGGTGACTTCGCCCAACTCCAAGAGATGTTCCAGATAGCCGTCCCGAACGCTCTTGCGCTCATCGACTGAGTGGTACATGAGCGGCTGGGTGAAGCGCGGCTCGTCCCCTTCGTTGTGGCCCCAGCGGCGGTAGCAGTACATGTCGATCACCACGTCGCGGTGGAACTCGTTGCGGAAGTCCATCGCCAGACTGACGGCCTGGGCCACCGCTTCGGGGTCTTCGCCGTTGACGTGGAAGATCGGGATTTGCAGCATCTTCGCCACGTCGCTGGCGTAGTACGTCGAGCGGCCTTGCTCCGGCGGCGTGGTGAAGCCGAGTTGATTGTTGACGATCACATGCAGCGTGCCGCCGGTCTTGTAGCCCGGCAGTTGGCTCAGATTGAGCGTCTCCTGCACGATCCCTTCGCCAGCAAAGGCGGCGTCGCCGTGAATCAGAATCGCCATCCCCCGCCGATGTTCGGTGTCGCCGGCGCGGGCTTGCTTGGCCCGCATGCGGCCCAGCGCCACGGCGTTGACGTATTCCAAGTGGCTGGGGTTAAAGCAGAGCGATAGATGGATCGTCTTGCCGGTGCTCGTCGTCCAGTCGCTGCTGTAGCCCATGTGGTAGCGCACGTCGCCGCCGCCCCGGTGCATCTCGGGACTGGGATCGTCGAACTCCCAGAAGATGTTCTTGGCCCGCTTGTGCATGATGTTGGCGAGCACGTTGAGCCGGCCCCGGTGGGCCATGCCCATCACGATTTCCTTGATGCCGTGCTCGCCGGCCTTTTCCAGCGCCAGGTCGAGCAGCGGAATCAGGCTCTCGGCCCCTTCGAGCGAAAAGGTCTTGGCCCCGACGAACTTCTTCCGCACAAAGCCCTCGAAGATCACCGCGTCGGTCAGGCGGGTGAGGATGCGGGTCTGCATGTGGGCGGGCAGTTCGAGCCGGTTTTCGCTCCCTTCCATCCGCTGCTGCAGCCAGTC
>CAYZVT010000405.1:0-3846 GCA_964481585.1 uncultured Pirellulales bacterium
AAAAGCGGCCGCCGGCGGCGCTACCAGTGGGATTTTGATCCCTACATGGAGCTGTTCACGACCAACCGCGACGGCAAAGACCTGCGCCGGCTCACCGAAGCGGAAGGCTACGACGCCGAGTGTGCCTACTCGCCCGATGGAGAACAGATTGTCTTTTGCAGCGACCGCGACGGCGATCCCGATCTATACGTGATGAGCGCCGACGGCACGAATGTTCGCCAAATCACGAACGCCCCCGGCTACGACGGCGGGCCGTTTTTCTCGCCCGACGGCAAATGGATCATCTTCCGCAGCGACCGCGAGAAGGAAGGCTATCTGCAAATCTACGCCATCGGCGTCGACGGCCAGCACGAAGTCGCGCTAACCAACAATCAGGGCGTCAACTGGGCGCCCTACTGGCATCCGACCGAACCGTACATCATCTGGGCCGGCGCCGACCATAGTAATCCCAAAGCACGGCCGAACTACGACCTCTGGCTGATGAAGTACGCCGTCAAAGACGGCCGCCTGGTGCCGGGCAAAATCACCCGCATCACCGACCACCCCGCCGCCGACGTGCTCCCGGTCTTCTCCCCCGACGGCAAAAAGCTCATGTGGACCAGCACCCGCACCGACAACCACACCAGCCAACTGTTCCTCGCCGATTTTCAGCTCCCGCAACCGTAGCCGACCGCTGGCGGGGGGCGTCCCCGCCAACCCCATCCGTCATTCCCGCGCAGGCGAGAATCCAGACCCAAACGGCTCGTCCCCCCTCCGCCCTCCGCCCTCCGCTTTCCGCTTTCCGCTTTCGGGGGCTTCCGCTTCGCGGTGCGCCCCCGCCACCCTGACCGCCAGGCCGATTCGCTGCTACTCTGGCTCGATGAGGCGAATTTGCAGCGAGCCGAGCGATTGGAGCACGGGCAGAAAGCTGGTGTAGGCCGAAGCGCCGGCGAGGCTCGATTGGCCGAGTTTCAGATGATCGGCCGCGACGAAGCCTTGCCCCTGCGTGGCGTCGAGCGGCAGCCAGTGGCCGTCGATCCAGGCCTCGTTCCACATGTGATAGGCAAAACCGTCGGCGGCGGGCAAGTAAACCAGCCCGATCGCAACGCGGCAGGGGATTCTTTCCGCCCGGCAAAGCGCAGCGAGCAGAACCGCATGCTCGGTACAATCGCCCGCGCGCGAAGCGGCGACTTCGCTGGCCGAGGCGAAGGCGTGCGAGTAGCTTTTTTGCTCGACGTATTGATGCACGAATCGCTCTAGCGTCTGCGCCTTCGCCCGCGCATCTTCCAGGTCGCCGACGGCTTGGCGCGCCAGCCGCGCGATCTCCGCCGCATTGCTCTGAACGATGCTGCTGGCGGCGGAGTCCGCTCCCGTAGGCGGCTGCGCTGCGGCAGCGCGATTGCCGTCGGGCTGAACCGTCTCGACCGTGACGCGACCCGTGTGCGCATCAAGCGGCTCGACCTTTTGCATCACGCCCGACGAGAGTAGTTCCGCCGGATTGCCGTCGGTCCAACGAACTTCATACACCGCGCGGGCGAGTTTGCCCGGCTGCGGAAGCGGCCGATCGAGCGGCACGACGACATCCAAGCCCAGGTCGAGCGGCTGGCTCGTCGGGGCGGCGAGCGCCAGTTCCTCCGTTGCCCGCAGGACGGTCATCGGCGTTTGGACCTGCTTCAGCAGTTCGCCCGACTCGTCGGCCCAGAGCGTCGCCTGAATCGGCGCTTCGGCCAGCGCGATCCTCTGCTCGATCTTCAAGAGCCGAAACGCCCCGGCGGGCAATTCCGTCGGCTCGTACTGGTGAGCGACGAGCGTAATCTCCGCGATCTGATCGACCAGCGGCAACAGTGCCCGCAGCGTGCGCCGCTCGCCCGGTTGCATCGGCGCGGCGCGGAGCGATTTTTCAACCGCAAAGTAGCCGCCGGTTCCGTCGGGCCACGGCAAGCGTTTTGGCTGGCGCGAATCGCTGCGCTGGAGCACAAGCTCCCCGTCGCGCACGACGCCCCGCACTTCGGTCGGCGCTGCGCCAAGCCGCGCGCGATAGGCGAGTTTTTGCACCTCGCCGTCGAGCGACTCCCACGACTCCATTTCAATTCGCTGCCGGGCCGTTTGCCCAAACCGCTGCACCGAAAGCTGATCGACCGCCTTGCGATGGCGGAGCGGTTGCGAGGGGCCGGCTTGCAACCATTGTTGCTCGTGGTGGTAGCCGACCTTGCTTCCTTGCAGCAGGATCACGCTCCACGTCTGGCTTTCAAGCGTTGCATCCTGCGTCGACGGTGCGGCCTCGGTCGGCGCTGCCGGTCCGGGTATCGGCGCCGTCGTGGCGTCACAGCCGGCAGCGACGCAGCAGAGCAGCGCAAGCCGCACAACCGGCGCAATCGTCGTCCTCGAAAAGTCGCGCATTTCAATGAAACTCTTTTTCACGGCCAGCGTAGAAAGACTCATCTGCCCCTTCTGGGCGGCCTGGGACGCGGGAGAGGCATCCCTTGCAGTATGCCGCACAGGGATGCCGGGCGAAAGGGCGGCGCGGGCGGCGCTGGCAAACTCGCCGGAGACTTCACACCTTCCCGCCGGCGGCGCAACTTTTCGCAGCTGCCCCGGACATTTTTCCGGCACTCGACAAACAGGGTGCTAGACTTCGTTTGATCGGTCAGACGAGCGGCCCATCGTGCTGCGATTGGCCCCGCACACCGCCTGGTGAGCGGCTCGTTTCGGCCGATCGGCGCTGCCGGTTTTGCCGCGTCACGCATCGCATCAGGTCCTACCTTTACCGCAGGCTGAGTGGGTCGATGGGCTTTCTGAAGAAATTCTTCCGCAATGTATTCCGCGATGATGTGGCAGGCGTCTCCACCAGCAGCTTTGAACGGCTGTCGGAGGAAGAACTCGAAGCCCATCTCGGCGTGAAGCGCTACGGCGATTTTCTGCTGACCGACGCGGTGCGTCCGTCGTACGACTTGCAAGTCGTGCCCCGGCAAGGCTTCCGCCATGACGTGTACCACGACGAAGAAACCCGCACCCGCGTTCCGGTGTTGATGGCGGCGGCCTCCTGCGAGCAGCTGTTCGAGGTCTTCATGGACCTGCTCGACCCGCTCGGAGGCGTGGTGGACGTGGTGCTCGAAACGAGCCACAGCCAGTCAGCCAGCGGCCACGTCGATCTGTACCGCGAGCACATCGACATGCCTGTGCTCAAAAGCATCCTCTGGGACTTTGAAGAACTGCTCACGCACGACGGCTGCACGGGCATTGCCGTGCTGAACCCCGGGCTGCCGCAGGAAGTGCAGTTCGACGAGCACAAGCTGCTCATCGCCTACGGCAACGACCTGGGCGAATATGAAAACGTCCTCCGCGACCGCCGACTCCCCTGCTACGACGAGATGAAGTTCATCACCGAAGCCGAGCATGTCCACTCCACCAGCGACCGCTTCGCCGAAGAGTTCGAAGAACTCAAGCTGCGACTCGGGATGGACTCGGGGTATTAGGCTGCGGGCGAAAGGCTACGGGCTGCAAGCTGCGGGCTACAAGCTACGGGCTGTAAGCTGTAGGCGTAGCGCATTCGTTGTCGCCTCAATCGTCTTTCCCGCGCAGGCGGGAATCCAGACGGTGGACCCTGCGATCTAGATTCCCGTCTGCGCGGGAATGTCGGCTCTGCCTAGCGAACTACAACGCAATAGCTCATCGCCTCTAGCTCCAAGCCTACCGCCTTTATCTTACAGCCCGTAGCTTGTAGCCCGCAGCCCGTAGCCCCCGTCCCGCGAAACCTCTCTTGCCTCGTTTCGCGCTTTCCGCGACACTGCCGACCCGCCTTCCGGCGGGGATGGGGATTCTTCAGCGCGCAGGGAGCAGGGCGGGGTGCGGGTGTCAGGGCAGCGA
>CAYZVT010000406.1:0-3839 GCA_964481585.1 uncultured Pirellulales bacterium
AAACGCCGATCTTGCCGTAGCGGGTTTCCCAAGCCTGGAAACCCAAGTCGCCGGGCGTGAAGTAAAACTTCTCGTAGTAAAGCGGATCGTCGGGAATGTGCATCTTGCGATACTTGCCGAGCAACCGTCCGTCGGCGTCAAGGATCGCCGTCGTGTTGTGGTAGACGCCCGCCTGGCGCTTCTCAAAGAGCGAAGCGATGAGCACGATCTGCCGCCGCCGTGCCAGCTCGCCGAGCGTCTCAGTCGTGGGACCGGGAATCGGCTCGGCCAGATCGAAGAACGAATGGTCCTCGGCCTGGCAGAAGTACTGCGAGAGAAACAGTTCCGGCAGGCAGACGATCTGCGCTCCGGCGTCGGCCGCCTTTTCGACCAGCTCAATCGCCTTTGCCAGATTTTTCTGAGGGGACGGGACGCAGCGCATCTGCACCAGCCCAACCCTGACTTGCTTCGCCAGAGATTTCATCGCGGGAGAACTGCACCTCGCTGGCGCGTGAGGAGAACGAGAACGACGGGTGGCGGGCTGGGTCTCAGTCGCGGAGCGACTGAGCTACACTGCAACTTCTTGATCGAATGCGGGAAACTGTGAGATGATACTCGCCGTCGGGTGGGAAGGCAACGAGCCGCCGCCGCGAGGGCGGATCGCGGCCAAAATAGGAAAGACGCAGTGCATCCGAGCGACGATTCCCTCCAAGCCACAGCTCGGGGTCGGTTGAAAGACCGTCTTGACTAGACCTTTCGCGGGGCGATGCCTTCGGGGGTCTTGTCGCTGTTGATGTCGAACCACTCGGGGTCGAACTCGATGTGTTGCTTCCGCTCCATCGCCAAGTTCGCCGTGAGTGCGATCACCGCGTCGGCCAGGGCCACCTTCGGTTGGCAGCGGGGAAGCTGGATCGGGTCGAGTTGCTTGTAGGGGTCGAAATTCGTCTTGCCCTTCGACTCCCGTTCCAGCTCGCGGATGCACCACGTCCAGTGCTCGATCTCCTCGGTGTAGCCACG
Source organism: uncultured Pirellulales bacterium (assembly GCA_964481585.1). Lineage (GTDB taxonomy): Bacteria > Planctomycetota > Planctomycetia > Pirellulales > CAYZVT01 > CAYZVT01. The sequence goes on from CAYZVT010000406.1 coordinate 997, forward strand.
GCTGATATCGCCGTCGGTGGCTTGCTTTCCGACCGAGGCGGCAATCGTCGCGCCGCCGCTTTCGGTGGTGTCGAGCGTCGGGCCGGTGGCGGCGTTCTTGACCTTGACGTTGGTCGTGGTGTTCGAGCCGAGAAAGAGCATCACGTCCTTCTCGCGTTCCAAGACGAGCGTGCCCTTGGTGCCCATCACGATTTCGCCGTAGTCGCCAAAGCCGTTGCCGTTGATCGACGAGTAGGTGACAACGATCTTTTTATTCGGGTCGGCGACCTGCTTCGTCTTTTCGTCGTAGTAGCCCCGGTTGGGGAACTCGAAAATGCAGTAGACGTGATCGTCCACTTCGCGGTCGGCGGGGAAGATGTGGCGGCCGCCGATGGCGCTGACGCTCAAGGGGAGCATCTTTTCGCCGTCGTCGCGCTGCGAGCTAATGAAGATGCTCGCGGCGTCGAGTTGGTGGCTACCCAGTTCGGCCATCAGCCCGCCGCCGGTGCGATTCCAGAGCCGCCAGCGGATCAGTTCTTCCAGTGCCGAGCAATGGTAGCCACCGCCCAGCGTACACTCCCGATAGCCGTAGTCAGCGGCTTTGACCTCGGCGTCGCGGATTTGGGCTTCTTTCTGGGCGACCATGGCGGCCCACTTGTCGATCTCGGCCCCGCGAGCGCTGTCCAGCCGGCGGCGCCAACTGTACAGTTCGCCGACGAGCTTGTTAACCTTGCGGGCCTCGGGATCGTCCTCCCAGCCCGGCGGCGGCGGAAGCGGCTGTTGCCAGCTATCGCGGCCCGGCAGGTTGGCGCGGTGCCACTGTGCGCGGATGTGGTGCAGATCGCCCAGCAATCCGCGTTTGATCGTATCGACCGCGTTGTCGTACAGGATGCTGTAGTGCCGCTGATGGCCGGTGGCCAGAAGTCGGCCGGTTTCTTGCGCGACGCGGCTCATCTCTTTGCACCGGTGGACGCTGTGGCCCATCAGCTTCTCGGTCAAGACGTGCTTCCCCTTGCGCATCGCCTTCACGGCCGCTTCGTCGTGCAGGTGCAAGGGGAGGGCGATGATGACCGCCTCCACGTCCTTGTCGTCGAGCAGGTCTTCGTAGCGGTCGGTGTAGACTTTGACGTGCTTGCGGGCTTCGTCTTCGGTCTTCCAGCCGTACTTGCTCAGCAAGCCCGGCCGCACCTTCAGCGCGCTGCCGTAGTGGTCGCCGTGAAAAGCGCGGTGGATGTTGTAGGGGCGGATGTCGGCAATGGCGACGACCTGGATGTACTCGGGATTGAGCGCGCCCATCAGCACGCTCCCTTCGTCGCCGGTGCCGATCACGCCGATGCGGAGCGGCCGGTCGACCTTCTCGCCGTAGCCGAAGTACATCGCACCCAGCCCACCGCCGGAGACGACGCCTGCGGCGATCCCTTTCTTGAGGAAATCGCGACGCGTTTCGCCGATCACGGCCTGGAAGTTTTCCTTGCCCACGGCCTTTTCTTCAGGCGTCAGATTCATGCCTTGCTCCCTTCCGCAGCGCAACACCTGCGATACATATGATGAACGAAATAGTCGAGTCCGCCCCAGCGGCCCGCGCCCACGGTCGCCAACACCAACAGGGCCACCATCTCAACGGCCTGATAATAGACCGGATCCGCCCCTGCCACCCACGGCGGTTGGGTCGAGATCACCGACAACAAAAAGCCCGCGCCCAGGACCGCCGCGATGCGCGTGCCCAGTCCCACGACTAAGCAGCCGCCCACGACGAAGATCAGCCGCGCGGTCCACCAGTCGATCGACGCCAAGCGATTTTCACGAAAGAGCGAGCGCGCCTGTTGCTGTTGTTGGCCGTCCAGGTCTAAAACCTGATCCAGATCGGCGCGATAGGCGTCCTCGAATCGGCGCAGATCGCTTTTCCACGCCGCGGCCTCGCCAGCGAGTTCGGCTTCCTTTTCCGCGATCCGCGCTTGCTGGAACGGCACGGCTTCGGCCGTGTCGCTGTTGCGCATCTGTTCCAGCCGGTAGATCTCGTGCCGGTACTTGCGAATCTCGTCCGAAGCATCGGCCAGATAGTCGAACACTTGCTGCTTGCGGCGCTCAAAAACCTCGGCCGCCGCTTGTTCCTGGTCTTCCGTCAACTCGAAGTGATCCAGATAGCCGTGCAGCCGCGCCCGCCAATCTTGAGCCAATTGTTCCGCCCACGCGCGATAGGGAGCGTCGGCCGGCACTTCACCCTCGGCGGTTTCCTCTTCGGAGGGCGGCTCGGCCGTTGGGTCATCTTTCAGCGGCTGGGCCATCAGTTCGTCCCAGCGGTGGAAATCGCTGCCGGCTAGGCTGTGGTAATAATCTGCCCAGGGACCGGTCGCTTTGCTCAGCAGCGGTGCGGAGCTAAAGTGGGGGTCCTCGATGTGGTCGGCTCCCTCCTTGAAGAAGTGCCAGCCGATGGTCAGCCGCAATGCGACGAGCATCACCACTGCGGCCAAGCCGATCTGTCGACTCTGCATTGCCAGGGGACTCCTCCCGCCCTTGCGCTCGTATGCACAAGAGCCACTTTTGATACTTACGCGGCGGGCGCTACGGTCGATGCGATAAACGCCAAGCTCAGAACGCGCCAGGTGGGTGCCGCGAATGGAGTGGATACGAATCACGGTTAGTATAACGGCGGCAGCTCGATTTCGCTAGCGTTTCGTGGGCGTTTTTCGCGGTGCCGCAGCCCCCTTGTCGCCGTGCGGCTCGCTCCGGGTGCCACTGCTGGCTTGTCCAGCAGTGCTGGGGATAGACGTTGCCTTGGCCAAAGAGGTTTGGTCCTGAGCCGGGTTGCCGGCGATAACGGCGCATGTGCCGGTCGAGCCTTTCTCGGCGATGCGGCTCCGCTT
>CAYZVT010000407.1:0-3818 GCA_964481585.1 uncultured Pirellulales bacterium
CAGCGGGTCGGTTTCGCCGAGCGTTACGCCCGGCCGCACGCCGCCGCCGGCCATCCAGATCGTGAAGGCGCGCGGGTGGTGGTCGCGGCCGAGATACCGGCTTTCGGCGGTCAATTCACGAATTGGAGTTCGGCCAAATTCGCCTCCCCAGACGACGAGCGTCTCGTCGAGCAGCCCCCGCGCCTTGAGATCCTTCACCAGCGCGGCGATCGGCTGATCGACCTCGCGGCAGAGCTTCGGCAGCGCTTCGTCGATGCCGCCGCCGACGACGGTGCCGTGGTGGTCCCAGCCGCGATGGAATAGCTCGACAAACCGCACGCCGCGCTCCACGAGCCGGCGGGCCAGGAGACAATTGCGTGCAAAGGGAGAGCCACCGCGCTCGACGCCATAGCTGGCCAGCGTGGCAGGTGACTCTTGCCCCAGTTCGGTTAGCTCCGGCACGCTCGTCTGCATCCGGTACGCCATTTCATAGGCGGCGATGCGCGTGGCGATTTCGGGATCGCCGCTGTGGGCGTACTCGGCCTCGTTCAAATGCCTGAGCGTATCGAGCGCGCGGCGGCGGCTGGCGGCGGTCATCCAATCGGGGTTGGAGACGAACAGGACCGGCTCGCCTTGGTTGCGGAACTGCACGCCCTGATGCACGCTCGGCAGAAAGCCGCTTCCCCAGCAGTGCGCCCCGAGCGGCTGCCCCTCGCCCGAGTTGAGCACCACAAAGGCCGGCAGGTCGCGGCACTCGCTTCCCAGCCCATAGGTCGTCCAAGCGCCCATGCTCGGCCGGCCCGGCAGCGTCGTGCCGGTGTTCAAAAACACCTGAGCCGGATCGTGGTTGAAGGCCTCGGTCGTCATCGAGCGCACAATCGCCAGCTCATCAGCAATCGTCGCCAAGTGGGGCAGCAGTTCTGAAATCTCGGCTCCCGACTCCCCGTGCCGGGCAAAGCGGTACGGCGAACCGAGCAGCGTCAACTCGCCGCGCAGAAAGGCAAACTTTTGTCCCGCCACCAACTCGTGCGGAATCGGCTCGCCCTGATGCTTAATCAGTTCCGGCTTGGGGTCGAACAGATCAAGCTGCGACGGGCCGCCCGCCATGTTCAGAAAGATCACCCGCCTGGCGCGCGGCGGCAGGTGCGGCTGGGCCACCGCGCCGCGCGGGGCGGCGTCGTGCGCCGCCAAGTCGCGCTGCAACAGATGCGCCAGCGCGATCGAGCCTAGCCCCGCGCCGCTTCGCAAGAAAAACTCACGCCGCGTCAGCGGGCGTGTGGAGGTCTCATTCATGTCTCACCATTTCGTCAGCGTCGCGTCGAGATTGAGCAGCACATTCGCCACCACGGTCCAAGCAAGCTGCTCCGCCTCGTCGGGAGAATGATCCGCGCCGTACTCGCTGCGCTCGCGGTGGTAGAGCGCCACCAATTGCGCCAGTTCTTCGTCAGTCGGCGTTCGCGCGACACAGCAGCGAAAGCCGTAGCCGGCACGCTCGTCAGGTTCGTCGCCCGCCTGGCGCATGCGGCGTGCCAAGTGCGTCGCCATTTCGACATAAGCCGGATCGTTGAGCGTCGTGAGTGCTTGCAGCGGCGTGTTCGTGCGCTGCCGCCGCACGGTGCAGTACTCGCGGCTGGGGGCGTCGAAGACCGTGAAGCTGGGATAGGGGACCGACCGCCGCCAGTACGTATAAACCCCACGTCGATAACGATCCGCGCCTCGGCTTTCTTGCCACGACTCATAGTTGTTGTAATTGATGGCGATCGTGTCCCAGAGTCCCGCGGGCTGCGGCGGGAAAACGCTCCGCCCGCCGATTTGCCGATTCAACAGACCGCTGGCGACCAGGCTAACATCGCGAATCGTCTCCGCCTCGACCCGAAAACGCGGGCCTCGCGCGAGCAGGCGGTTGTCCGGATCGCGGGCATAATGCTCGGGCGTGGCATGCGACGACTGGCGATAGGTGGCGGACGTGACGATCGCGCGCAGCAGCCGCTTTACATCCCAGTCGCTTTCCACGAACTCGACCGCCAGATGATCGAGCAGCGCCGGATGCGATGGCCGCGCGCCTTGGGTTCCGAAATCCCCACTCGTCTGCACCAGTCCGGTGCCGAAGATCTTTTCCCAAAAACGATTCACCGTGACACGAGCCGTAAGCGGATTGGCCGGATCGACAATCCAGCGCGCCAGGCCGAGCCGGTTGGCCGGCAGTCCTGCGGCACGCTCGTGGAGCACGCGCGGCGTTTTGGGGAGCACGCGCGGGCCGCGCCGCTGGTAATCGCCCCCCAGATGCACATACGTCGGGCGCGGGATCTCCCGCTCGCGGAGGACGAGCGCCGCGGTCAGCGAGCGCTCGAACAGCGCTAGTTCTTTCATCAGCACGCCCAACTGCGGGTCTTCGACCGTGTTCAGCCGCCGCCCTTGCTCTAGCAATTGCCGCTTCCGCTCCGCAACGTGCGCGCGAAGCGTCTCCAGCCGTGCTCGCTCGTCTGCGCTGTATTGTTCCAGAAGGGGCGCCGGCACACTCGTCTTGCCGCCCCCGAGGTCGGTCGTGTTGTTGAAGTAGGCGTAAAGCTCGTAGAACTCTTGGCGGCTGAAGGGGTCGAACGGGTGGTCGTGGCATTGGGCACAGGCCAGTGTCGTGCCGAGCCACACGGTCGCCGTCGTTGCCACGCGATCGACAATCGCTTTCACTCGGTATTCCTCGCGGTCGATGCCCGACTCTTGGTTGAACATCGTATTGCGATGAAAGCCGGTAGCGATGAGCTGCCCGCGCGTCGGATGGGGGAGTAGATCGCCAGCCAACTGCTCAACCGTGAACTGATCGAACGGCATGTTTTGGTTCAGGGCATTGATGACCCAATCGCGATAGAGCCACATCGGCCGCCAGGTGTCGCGGTGGTAGCCATGGGTGTCGGCGTACCGGGCCAAATCGAGCCAGTACCGGCCCCAATGCTCGCCGAAGTGCGGCGACTCAAGCAATCGCTCCACCGCGCGCTCGTACGCATCGGCGCGCGGGTCGGTGAGAAAGGCGTCCACTTCCTCCGGCGTTGGCGGCAACCCAACTAGATCGAGCGAGACGCGCCGCAACAAACCCGCACGCTCCGCTTCTGGCGAGGGTTGCAGCCCTTCGGCATCGAGTCGCGCGAGAACAAAATAGTCGAGATCCTGTCGCGGCCACGCCGGATCGCTCACGGCCGGCAGCGGCGAGCGCTCAGGCTCCTGATACGCCCAATGGTCGCTCGTCACCGGCTCGCGCGGCTGTTGGTACGTGGCGGCCAGAGCCGGGGCCTGGTGGTCGATCCAGCCGGCGATCAGCGCGACCTCGTCGGGCGACAACGGAGGCGCGTCGACCGGCATCGCCGGTTTGGGACCATGGACGGCGTAATAAAGCAGACTGTCGCGGTGGTCGCCCGGCGTGAGGATCGGGTGATCGTCCGAGCCGCGAAAGAGAGCCTCAATCGAATCGAGCCGCAGTCCCGCTTCTTGCACGTTCTCGCCATGACAGTCGTAACAGTGCTTCGCCAGAATCGGCGCTACCTTGGTTGCGAAGTCGTAGCGCTGCGCAAGCTGCTCGGCACTCGGCGGCGCTTCCGGCCGCAGAACGTCGGCGCGAAAGCCATAGAGCGCACCGGCCGCTACCGTGACCAGCGCCAGCGCCGATAGAAAGAGTCTCCGTACGGCCATAACTCGATTTGTCAGTTGATGCGAAAGTGGTGAGCGGTCCGACGTCAGCGGTCAGCAATTAGTAATCAGCGGTCAGCCAAACACGTCCTTCCCGCGCAGGCGGGAAGGACAGAGTGCTAAAGTCCACCGTCTGGATACCCGCCTGTGCGGGAAGGACG
>CAYZVT010000408.1:0-3798 GCA_964481585.1 uncultured Pirellulales bacterium
CATCGCAATGTTGCCAGCGATGACGATGCCGAGCATGCTAAAGCAAAATAGGGACAGGTACTGGAAAAAGCGGGCGTAGCGGCCGTGGCGCTTCAGATGGCTGCCATCGGAGAGCGTTACCTCGTGATCGACCACATCGTGCAGCTCGTCGTGCATGTAGCCCATCGCATAAAAATGGATGCACGAGGCAATGAGCGTCACCATCGCGAACATGGCGACGGTGAGGGCGTCGATGTAGTAGCCGATGCCGATTTCCAGATCACCAAAATTGCCGAGCAGATACCAGGTGCCGGAGTAGTAGGGCTTGAGCGCTGCGTGTTCGGCATGTGCGGCGTGTTCGCCGTGCCCGGCTGCGTGGTCCGCTTCCTGCGCGACGGCGTGTTCCCCCGCATGTTCGGCGTCGTGTAGCGCCGTGGCGGCTGGCTCATGGTGCTCAATCGCCGCGAGCGGGTGCGTCGGCAGCCAGAGGGCGAACAGGGCATAAAGCGAGAGCGCGCAGCCGGTGACGATGGCGGCCGTGGCGACCCAGGCAGCGTACTTGCCATGCGGCCCCAAACGCGGCCCGAGGAAAACCAAGATCGCAAACGATGCTAGCGGCAGCAGCCAGGCGGCGGCCAAGAGCGTCGGCAGAGTGGTGGCAATGTCCATAGGCGTGTGCCGAAAGAGGATCAGCCCAAGAGTTCGTCCGCTTGGTCCACATCGACCGAGCTATAGCTGTTGTAAAAGTTGAGCGTAATGGCCAGCGCCACGGCCGCCTCGGCCGCCGCGAGCACAATCACAAACAGGGCGATCAACTGCCCATCGAGGCCGAGGATGCGCGGGTCGTTGCGCAGATACTCGCTGCCGAAGGCGACGAAGTTGATGTTGGCCCCGTTGAGCACCAGTTCGATGCCCATCAGCACGCCCAGCGCGTTGCGCTTGGTCGCCATGCAGACGACGCCACAGACGAACATAATCGCGCCGACCGCCAAATAGTGCGAGACGCCGACCGGTTCGGTGAGCAAGCTGGCGAGTGGGTACATAGCACAACCGCAGGATCTAGAAGTTAGGAAACGTCACCCGCGCTGCGCCGCCGCTTAGCGCGGGCTAAATACGCCGCGCCGACGAGCACCACGAGCAGATGAACCGCGATAATTTCAAACGGGAGCAGATAGCCCGGCGCCTCGGGCTGATCGACCCGCGCGCCCAAAAAGCCCATCCCCAGCCGCGTGGCGGTGGGCGGCGCGGTCGCCTCGGCGGCCTCTTCGAGCGTCATGGGCGCCCAGGCTTCGATGCTAAAGGCGGTCGGCAGTAGCACGGCCAACAGCGCGCCGCCAACGATGGCCGCCAAAATCCACTCGCCGCCGCGCGTGTGCATCGAAATGAACGGGCTTTGCGCGGTGAGCATCACGCCAAAAATCAGCAGCACCAGCGTGCCACCGACATAGATCATCAGTTGCATCGCGCCGACAAAATCAGCCCCGGCTTGAAAAAACAGCACAGCCGTCGCGCCGAGCGAGAGCACCAGATAGAAGGCCATGCGGACGATGTTGCCGGAGACGACCACGGCCACCGCAAAGACGCAGGCGAGCGCCGCGAACAACAAAAAGAAAAACGAGGGCCAGTAGATTTCCGCCATGAGCTTAGTGTCCTTCCACCTGCGCCGCGCGCTGGAGGGCCAGCCGGCTGTCGTCCGCCGCTTCGGCGAGAGGCTCATCCGGCGGATCAACCGCCGCGCGGACTTCGGGCACTTCGCCGTAGCGCACGACCTGCGTCGGGAGCAGTCCCAGCCCGCCGGGGAATAGGGCGCGCCAGAGCATCGCGCCGACGAACATCACGCAAACGATTGGCGTGCAGTACTTCCAGCAGGTGGTCATCACTTGGTCGATCCGCAGGCGCGGGAGCGTCCAGCGGACCCACATCATGAGCGTCACGCCGATCAGCCCTTTGAAGAGCACATTGAGCAGTCCGAGCACGTTGCCAAGGTAACCGGCGATTGGCCCGTATTTATATGTGAGGCCGAGCCAAGTGGCGACCGGAATCGGGCCATGCCAGGCGCCGAGAAAGAGAATCGCCGCCAGCAGGCTGACGATGAGCATCGAGCCGTACTCGGCCATGAAGAAAAAGCTCCACCGCAGGCCGGAGTACTCGGTGTGGAAGCCGGCCACCAGTTCGCTTTCGGCTTCGGCCAAGTCGAACGGGGCGCGGTTGACGCTCGCCGTGCCGCAGGTGAAGAAGACCCAGAAGGTGATAAAGGTGAACGGGTCGTGCAGCACGAGCCAATTGGTGAACCAGCCCTGCTGGATTTCGCCGATCACGGTCAGATCCATCGTGCCGGCGATCATGACCGGAATCACCGCGCAGAGGCCCAGCGGCACTTCGTAGCTGACGACCTGCGCGGCCTCGCGCATCGCGCCAAAGAGCGACCACTTGGAGCCGGAAGCGTAGCCAGCCAGGATCACGCCAAAAACTTCCAGCCCCAGTACGGCGAGCACGAAAAAGACGCCGGTATTGAGATCGAGCACCGCCCAGGCGGCGGCGAAGGGGAGCGCGACGAAGGCCGTGAATGAGGCGCAGAAGCTGACGTAGGGAGCGATCTTGAATAAAAACCGATCGGCCGTGCCGGGGGTGATGTCTTCCTTGGTGATGAGCTTGAGGCCGTCGGCCAAGGTTTGCAGCCAGCCGAACTTGCCCCCCACGCGCGTCGGGCCGAGCCGGTCTTGGATGCGGCCCGAGATTTTGCGCTCCAGCCAGATAAACAGCAGCGCCCCGACGGCGACCAGATGCAGGATCAGCACGACCTGAATCACCGCCGCCAGCAGATAGCCGACGAGCGACCCGGCACCGAAGAATTGTGCGTTGAAAAATTCAGCCACGGGACTTCCCTGCGAACTGCGCGTGTCGAGGCTGCTGATTTGCGACTGTTGAATATCGAATAAGTTGTGCCGGGGGACAAGTCCCCGCCGGCCGCGTGCGGTTTTAAGTCGTGCTGTGGTTTGCCTCGTTGTGCCTTAGCGGTCGATCTCGCCCATCACGATGTCGAGCGAACCGACGATTGCCGGGATGTCGGCGATGAGCACGCCCTTGCATAGCTCTCCGATCACCGACAGGTTACAAAAACAACTGCTGCGTGCCCGCGCCCGCCACGGAATCGAGCTGCCGTCGCTGACAAGGTAAAAACCCATTTGGCCGCGTGGGCACTCGGTTTCCAGATACGCTTCGCCCTTGGGGAGTTTTTGGTTCAGCTTGACCGGCTCGCCCCAGGGGCCGGGCGTGATGCTGTAGCGGTCGATGGCCTGCCGCACGAGGTCGATCGACTGAATCACTTCCAGCATTCGCACATAAAAGCGGTGCCAGCAGTCGCCCAGCACCGCGTCGCGCGGCACGGGCGGGTAATCGTGGTCTTGCGGGTAGTGGCCGTCCTTCTGCACGACGACTTCAAAGGCGTAGCCGTCGTACATCTCGGTGTAGCGCGCCTCGCCATCGCGGCGGAGGTCGACATCGACGCCGCTGCCGCGAAGCACGGGGCCGCTCGTGCCATAGCCAATCGCCATCTCGGGCGACATAACGCCGACGTTGGCCGTGCGCTGGATGAAGATCGAGTTGTTCGTCAGCAGCGTGTGGTATTCTTGGATCAGCGGCTCGAACTGGTCGAGAAACGCCGCGCACTTTTGCAGCCAGCCCGGCGGCAGATCGGCCGTCGCGCCGCCCACGGTCAGGTAGCTGTAAGTCAGCCGCGCGCCGCAGACCTCTTCGAACAGGTCAAGAATCTTCTCCCGCTCGCGGAAGGCATACAAGAACGGGCTGAACGTGCCCAGA
>CAYZVT010000409.1:0-3789 GCA_964481585.1 uncultured Pirellulales bacterium
GCCAATCGCCCCCCCGCCCCCCAATCCCTCGTCCCTCGCCCCTCGTCCCTGGTCTTTCCTGATCTCTCCTCCCTCGTCCCCCGCCCCTCGTCCCTCGTCCCGTACTTCTTCCTCCTGCTGCTCGCGGGGCTGGGCATCGTCGGCTGCCAGCGAGGGCCGCAGAGCGTCGTCATCGGCCTCTCGGGCGAGACGATGGGGACGAGCTACCATGTGAAGCTCTCTGGGCTGCCAGAGGGGGTGACGGCCGAGACGATTCAGGCGGAAATCGACGAGCGGTTGGAACGGGTCAATGACCAGATGTCCACGTACCGCCCGGAGTCGGAGCTGTCGCGTTTCAACCGCGCTCCGGCTGGCCAGTGGTTCGCCGTTTCGCCCGCCACCGCCAAAGTGGTCGCCGCCGCACTGGCCGCGAGCCGCTCGACGGAGGGGGCCTTCGACGTGACGGTGGGGCCGCTGGTGAATCTCTGGCACTTTGGCCCCGATCGCGGCGCGTTTCAGCTTCCCACGCCCGAATCGACCGCCGAAGCCCGTGAGCGGGTGGGCTACTTGAAGCTCCAGGTGCAGCCCGACCCACCGGCGCTGCGAAAAGAGATCGACGGCGTCTACGTCGATCTCTCCGCGATTGCCAAAGGCTACGGCGTCGACGTGGTCGCCGAATATCTGGAAATGGTGGGGGTCAAGAACTACTTGGTCGAGATCGGCGGCGAAGTCCGCGCCGCCGGCGTCAAACCGAACGGCGAGCCGTGGGTCGTGGCAATTGAAAAGCCGGTCGAGAGCGTCCGCGAGCTATACAAAGCCTTCGCCCTGCGAAATCAGGCGATGGCCACCTCCGGCGGCTACCGCAACTTTTTTGAGTTCGAGGGCCGCCGCTACTCGCACACGATCGACCCGCGCACCGGGCGGCCGGTCGAGCACAAACTGGCCTCGGCCACCGTCGTCAGCGACACCTGCATGGAGGCCGACGCGATGGCCACGGCGCTGATGGTCCTGGGGCCGGAGGCGGGCTACAATATAGCGGAAGAACTCGACCTGGCGGTGCTGCTCTTGATCGTCGACGGCGATCGCCTCACCGCCCAGACCACGCCAGCTTTTCGCCAGCGGGTCGCCTCGGTAGGAGGTCCCTGATGGGGCTGTATTTGATCGTGCTGGCTGTGTTTGTGCTCGCCTTCGCCGGGATGGCGCTGGGCGTGATCTTGAGCAACCGCTGCATCAAAGGAAGCTGCGGCGGGCTGTCCAATCTGCGCGACGAACAGGGTAACTCGCTCTGCGAGAGTTGCACGACGCCCAAAGAAAATTGCGCCGCCTCCTCGCTCCGCCGCACGGCGGAGCAGCAGCACGACGAGTCGCGCGCCTAGCTATTGCGGCCTGCGGGTGCTCGTTACCCGTCATTCCCGCCTGCACGGGAATGACACTTCCACGAGTCGCGCCGCCCGGCCCCCTGAGCCGCTCCGGCGCTACCGGGAAACGCACCGGCGTGGACACCGCGGGCGAAAAGCGCGTTCTCTTTCGCTACACTTGAAGACGGTGCGCTCTCGCCTCTATGGCAGCAAGCTCGTGGTGGACGCCAGACTTGTTTCCGCGCCCCCCTCGTTCGACGCCAGCGTGGCGCCGGGCCATTGCGAAGCGGCGACCCATTTCAGCCAACTGTGCTGCATTTGGCCGAGGTTATCGTAGTCGTAGTGCCGCTGCGTCGTCGCCGCCCAATCATTGCTCTCGATGCCGTCGCCGATGAACTCGATGAACTTCTGCCGCCCTCCTTGCTCGACTAGAAAGCAGACCACCGAGTAGCCCTGCGAGTAAAGCGGCAGAATGTCGGGCGGGTACTCATGGGTCGCAAAGAGCTGATGCAGCGACATCACGCGGCCCGCGTTGAGGTACTCGATCAGCTTCTGCTGCTGTTCGTCGCGGGCGTCGGAATCTTCAACGACGATCGAGACGCCCTCGTCGGCCCAGCGGGGCAGCGGACGGCCGAAATGGGTGGCAAAGATGGCGTGCGTAATTTCGTGCGGCAAAACGCTGTCAAGCACGCGCTCGCGGTCGCCTTGGACATTGATCCGCCAGCCGAAGGCACGCCCCCGGCGAAAGCCGTAGCTCGTCAGCCCATTCGGCCGCAGATGGTCGGCCACGCGCGCCACGACCGGACACGGCGTTTTCCAGTCGGGCAGTTCCTCGCCGAGCCACTCCACCGCCAGCGTGCGGCGATAGCGCTCGGCGGCAACGGCCAGTTCTTCGGCCAACTCGGCCGTCGGGGCGGTGACGAAGAAATTCCGGGTCCGGTAGTCGGCTCCCAGCATCGCCAGGAGCAGGGGCAGCAGAACGAAGTGGGGTCGCCGTGCGCGCATATCCCTGCGAGCCTCATTCTGTTGAGCCAGGCTCTTCCCGGCCCAGGGTCCAATTGGCAAGGCCGCCTAACGGACTTATCGGCGGCCAGACTAGGAAAATTCCTGAGAAGATTGTAGGTATTTGCCGCAAGTTTTCCCAGCCAAAAACCGAGCGGCAAGCTGGCTGATAGCACACGCCCGCTCGCACTTCGCCTTACCCTCTGCCCCACACGAGGACACAACCGGCGGCACGACAGCAACTTGCGCCGCACGACCGCTCCACCGCCCCCAATTCCGCCTCGGCCACCACCCCCTATCTGGAACAACCAAAACCCGTCCCAAGCAGAGCGTCGGACACTTATTAGCACATGCAATCCGGCGCGCGCAGAGGATTTGATATTATCAACTCTGCTGATACTGCACGCGGCAAGTGCAGATTTTCGAAGGCGGAAGAGGGCTGCGGGCTGCCGGCTACAAGCTGCGGGCTAGAGAGGCTGTGGCTGCGGGAACGGTGATGTTTTGGCTGTAGCTCGCGGCTCGCAGCCTGTAACTTGCAGCCTGTAACTTGCAGCCCGCAGCTTCTACACGTGAATCGCCCGGTCGGCCACCGCGAGCGCGGCTTCGTGAATCGCCTCGGAGAGCGTGGGGTGGGCGTGGCAGGTGCGGGCGACGTCTTCGCTGCTGGCGCCGAACTGCATCGCCGCCACCAGTTCGGTCACAAGATCGCCGGCATGGGGACCGATGAGGTGCACGCCCAAGATGCGGTCGTTGTGAGCGTCGGCGAGAATCTTGACTTGCCCTTCGGCTTCGCCGAGTGTGCGGGCACGGCCGTTGCCACGGAAGGAACTGACCCCCTTGCGGTACTCGTGCCCTTCTTCCTGCAACTGCTCCTCGGTCTTGCCGATGGTAGCGATCTCTGGGTGCGTGTAGACGATGGCCGGGATGTTGTGATAGTGGACCGCGCCGTGTCCGGTGACGATCCACTCAACACAGGCCACGCCTTCTTCCGACGCTTTATGCGCGAGCATCGCGCCGCCGATGCAATCCCCCACGGCATAGACGCCGGGGGCAGAGGTGCTAAAGTCTTCATCGACCGGGATGAAGCCGCGCCCATCCAGTTCGATATCGACCGTCTCCAGTCCCAGCCCTTGCGTGTTCGGAACGCGACCGGCCGCCAACAGTACGCGATCGGCGACGATCGGCTCCAGGCCTTTGACGCGGACGACGCAGCGGTCGTTTTCGACCTTCGCTCCTTCGACCCAGCTTTGTAGATGGAACGTCAGCCCTTGCTTCTCGAACGTGCGCTTCGCCAGCCGCGCGGTTTCGGCATCCATACCCGGCAGAATTCGGTCGAGCGCTTCAAGTACCGTGACGCGCGCGCCGAGCCGGCTCCAGACCGAACCGAGTTCCAACCCGATATAACCGGCGCCGATCACAATCAGATGGTCCGGCACGTTGGGGTACTTCA
>CAYZVT010000410.1:0-3783 GCA_964481585.1 uncultured Pirellulales bacterium
GCGGTGCCTTGGTGTGCGAGAATTTTAGCGCCGCGAGCATGCCGCCGAGCATGACTTCCGTGCGATGCCCCAGTTCAGAGAGGGACGAGGTGCGGTGCGAGCAGTAGGTGGCAAGCGTCTTTTCATGCTCGGCGAGCGGATGGCTCGTGAGGTAGAAGCCGAGCACTTCCTTTTCGCTCGCCAGCTTTTCCTTTTCTTCCCATTCGGGAATTTCCGGCAGCGGCACGACCGCCGGTTCTTGCGGCCCTTCGTCCTCGCCGGCGTCGAATAGTCCTTTTTGGCCGCTCCGCTTGTCCTTGATCGCTTTCGCGCCGGCTTGAATCGCCCGCTCGACCGCGCCCATCAGTTGCGACCGCTTGGCGCCGAGCGAATCCAGCGCGCCGGCTTTGATGAGCGACTCGATCGCGCCGCGGCCGCAAAGCTGCGGGTCGACGCGCTCACAGAAGTCGAACAGATCGCGGAACGGCCCGTCCTTCTCGCGCGCCGCCACGATCGCCGCCGCCGCATCCGCGCCGCAGCCCTTGATCGCGCTGAGGCCGAACTCGATCTTCCCCTCGGTGACATAAAAATCGCCCTGGGAGCGGTTCATGTCCGGCGGCAAGACCGTGATGCCCATCCGCTGGCTGTCTTCGAGATGCTCGACCAGCGGATCTTTCGTCTTGAAGTTCCGCCCCGGGATATCCCCCGACAGCAGCGCCGCCATATACTCCGCCGGCCAGTGGGCCTTGAGGTAGGCCGTCTGATAGGCGATCAGCGCGTAGGCGGTTGAATGGCTTTTATTGAACCCGTAACCGGCGAACTTTTCGATCATCTCGAACAGTTCGAGCGCCTTTTGCTTTTCCAGGCCCTGCTCGCCGGCGCCCTTAATAAAATCTTCTTTGAATTTGGCGATCATCGGCAGCTTCTTTTTGCTGATCGCCTTGATGCAACTGTAGGCGCTGGAGAGCGGGATGCCGCCGAGGCGGTTGAGAATCCGCATCACTTGTTCCTGGTAGACCATCACGCCGTGGGTCTCGCTCAGGACGTCTTCCATCACCGGATGCGGGTAGACGGCTTCTTTGCGGCCGTGTTTGACCTCGATGTACTGATCGACCATGCCCCCTTCCAAGGGACCGGGCCGGTAGAGGGCGTTGGTGGCGATGATGTCGCGGAAGTGGTCCGGCTTCATCCGCTGCAACAGATCGCGGATGCCGCCGCTTTCAAGCTGGAACACGCCCTTCGTCTCGCCCCGGCACAGCAGCGCGTAGGTCGGCTGGTCGTCGAGCGGGAACTTGAGCGGATCGACGCGCTCGCCGGTGCTCTGCTCGATCAGATCGACCGCCTTGGAGAGAATCGTCAGGTTCCGCAGGCCGAGGAAGTCCATCTTCAACAGGCCCGCGGCTTCCACGTCGCCCATCGCCCACTGCGTAATGACTTCCGTCTTGCCGGTCACGCGGCCGAGCGGCACATAGTTTTCGAGCGGCTCGTCGGCGATCACGACCGCCGCGGCGTGCGTGCCGACGTTGCGAGCGAGGCCCTCGATCTTCATCGCCAGATCGAGCACTTCGCGGATTTCGCCGTCGCTGTCGTAGGCTTTTTTCAGTTCGTCGCTTGTTTCCAGCGCGCCCTTGAGCTTGATGCCCAGCTGTTCGGGCACCATGCCGACGATCTGATCGACGCGGTAGATCGGCAATCCCAGCGCGCGGCCCACGTCGCGAATCGCCGCCCGCGCGGCGAGCGTGCCGAAGGTGCCAATCTGTGCGACGTTCGCCTCGCCGTACTTGTCCTTGACGAACTGAATCACGTCGCCGCGTCGATCCTTGCAGAAGTCGATGTCGATATCGGGCGCTTCGAGCCGGCTCTCATCGAGAAATCGCTCGAACAGTAGATCGTACTTCAGCGGGCAGACGTGGCTCAGGTAGAGCGCGAAGCAGACGAGCGAGCCGACGCCCGAACCACGCGCCGTGGCGGGAATGTCTTGCGAACGGGCGTAAACGACAAAATCCCAGACGATCAAGAAGTAATTGGCGAAGCCGAGCTTATTGATCACGCCCAGCTCGCGGTTGAGCCGGTCCATGACTTCTTGCGACAACTCGCCCGTTGACTCATCACCGTCGCGCCACCGTTCGGGCATCCCCTGATAACGGTCCTTCAGCCCCTTGAGGCACAGTTCGTAGAGGTAATCCTGCGATGACTTGTTGTCGGGGGGGTGGAAGGTGGGGAAGTAGCGCTTGCCTAGCTCCAGGTCGATATCGACGCTGTCGGCGATCAATTGCGATTGTTTGAGCGCTTCTTCGTAGCCGCCCATCGAGCGGTACATATCTTCGGGGCTGCGCAGGTAGAACTGATCCCCCTCCATCCGCATGCGGTTCGAGTCGGTGCGGAACTTGCCCGTGTTGATGCACAGCAGCACGTCCTGGGCTTCGGCATCGCTCTGCTGGATGTAGTGGGCGTCGCTCGTGCAAACGAGCGGCAAGCCCAGGCCGCGCGCCACTTCGACCGCACCCTGCATCGCCAGCTGCTGGATTTCGAGGCCGTTGTTTTGGATCTCGATGAAGTAGCGGTCGCCAAATAGTTGCGCGAACCAGCGCGCCACCTCGCGCGCTTCTTCCAGCTCCGCTTCGCCCCCTTGCCCGCGCAAAATCGCGCGGCTGAACTCGCCCGAGACGCAGCCGCTGAGGCAGATGATCCCCTCGTGGTGCTGCTCCAGCAGTTCTTTGTCGATCCGGGGCTTGAAATAAAAACCTTCCAAAAACGCCTTGGAGGCGAGCTTGATGAGATTCTTGAAGCCGGTACGGTTCTGCGCCAGCAGCGTGAGATGGTAGTTCGAGTCCTTGAGGCTGCCCGAGTCCTTGGAGTGCCGGCTGCCGGGCGCGATGTAGGCTTCGTAGCCGAGCACCGGATTGATGCCGGCCCCTTTGGCGGCCTTGTAGAACTGCAGCGCGCCGTAGAGGTTGCCGTGGTCGGTCAGCGCCAGCGCGTTCATGCCCAACTCTTTGGCGCGCTGCACGAGCGGCTCGATCGGACTGGCCCCGTCGAGCAGGCTATAGTGGCTGTGGCAGTGCAGATGGACGAACGGCGGCGTGCTCAAGAAGGGGTTCCTCCCCGACGAAAAAAGCGGTCCCTCACCAACGCGGTGCTCTCCCTCGGATTCTATCAAGCATGAATCCTCTGGCAACAAGCCGCGTGGACGAGGCTACTTCCGAGCGGCGTCCACACCATCTAGAGTATCAGGATTTAGAAAATCGCAGAGCTCGCAGAACCCCATTGTTCCTCATTCTCGCTCTGCGCAACCAGCACTTCTACTCGTCAGGGGGAGCTCCTCAGAGGGTTGGGCAACCTTGTGGAGTTGTGAATCGTGGTTTTTTACGAGTAAAGCCAGTGCATCGCTGGTGCGACGCGTATTCGCCTCAATGTCGATAAAAACCATTATTCCCTCACCTACTGCAAACATGGCGAGACTTGAAAACAGCACGTAGAGGGAAGCGAAAGCCGGTCCATCATTACTTACGGCCAAGACAAAAACCAAAATGCTAGCAATCGCTAACATGGCACCCAGCACTCGGTAGATCGACGCCATGATCCGCAGTGCCCGGTACTTTATTGCCGGGCTTTCTAACTCATTTTTTCGCGCGTTGGACCAGGAGGGACCAGAATCCATGCGTTCGCGCAATGGTGCTTCGTAGGGAGGCATCGGTTGAGTTGGTACCCCATGCACCGCATCTTCAATGATGCTTTCAAAAGCATCTTGTCTGCTGGGTGGAAGCGATGGCGGTTGCGGAGCCGTAGTCGCCTCCGGGATAT
>CAYZVT010000411.1:0-3754 GCA_964481585.1 uncultured Pirellulales bacterium
TCCGGCATACGTACCTCGCAGTTCCTCGGGCACTTCGGGATGGAGCTTGGTAAAGCCTTTCACATGCAGTTCATACATGATGCTCTTGTGGCTCGGAATGCCCGGCCGGCGGTCGTCGCCCCAGGTGAACGCTTCGTCGATCACGATTCCCAGCGGCGCGTCGGCGGCGTTGTCGAGCGTGCTAAAAGAAGCATCTTTTAGCTCGTCGCCTTGAAGGTAGCCGGACATCGCCTCAGTCCAGTTGGGCAGCCGGCCCATCGCTTTGGCGTAAGGGTCGAGCACGATCTTGTTGGGGTTGAAGCGGTGGCCCTGCTCCGGCTCATAGGGGCCATACACGCGATAGCCGTAGAGTTGGCCCGGCCGCGCATCGGGCAGATAGACATGCCAGACCATATCGGTATGCTCGGCCATCCGCACGCGCGTCTCCTCTTTCTTGTCGCTGGGCGATTTGAAAAGACACAGCTCGACTTTTTCGGCGTTCTCGCAGTACAAGGCGAAGTTCACGCCCCGTCCGTCCCATGTCGCGCCCAGCGGGTAAGGGCGTCCCGGCCAAACTCGCATCACTGGCTCCCTGTTGCGTCGTTCGAGGAGAGAATCGCGACCGGCAGCGGCTGCAAGAGTTGCCCCAGCGGCAAGCCCGCGCTGCCGTCGCTTGTCGTTCCGTTCATATCTACCCACTGGCCGCTTAGCTCGTGCCGCCAACGGCGCGGGGCTTCGCCCGGCAGTTCTAAGAACGTGTCTTGCCAATCGAGCGCGAGCGGACTGCCCTGCGCATCGCGCGCGCGGCAGGTGAGCGGCTGGACGTGGAGTGGCACCACCACCACGGTCCATTGGTCGGCGTCGCGCCGCGCAAAGGCGAGCGCGCGTGCGGCATGTGTTCCGGCGACCTGCAGCGGCAGGTAGTCACCGCTTCCAAAAACTCGGCTCCGCCGCTGCCGAAGCTGCAACATGCGCCAGAGCACGAACATTTTTACGCGCGGATCGGGCCACGCGGCGCGTAGCTCCTGCGCGAGTTGCCGCGGATCGCGGGCGAACTGTTCTTCCAGCGCCGCCAGCATTTGCTCGCGCCGATCAAAATCCACCGGACGCCGATTGTCGGGATCGACGAGGCTAAAATCCCAGAGTTCCGTGCCTTGATACACGTCGGGCACGCCCGGCAGGGTGCCTTTGAGGATAAGTTGCGTCAGGCTGTTGATGAAGCCGGCGTCGGCAATTTCGGCCACAAAGTGGCCAAGCTGTTGCTGAAACTGGGCCGACTCGGGCGCGAGCAAGTCATGCACAAAGCCGACCGCCTGCTGCTCGTACTCTGGCTCAGGGTTCATCCACGAGGTATGCACCTTCGCCTCGCGCAGCGCCTTGAGCAGGTACTGGCCGATGCGCTCCGTGTACGATGCCCGGCCGGTGTCGTCGAGCGATTCGAGCGGCCAAGTGCCGACGAGCGTTTGATAGAGCAGATACTGCTCGTTGCGGCCGGGAATCTCATCGCCGTCGCTCGTGCGCAGCAAGGGGCGGTTCAACGCGCGCCACGCTTCGACCGCCTCCGCCCATGCGTCGGGCACTTCCGAGAGCACATGCAGCCGGGCACGCACGTCTTCGCCCCGCTTCGTGTCGTGCGTGGCGGTGGCCGAGAGCGAGTGGGGCCAGCTTGCGTTGCGCCGCCGCATGAGCCGGTGAAACTCCTCCGCCGCGAGCGGCTCGGCGTCGAGCTGGCCGCCGACTTCGTTCAGCGACGCGAGGGGGTAATAACGGTAAAAGGCGGTGTCTTCCAACCCCTTCGCCGTGACCGGCCCCGTGACCTGCTGGAATTTCAGTAAAAACGCCCGCCAGGCTTCCGCATCCGGCTCGCTCACGGTCGAAGGGTATTCCAGCAGGAGCACCGAACTCACGAAGCTGAACAGCGACCACGGCATGGTCGGGTTGCGCCGCCGCGCCAAGCGAATCGCCGCCGTCACCCGGCGGTAGTCCTCTTCGTGAACCTCCCAGCTATGGGGCTGAGCATAGGTGCGGTAGACCGGAAAGCAGGCAATCACCTCCCGCACCGCCCGCAGGATCGCTTGCAGCGTAAAATCGCGCGACCAGCGGTGCCGCTGCGCGATGCGGCGCAGCTGCGAGGCCAGCAGGTGTACCTCGCTCGACATCACGTCGTAGACGATCGTTTTCTTACTGTGATAAAGCAGATCCTGCGGCGGCTCGCTGACGCCGCTCAGGCGGGGATACGACTCGCGCAGCCGCTCCAGACCATCACGGTTTACGAGCAGACGGTTCAGCCAGTTCAGAAATTCGTAGCCGGTTGTGCCGGCCACCGGCCACTGGTCGGGCAACTCCTCGTCGGCCGAAAGGATTTTTTCGGCCACGATGTAAAGCTGCCGGTCTTCGGAGTCTGCGCTTTCGCGGTGGTAGAGCGACTGAAGATTTCCAAAATACTGCTGCGGATCGAGCAGCCCGTCGGGGTGGTCGATCCGCAGTCCGCTGATCCAGCCGCGGGCGAGTAGACGCGAGATGAGCCGGTGCGTCGCCTCGAAGACGCGCGGATCTTCGACACGAATCGCGGCCAGATCGTTCACATCGAAGAAGCGGCGGTAGTTGATCTCGTCGGCCGCCACCCGCCAGAACGCGAGGCGATACCACTGCAAATCAAGCAATTGTTCCAGCCGATCAAAACTCGTCGGCGCGCCGGGTTCGCCGTTGATTTCTTGAATAGCCTTGTGCAGCGCCTCATGCACGGCCGGCGCTTGTTCGACGAGCCGCGCAAGACGCCGCCGCGCGACGTGCTGTTCGCGGTATCGCTCGGCGGTGGCTTCCGCGTCGCGGCGATCGCCGAGCGGAAGATGACGAAGCTGGGTGATGATACTTTCCAGTTCGCAGCGCGCTTCGCCTTCCGTATTCTCACCTAGACGCTTAAGTGCGACTTCGAGCACGAGCGGCCACGAGGGCGGGGCGAGCGGGAAGCGGCGCTCGTAGTAGGCGACCTTAAGCCGCTGCTGCTCGTAGCAAAGTTGGAGCTTGCCGGCTTCCAATTCGCTGCCGAACTGGTCCCCCAGAAATGGCAGCAGCAGTTTGTGTCTCAGGTCGTGCGCCGCCGGCTCCCAGTCGATGTCGAAGTACGAGGCGAACTGCGAAGTCTCGCCGTTTTCGAGCACATCGATCCACCAGGCATTGCCCGGATCGTTGACGCCCATATGGTTGGGAACAGCATCGAGCAGAATGCCCATCCCGCGCGCGCGGGCATCTTCGGCGAGCCGCTGGAAAACCTGCTCGTCGCCAAAGTCGGGGTCGATGGTATTATGGTCGACGACGTCGTAGCCGTGGGAGCTTTGCTCGCGCGAGCGAAACAGCGGTGAGAGGTAAATGTCGCTGATGCCGAGCCGGGCGAGGTAGGGAACGAGCGCGGCGACGCGAGCCAGTCCAAAGTCGCTCCGCAACTGAATCCGCAGGGTGGCGACGGGCAAATGATTCAGAAGATCTGAATCGGGCGCTGTGGAAGAAGCCGTTGCGAGAGAGTCGCCCATTCGCCGCTCGATGCTTTCCAGCCAGTCCCCTGGCACGAAGGATTCCTAATCTGCGAACTTCGCTCTGGCAGCGGGCACCGCGTTTGCTTCTGGTGCTGCGGCTGTGGCGGAAGATCGACCGCATTGCTCTAGCACGGCGCGTGCCAATTGACGAAAGGACTTCCTACTTGAACCGCGAATCAACGGATGTACGACTCCTGCCGGCCGGTGCCGAATTGACGGGCGACGGCACCAGCTTTCGCGTC
>CAYZVT010000412.1:0-3742 GCA_964481585.1 uncultured Pirellulales bacterium
CACCGTGACCGAGCGGACGCGCGAGATCGGCATCCGCCGCGCGCTCGGCGCGCGACGCCGGGACATCATTCAGCAGTTCCTGGGCGAGACGGTGGTGCTCTCGGGCGCCGGCGGCGTGATCGGCATTTTGCTCGGGCTGCTGACGCCGCTCGCCTTTTCCGGCGTGCAGCTGTTCGTCCTTCGCTTCGTGCTCGATGGCGACGCGAGCGGCTCGGAGATCGGTCGCATCTTTACCGAGATGGAGCCGCAGGTGGCGACGTGGAGCCTGCCGCTGGCGTTTGGGATTTCGTTGGCGATCGGACTCATCTTTGGCCTCTATCCGGCGCAAGCCGCCGCGAAGATGGACCCGATCGAGGCGCTCCGGCACGAGTGAGCGCGCCAGGGCGGGCGGCGGGGGCCCCGAGGTGGCCGCTGCGGAAACGTCCTTCGGGGGCTTCGCTTCGCGTGCGCCCCCGCCACCTATGTCCTCCTGGTGCCGGCTGATCCCAGAGAGCGGGGAAGACCTTGCCACCCCTAGGGCGGGTCGTGGACGGCGCAATCGCGCTCGACCGTGCTCAAGCGCCGCGGCAGGCGTGCGGGGATGCGCCCCACGAGCCAAAACTTTGTAGAGCCGTCGAGGTCGCGCCGATACAGCAGAGGGAGCCGCCGGAGAGCGTGCGGTTTCCGCCGAAGGTGGCAGGGCTACCGGCTTGCCACCGGATGTGCCTCAGTTGACGACGGAGAAGGATGCCGGCCGTGGAGACCGCTGCGATCGACCCGGGCGACCCGATTCCCGCGCCCCCGACGAGTTGGTTCCGAAGAGAGAACGTTATGCGGACCTTGCCAATTGTTGTGGTCTACCTGGCCGACCCACGACGGGCACTGGAACTGGTCCAGCTTCTGGAAAACCACGGCTGTCAGGCGGTCGTCGCGACGGCCTCCGATGAGCTTTACGAGGTCGTCAACCGCGAGCGCGTCGATCTGGTCATCGTCGAGCAACGGCTGCGCGGTTTTTTGAGCGGCCTGGAAATTCTCGAACGGCTGTTCAACGACCTGCTCCGCCCGGCCACGATCCTGTTGGCCGATCAGCTTGCGGACCTCGAACGGCGGGCGAAGAAGCTGGGCGTGAACCGGCTGCTTTCGACACAGACGCCCTTGGCAGAAGTGGCCGCCACCGCGGGCGAACTGGTCCGCCACAGCGCGCTGAAGCAACTGAACATCTCGCCCGTGGCGCGCCGGCTGGTGCGCGACACCGACTGTGTACGGCCGCTGCCCCAACTGCTCATTAAGCTGGCCGGCTCGCTGCGCGAAGCGAAGCTCGCCCCCGACCAACTCGCGCGCGACATTTCGGTCGATGGACGAATCACGGCCGAGTTGCTCCGGCTCGCCAACAGCAGCGCCCTGGGCCGCGCGCACAAGACGACCAATCTGCCCGACGCCGTTAACTTCCTGGGTGTGAAGCGGACCGTGTCGCTGGTGCTTTCGGCGGGACTGATCCGAGCCAAGTCGAACCTGCTCGGCAGCCTCTCGCCCCAGACGCGGACCTGGTACAACTATCGCAGTGTGCTGATCGGCAGTATCGCCTCGGCCTTTGCGCGGAATCTGGAAGGCATCTCCTCGGAAACCGCCTATATCCTTGGGCTGCTGCAAGACGTGGGGATTCTGGTGCTGGGCCACGCCCACGGCGAGCATTACCTGAGCCTGCTCGACCGCGTGCGCGAGATCCCGCTCTTGCGGTTGGAACACTTGGAGCACGAGGATTTCGGCACCAATCACGCCGAGGTAAGCGCCGCGCTGCTGCAAAAATGGGGACTGCCTGACTCGCTCGTCTCGATGGTCCTCGACCACCATCACGAGACGGGCGAGGACCAGTCGGAACTGGAGCGCTCGTTCTCGCGCGTCATGCGGATCGGCGAAGCCGTGGCCAATCTGGCCGACCGCCGCTCGCCGCAGCGTTACCTGACGCTCAACCGACTGCTGTATCACTACGGAGTGGAACGGGCCGAGGAGTGCCGGGCCAGCATGGCCGAGGGCATCGCGCGGATGGTCGAATCGAGCGAGCTATTTAGCGTCCCCTTGCCGAGCGAGGAAGCGCTCGACGACCTGTTGCAGGAGATCAACACACACGCCCGCTACGACGATCCGACGCCGCCGCCAGCCGCGCCGCCGTCTCCTTCCGCGCCGCGGCCCGTGCTCAATCAGACGTCCCCACGCCCCGCGATCCTGGTGATCGAGGACGAATGGCAAGTCGTGAAGCTGATTCGGCTGTTCGTCGCCCCACTGGGGGTCGAGGTTCTCTCTTGCAGCGGCTTGGCCGAGGCCCGCCAGCTTGCGCCGCAGGCGGAGTTGATCTTCTGCGACGTGCATCTTGGCGGCGAAAACGGCATCGACGTGATCCGCCAACTGCGCAAAGACGGCTATGCCGGTCCGGTGCTGATCGTCAGCGGCGACCGCTACCGCGGCACCGTGCAGCAGTCGATCGAAGCCGGCATCAACGGCTATCTGATTAAACCCTTCAGCAAGGCGTTGCTGCTCGAAAAGATCAAGCAGCATCTCCCCGAGTCGCGGCTTTCGCGGTACGCGACGCCGGCGATCTTGAACTAGCAGCCGTCGAGCACGGCGCGCACGCGGTGCAGCAGACTCATTTGGCTGAAGGGCTTTTGCAGGAAGGCCACCCCTTCCTCCAGCACGCCGTGATGAACGATCGCGTCGTCGGTGTAACCCGAGATGTAGAGCGTGCGCAGCTCGGGGCGTAGCGCGGCGAGCCGCTGCGCGAGTTGCCGGCCGCTCATTTCCGGCATCACCACGTCGGTGAGCAACAGATGAATTGGCCCCCGGTATCTCTCGCTCACTTCCAGCGCACGGTCGCCGTCCGCGGCCTCCAAGACGGTATAGCCGTGGACGAGGAGGAAATGCCGTGCGACGGAGCGCACCGATTCTTCGTCTTCGACCAGCAGGATCGTCTCGCTGCCGCGCGGCAGATCGCCGGCGAGCGGGCGGGGCTGATACTGCTCGGCTTGGTGCTCGGCTTGGGGGAGATAGATTTTGAAGGTGGCCCCCTGCCCCGGCTCGCTTTGCACGACGATATGGCCGCCGCTTTGTTTGATGATGCCGAAGACAGTCGGCAGTCCCATGCCGGTCCCCTGTCCACGCCCTTTGGTGGTGAAGAACGGCTCGAACAGCCGCGACTTCACTTCGGCCGACATGCCACAGCCGGTATCGCTCACCGCCAGCAGGACATAATGCCCCGGCTTCACATCGGGATGCAGCCGCGCATACGCCTCGTCGAAATAGACGTTGTAGGTTTCGAGCGTCAGCTTGCCGCCGGCGGGCATCGCATCGCGGGCGTTGGTGGCCAGATTCATCACGATCTGTCCCACCTGCCCCGGATCGACGCGCGTCGAAGCCAAATCGGGCGCAAGCCGAGTGAGGACCTGAATGTCTTCACCAATCAGCCGCGGCAGCATTTTTCCCAGGTCGAGAATCAGCGTATTGATGTCGATCACCACCGGCTCAAGAACCTGCTTGCGGCTGAAGGCCAAAAGCTGCGAGGTGAGTGTCGCGGCCCGCTGCCCGGCGTCGTCGATCGCTTCGACCAACTCGCGCAACGGATGGTCAGGCCCCAGTTCGTTTAGAATCGCTTCGCTGTAACCGAGGCGGAGCTTGGTGGCGCAGCGCTTGAGGATTTCCCGCTGCCGGGTCTTCTCGAGTAGCTCACGGCCGAGGCGATCGGTCGTGGCCTGGATCTCTTCCAGAAGGGTCA
>CAYZVT010000413.1:0-3728 GCA_964481585.1 uncultured Pirellulales bacterium
GCCCCTCTTCGCCCCAGCGACTGGCTACACTGCATGGCGCGAAGCGCTTCGTGCTGCAGAGATTCGGCTTGGCGAGGCTAGATCAGCCCCGATCGGCCGCGCCAGAGAGGGGCACGATTTTTGACTTGACGGCGGCGCGCAGCGCGGTGAGATGTTGCACATGCAGCGCGTAGCCGAGTTGGGTATTGGGATTGACCCAGGTGTTGATGCCGAGCACGCTCCCCTGGTAGTCCACCAGCGGACCGCCGCTGCTGCCGGGCGAGATCGAGGCATCGTGTTCGAGCCAGACGTTGTCTTGCCCGCTTGGAGCATAGTGAAGAAAGGCTTGTGCCGAGGCCGGAAGCTGCGAAGTTTTCACGACGCGGCTAATGATGCCGCTGGTCGGCACAAAAGCGTGGTTCTGCGGATGCCCGATCGCCACGACCTCCGTGGCCTTGCGCGGCAGCGCCGTCGGCCCAAGCGCGAGCACGGTCATCTGCGGCGGTTGCGACTGGAGTTTAACGATCGCCAGATCACTTTCCGGGCTGCGTGCGACGTAGCCGGCCACCGGATAGCGGCTGCCGTCGTTAAAGAGCACCTCGGCCGCCACCGAATCGGAGAGCACGTGCAGGCTCGTCGCCACCAGTCCGTCGGCGTCGATCACAAAGCCCGAGCCGACGCCCGAGACGCGGCCGCTGGCGTCGCGCGTTTCGATCTTCACGATGCCGAACTCGATCGACTGGTAGACATCGGCGAGTGGTTCGCCGGCGCGGAACTTGGCTTGCTGCAAGTTCTCGAAATCTTCGTCCGCGCCGCGCTGGGCGACTTCCGCTTCGGAAAAATTGTTGCGGATTCCGTTGAGGTTCCAGGTCCAGGCGAGGATCGGCAGAATGCTGATCGAGATCGTCGCCACCCATCCCCAAACCGGCACCTTGGCGTCCTTCGCGTGCTGCGCGCGATAGCGGGCAATGCGGTCGTCTTCCCGCTGGGTGGCAACCGCCTCGGCATCGAAATCGCTTGCCGGGCTACGGCTCGGCGCGGGAGCCGCCGCCACGAACTCCGCCGGCGCCGCCTCGGCCGTCTCGTCAGGCAGGAGTTCCGCCTCGATCGCCGCCGGGGCAGCGAGCGCATCTTCCGGCTCGTCCTCGACAATCATCGCCACGACTTCTTCGGCGCGCGGGGCGACGTAGACCGTCACCTCGAATTCAGCCCCGCAGCGCGAGCAGTGCTGCAGCGTGCCCGCCACCGCCTCGGGCGGGACCACCTCGCCACATTCGGGACAAGAGATCGAGAGCGGCACGTTTTCGCCTGCCTGGGAGAAGCCGGACCAGAATCGGATGAAAGAAAAGATCGGCCGCGAAAGGCCGACGCTCTTATCCTAACCTGCCAGGTCGCGGCTGACAATAAAGCGGTCAGGGACTGGGGGTGTTGGATTTTGGATGGTGGATGGTGGATTGGGGACCAGGGTGCGTCTCCTTTCCCTTCTCGCGCGGGCTGCACCTCTTTTCGCCCGCGGCCTGCAGGCCCCCTTAGCCGCTCTAATCTACCGTGACGCAAAGCCTCCTCTCTAGATTCCCGCCTGCGCGGGAAGGACGTTTCGGCGCGGTGGCCTTCTTTAGCCGGTTGAGGCGAATTTTAGCCCGACCATGCCGGCCACGATCAGCCCCAAGCAGAACAGCCGTGCGGGCGAGGGCGGCTCGTCAAAGAGCACGATTCCCAACGCCGCCGCGCCGACCGCGCCGATGCCGGTCCAGAGCGCGTAGGCGGTGCCGATTGGAATCGTGCGCACGGCCTGCGCGAGAAAATAAAAGCTGGCGATCATCGTGGCGACGGTCAACACGCTCGGCAGCGGACGGGTCCAGCCGTGGGTGTACTTCAGCCCAACCGCCCAGGCCATTTCCAACAGCCCGGCGATCACCAGATACACCCACGCCATGCCGTCGTCCTCTTACTGCGCGACGCTGAGCGACAGGCCCGGAGCGGGCAGATCGCTTGTGCCCATCAGGTAGGCGTCGATCGCCCGCGCCGCGCCGCGGCCTTCGTTAATCGCCCACACCACGAGCGACTGCCCCCGCCGGCAATCCCCGGCGGCGAATACGCCCGGCACATTCGTGGCAAACGGTCCGTGCTGGGCTTGGTAGTTCGAGCGCGGATCGTACTCGACCCCCAGCAGGTCGGAGACGTAATGCTCCGGTCCCAAAAAGCCCATCGCCAAGAGCACCAAATCGGCGGCGTAGATCTTTTCGCTGCCGGGCACTTCCTTCATGTGGAAGCGGCCCGACTCGTCCTTCTCCCATTCGATTCGCACGGTGCGAATGCCGGCCACGTTGCCCTTGCCGTCGTCGACGAATTCTTTGGAGAGGATGCAGTACTCGCGCGGGTCTTCGCCAAACTTGGCGGCGGTTTCTTCGTGGCCGTAATCGACACGGAAAATCTTCGGCCACTGCGGCCAAGGATTGTCCGCCGCCCGTTCGGCCGGCGGTTTGGGGAGCAGTTCGAAGTTGACCATCGACGTGCAGCCGTGCCGCAGCGACGTGCCGATGCAGTCGGTACCGGTATCGCCGCCGCCAATCACGACGACCTTTTTGTCTTTCGCGCTGAGGTACTGCCCGTCGGCGAGATTGCTGTCGAGCAGGCTTTTGGTGTTCTTGGTGAGGAACTCCATCGCGTAATGGATGCCGTTGAGTTGGCGGCCGGGGATCGGCAGATCGCGGGGCTTGGTGGCACCGGTGGCGAGCAGCAGCGCGTCGTTCTCGGCCATGAGCTTCTTGGGGTCGACGTTTTGGCCGACGTTGGCACCGGTGACGAACTTGATCCCTTCGGCGGCGAGCAGGTCGAGCCGGCGCTGGACGACTTGCTTGTCGAGCTTCATGTTCGGGATGCCGTACATCAAGAGTCCGCCGATGCGGTCGGCCCGTTCATAGACCGTGACTTGGTGACCGGCCTGATTGAGCTGCGCGGCGGCGGCCAGTCCGGCGGGGCCGGAACCGATAATGGCGACCTTCTTGCCGGTCCGCTGCTCGGGCGGATGGGGCTTGATCCAACCGTTTTCCCAGCCGCGATCGACAATCGCGTTTTCGATATTCTTGATCGTCACCGGCGGATCGGTGATGCCGAGCACGCAGGCCCCCTCACACGGCGCGGGGCAAGCCCGGCCGGTGAATTCGGGAAAGTTGTTCGTCTTGTGCAGCCGGTCGAGTGCCTCGCGCCAATGGCCGCGATAGACTAGATCGTTCCATTCGGGAATCAGGTTGTCGATCGGGCAGCCGCTCGCCGACTGGCAAAACGGCACGCCGCAATCCATGCACCGCGCCCCCTGCGTGCGGAGATGCTCCTCGGCCGGCTCGGTGTAGATCTCGCCATAATCCTCCAGCCGCACGATCGGCAGGCGATAGGGGACCGTCTTCCGCTGAAACTCTTTGAATCCCGTTGGCTTTCCCATGGTCGCAAACGTCTCCTATCGTCTTCCGTCACCGCAACGTTGTTTCGCTTCTCTGGCCGCTCTACACACCCGCCAACTGCTGCTTCTTCTGTTCCAGCAGGACGCGTTTGTAGTCGATCGGCATGACCTTCACAAATTGCCGGAGCGTTTCGTGCCAGCGTTCGAGCACGTCGGCCGCCACCGGCGATTCGGTGTGGCGGTAGTGCTCGCTGATCAGATGCCGCAGCTCGCTCACGTCTTCCGGCTCGATCACCTTTTCCAGTTCGACCATGCCGAGATTGCAGTTCCGCAGGAAGCGGTCTTCCGG
>CAYZVT010000414.1:0-3727 GCA_964481585.1 uncultured Pirellulales bacterium
GCGGTCCTGATCGGCACCGCGCTCTACTGGGCCACGCCTTTTAATCCTTGGCAGGCCGGCGGGATGACGCTGTTGATTGCCGTCATGGCGCTTGCCGGCGGCATGACCATGTCGGCCATCAAGCGCGACCGTGGCGTAAAAGATTACGGCACGCTCGTCCAAGGCCACGGCGGCGTCCTCGACCGCGTCGACTCGATCTGCTTCGCTGCGCCCGTTTTCTTTCACCTGACGCGGTATTTCTTTACCGAATTACCGTGAGAAGAGGCTGTAGGCTGTAAGCTAGGAGCTATCGGCGACAGGCATTGAGCCGACGGACCCAGCGCGGGTTTCGCCGACCACGTGATTCCCGCGCAGCACCGGTCATTCTCGCGTAGGCGGGAATGCAGGGCGAAGCGGTGAGAAACGGGACGCAACGGTGCTTCGAAGCTCGTTTTGAGGCTGCGAAAATGAGATCCATCGTCTCCGCTATTGCCGCGTCGTTCATGGTTCTGCTTGCCATGCCGTCCCATGCCCAGCCTCAGACTAAGGAATACCGCGTCACTAGGCATGACTATGTGGGCAATCTGCTGGTGTACTTGGCCGGGGAGAACGACGGGTTCATCGTTTACATGCCAGTCCCGCCGGGCCTTGACCGTCAGCGCATGACTTGCACGACCAACGACGGCTTGCGCGTGAGCTACACGCCGTACCGGTTCGACTGGAAAGGGCCGTTCTTCACAGGTTCCGCAAAGCGATCCGAACCACTTGAGCTGGATTCGGGCACCGCAGTTTTGGAGAAGCAGGGCGACAAGTGGCTCTTCTCACTCACCGAGTTGAAGTTCGACGGCCAGGCGTACCCCACACTAGGCCCGGTCGAGGTAACTCTGGGACGACCGCCCCGGCCGTAAAAAAGGGGACGCAGGCTGCGTCCCCTTTTTTGCTTCGCTAAATGCAAACACGCCGGACGATGTCCGGCCGCTAAACGGTGTCGTGAGTATCTGGCCTTCCCGCGCAGCGCGGCAAACGGCCGATCTCTCTTACCGCTTTCCGCCCTCCGCTTTCTGGAGTCGGTCGAGCCAGATCATCGCAGCACCCTGCCGTCGTGCAGCGCGGCGTTGGGCACCGCGCCGGGCGTCGTGCGAAGTGGAGCGCGGCCGGTGGCCGCCTCGGCTTGCTGGTCCCACTGGAGGATGATCTGCTGCGACTTTTGCACCGGCTGAGGCCGGGCCATCTGCTGCACCTGGGCCAGTTGAGCACGAACCTCCGGCGTCTGGTAGATGGAGACGGCCGGTTCCGACGCGGCCGGCGCGGCGCCGGCCGACTTCCAGCCGCTTGCGCTCGCCGCCTCAGCCGTCGGCTGCGCGGGATGGACCGGCACCAGCGGCGCGGCCGCCGAGCGGCTTTCGTCGCTCGGCGCGCGATAGATCAAGTTCGACGACGGACGCGCCAGCCGATCCGGCTCCTGGGCCGAAGCCAACTGCGCGTGCGGCGCGGGCGAAGCACTGGCCACGGTCGTCGGGTCGATCTGCGGGCTGCCCTGCCGCACCCAATCGAGCCAAGTGTTTTGCAGCGCGTGCATGCTCGCGTAGCCGTAGTACTCCTCGACCGCCGCCACCCAGTCTTCGTCCTGCATGCCGCGAGCGAGGAAGTCGAGAAACTTTTGCTTGCCGCCGTGCGCGATCAGGTAACGGGCGAGCGAGTAGCCCTGCGAGTAGAGCGGCATCACGTCGGGCGGGTATTCCTTCATGCGAAACATTTTGCTGAAAGAAATGCCACGCCCGGTTTTGAGGAAGGCAATCAGCATCCGCTGCTGTTTCGCGCGCTCGCTCTCATGCTCGACCGTCGTGCAAGCCCCTTCGTCGGCCCAGCGCGGCATGGCTTGGCGGAAGTGGCATGCGAAAATCGTGTGCGTCACTTCATGCGGCAGGACCGAGTCCAAGATCCGCTCGCGCGAGCCTTGGATCGTCATCCGCCAACCGAACACCTCGCCGCGATCGAAGACGAAGCTCGTCGCGCCGCCGGCCCCCAGATGCGGAGCCACTTGGGCGGTGAGCATGCACGGCTGTGCCCATTGCGGCATCTCTTTGCCGAGCCAGTCGAGCGCCAAGTCGCGGCGATAGCGCTCGGCCGCGTCGCCAATCTCGCGGGCCAGCTCAGGGCTGGGAGCATCCACGACAAAATTTTTCGTTCGGTATCCGGCGCCAAACGATGCCAGCCACGCCACGATGAGCGTAGCGCGAATCAGACGAGCCTCCATGCTCTTTCTCCTCGTCCTTGAGAGTCGTTGCTTGCGGCCGCCCTGTCCCTAGGGTTCGGCCCGCATCGCGCTTCGCCAGCGAAGCACCTGGGTCATGGCCACCGGAGCCGAGGCAGTCCCTCGGCTCGGCCTTCAGCTCCGACGCGCGGCGGCAGGAAGCATGCGGAAAAAAAGATTTGCTTCGTACCGCCGCGGTCCGAGGCTCAAAGGCTCACGGTCGCGTTTGTAAAGATTGCAAACTTTACCCGATGGATCGGGGAAACACCTAGAGGAATCGGGACAGATTTTCCCGCTTTTTTTGCTGGCAATGCTAGCTGAAGGGGGCAGCGAACAGCGATCAACTATCAGCGGTCAGCGATCAGCAAAGGCTCGTCAGGAGACGTTCCACGTTCTTCTCGCGTCGGCGGGAATCTAGAGAAATGGACTTCGTTTCGTTAGAGGATGAGAGCGGCTAGCCGGCCTGGAGACTACGGGCGAAAACAGGTGCCGCGCACGCGCGAAGGGAAAAGCAGTGCGCTCTAAACCCTAAAAGCTGATCGCTGAAAGCTCAGAGCTGAAAGCTGCAGCCTTAGCCTTGCTTGAGCAAAACGTCGAGTAGTGCCGCGTTCGCTTCGGGAAACCGCAGCGCGCGCAGTTCCGCACGCGCCGCCCAGCGAAACGGAGCTTTCGGCTCGGCCTGCGGATCGCGCGGTCGGCAGGCGAAAAAGAATAGCCGCACTCGATCGTGGGCGTACTGATGGACCGTCGCGGGATAAGCCTCGCCCACCACGCACTCGACGCCGGTCTCCTCGTAGCACTCCCGCACGGCCGCCTCGGCCGGCGTCTCCCCCGGCTCGACCTTCCCACCGGGAAACTCCCAGTACCCCGCCAGCGCCACCCCCGCCGGCCGCTGGCCCACCAAAAACGTTCCGTCGTGCTCGACGACCGCGATAGCGATGGGAGTGGGCATGAGGAGGTGAGGGCTGCGAGCCATAGGCTGCGGGCTAGAAGCGAAAGTAGGCGACTCGATACATAAATCCCGCCTACAGCAACACGTCCTTCCCGCGCAGGCGGGAATCCAGGGGGAGCGGTCAGCTACCAGCGGCCAGCAAGACACATTCAATTCAGCGCGCGACGTGCAGCTTTCCAATTCCCTTAAGCGGCTAACGGGCCTGCCGGCCACGGGCGAAAAGCCTACAGCCCGAAGCGTCCTTTCCGCCTTCCGCCCTCCGCCTTAGCGCAGCTTTTCCAACATCCGTCCCGGCGAGCCCATGATGTTGTAGCCAGCGTCGACATGCAGAATTTCGCCGGTGATGCCGTCGGACATGTCGGAGAGGAGGAACGCGCCGCTTTTGCCGACTTCTTCGTGGGTGATGTTGCGGCCCAGGGGGGCCATCGCTTCGTAGAGCGGGAGCATGTCGTCGACGCCCGCGCCCTTGCCGGCGAGCGTGCGGACCGGCCCGGCGCTGACGGCGTTGACGCCGAGGTTCAGTTCCAGGGTTGGCTCCTGGT
>CAYZVT010000415.1:0-3716 GCA_964481585.1 uncultured Pirellulales bacterium
AGGCTACGAGCTACGGAAGACACCACCGCCTGTAGCCTGCAGCCCGTAGCTCGCAGCCTTTTTCCGCCTTCCGCCTTCCGCCCTTTGACGAGCTTTGCCATGCCCTGCCGACAACCTTTGCTCCTCGCCCTGGCTCTTGCGGTGGTGTGGCCG
Organism: uncultured Pirellulales bacterium; assembly: GCA_964481585.1. Lineage (GTDB taxonomy): Bacteria > Planctomycetota > Planctomycetia > Pirellulales > CAYZVT01 > CAYZVT01. Next base: position 154 of record CAYZVT010000415.1, read on the forward strand.
GCTGGTTGCGGCTCGGGGGCGAATGAAACGCCGGCGGGCGGGTCGTTTCGGGAGCGGTATGAGGCGGCGCTGCGCGTGAGCGATCCGGGCGAGCGGGCGCGGCGGTTGATGCAGGTGGCCGAGAGCCAGCACGAGGGCAAGGACACGTATGGGGCGGAAAAGTCGCTTGAGGACGCAGCCGCTGCGGCGGAGCAGGTGAGCGATCCGCTCTCCCGTAGCAGCGTCTTTACGAGCCTCGCCCGCGTGCAGGCCAAGCTCGGCAGTCAAGCCGACGCACGCCGCGCGCTGCGCGAAGCGGTGGGGGCCGTCGGACAAATCGAAAACCCCGAGACGCGCGCCGTCGAGATGATCGCGATTGCCGAGGTCGAAGGCTATCGTCTCAACGAGCCGCAGCGGGCGGGCGACATTTTGATCGAAGCGGAGAATCTTGCCGGCGAGCTAGAAGACCCGACCGCCAAGGCCCGCGTGCTCGCCGAGGCGGCGAAGACCCACTACCAGATCAAGCACAAGCAGGCCGCGGCGCGGCTGTTTCAAGAGGCACTCGGCCAAGCCCGCTCCTTGCAAGACCCGGTCAAACGGGCCGACGCGCTCGTGGAAGTCGCCGCCGCGATGCTGGCCGTGAATCAAAAGAATCAAGCTAGCCAACTCCTGGGCGAAGCCGCCGATGCGGCCGAAACGATCACGAACGACTACGGCAAAGTCTTCGCCCTGACGAACATCGCCGAGCGTTATCTGAAAGCCGGACAGACGGCCCAGGCGCGCTCGCTTGTCGAGACGGCCGACACGGTCAGCCAGCAAATCAAGGACAACGTCCTCCGGCAGCAAGCGATGGAAAAGGTCGGCCAGCTTCAGCGCCAACTGCCGCGCGGCTAAGGCGTATTTCATGTGTAGCGTCTGTTGATCCTTTTCCGTCATTCCCGCCTGCGCGGCAATGACGCTTCGAGGCTAAGAGGCGCTATCGCTAAATGGACTTCGCTCTAGGCGGAGTGTCTGCGAGTTTTCCAGCGAAGATAGCGCGCCAGCGGCGGGTGCTCGCGGAGCCTGTCGAGCGTGTTGTAGCACCGGCCTAGCTCCTTCTCGCTCGGCACCAGGTCGTGGATCGCGCGATGGCAGTCCTTGCAGGTGTTCACCCCCTGCTGCATCTGCTGGCGGGTGTAGTGCTTTTTGAACCACTTGTTCGAGTGGACCGTTCGCGGGATCAAGTGGTGAAAATTATAAGCCGGTTCCGCTTCACAAAGCTCGCAGAGGGACATGTTCTTCTTTGGCCTTCCCAATATCCATCCAAGTGTCTGACCGGCTAATTTTCGCCCCGCGCGGCCCGTTTTCAAGCCAACCGGCAGGTAACGCGCGAAAGCTCGTAAAATGCTAGAAGCCGACTCGACGGGTGGCGCACGGCGCACCGCGAAAAGCGGAAGCCCCCGTCGCAGAAGATCGCTGGTCTGGATTCCCGCTTGCGCGGGAAATGACGTGTGGGGGATAGAGCGGAGGCGGGATCAACACGATGCGGTATCTGGTCACAGCGCGAGTGAAGCCGGGACGCGAGCGGGAACTGTTGCGGGCGATTGAGGAGGGGACGCTCGGGGCCGGTTCGGTGGCGGGGGAGGAGTATCTGTGGGATCTGCAGAACGCCCGGCTCTGTCAGGACGGCTCGGCCAAGTGGGTCGAGGTCTGCTTCTGCGCGGTGCCGCTCGAAGAGGAGCGGCCGTACTGGGAGGAGTATTTTGAGCTGGTCCGCGTCCAAGACGCCCACGCCCGCCACCGCTGCCGGGACGAAACGGGCGAGGAACCGTGGGCCTGTAGCGAATGTGACTGCACGGCCCGGCTCGACGCCCGGCTCAAGAAGCGCGGCGTGGCGTTCCTCGACGCCCTCCGCGCGGCGGTCGAGTAGCCCCAGAAAAGCCCCAAAGCCTCGACCGCCGCAGGGGGCAATCGAGGCTTTGGGTATTTGGGGCCGTGAAAGTGGGCGATACAGGGCTCGAACCTGTGACCTCAGCGATGTCAACGCTGCGCTCTAGCCAACTGAGCTAATCGCCCGGATCACCTAAAGGGCCTGACACAACCAGCCGAAGGACGGCTGGTACAGGATCGTTCAGCCGTTGCGGCCGGCTGCGATAGGTGCATTAAATATAGCATCCTCCTATCGACATTCCAGGCCCCCGGAAACAAGCCTTTTTCACCTCCTGGAATCGTCGTCGCTCCCGGCGCACGCGACTTTCTCGCGCGAACCTTGCTTGGCCGCAAGGTGCCTTTACGTCTATACTTGGCGGTTTCCCAGCGTGACGCCTGGGTGCTAGCAAGCTGTCCCGATCGCGGCATCCTTTGTAACGATGCCGGCAGTACGCCGAACCTATGCCAAGCCGTTTGGCGGCATCCCGCGTCGAAGCCCCCTTCCCAAGAGGCCCCATGCTCCAAGTCACTCTGCCCGATGGCAGCGTTCGTCAGTACTCGCACTCCGTCACTCCCGCCGAGGTGGCCGCCGAGATCGGTCCCGGCCTAGCCAAAGCGGCCATCGCCGCGCAGGTCGATGGCAAGACCGTCGGCACCGATTACGCCCTGCCCGACGAAGGCGAAGTCGCGCTGCGCCTGCTCACCAAAAAAGACCCCGAAGCCCTCGGCGTCATGCGGCACTCCTGTGCGCACGTGATGGCGCGGGCGATCATGCGGCTCTACGGCGGCGTGCAGCTTGCCTTTGGTCCCACCATCGAAAACGGCTTTTACTACGACTTCGATCTGGAGCACTCGCTCTCGGAGGAAGACTTTCCGCAGATCGAAGCCGAGATGAAAAAGATCGTCAAGGAGAAGGAGCCGTTCGAGCGGATTGAGAAGTCGCGCGACGAAGCGCTGGCGATCTGCCGCGACCTGGGCCAGAAGCTAAAAGTCGAGCACATCGAAAGCGGGCTGGCCGACCACGAAGGGCTGTCGTTCTACCAGCAGGGCGAGTTTCTCGATCTTTGCCGAGGGCCGCATATTCCCGACGCCGGCGCGATCGGCAATGCGTTTAAGCTCTTGAGCGTGGCCGGGGCTTATTGGAAAGGCGACAACTCCCGCCCGCAGTTGCAGCGCGTCTACGCGACCGCCTTCTTCGACAAGGAGCAGCTTGAAGCCCACCTGGCGCGGATTGAAGAAGCCAAGCGCCGCGACCACCGCGTGCTCGGTAAGCAGTTGGGCCTCTTTTCGGTCAACCCGCTCGTCGGTTCGGGGCTTGTGCTCTGGCTGCCGAAAGGAGCCATCATCCGCCAGCAGCTGGAAAACTTCATTCGCGGCGAGCTGCGGAAGCGCGACTACCAACAGGTCTACACGCCGAACATCGGCCGCGTGGAACTGTACGAAACCTCTGGGCATTATCCCTACTACGCCGACAGCCAATTCGCGCCGATCGAGATGGAGCCGGGCGAGCGGTATCTGCTCAAGCCGATGAACTGCCCGCACCACATCATGATCTACAAGTCCGAGCCGCGCTCGTACCGCGATCTGCCGGTGCGGCTGGCGGAGTTCGGCACCGTCTATCGCTACGAGCAGTCGGGCGAGTTGACCGGCATGACCCGCGTGCGGGGCTTTTGCCA
>CAYZVT010000416.1:0-3711 GCA_964481585.1 uncultured Pirellulales bacterium
CCCGGGCCCCCTCATAGTACTACTCCTTCAAGTTTCCAGTGGATGCCACCCGAGTGGCATGTGGCTTACCAGAAAGAGCACTGCCTCGTCAAGGTCAGCCGGTCAGCCCGTTTCCCGAAGTCTTTCAACAAGAGGTGGCGGCCCTGCAGCAGGTAATCGGTGCTGCGTCTCCGCTGCCGCGCTATCTGGTCGAGCGGCTGCTGCTCGATACGAGCGGCTACCTGGAGCAGTATGGACTGCCCGGCATTGACGGAGCCATTTTAGAACAGATCAAAGCCGCGCGCGGCCGGCTCGCTGCGGCCGGCGCGCCGGTGCCGGGGATCGAGGCGATTTCGCGTTACGGCTGGGTTGGCCGCGTGCTTGAAGGCGTCGTCACCCGCCCACGCGAGCGGCGCGAAACGCTCTCGGACAAGGTCGACAAGGTGCTCACGCACAAAGTCGCCGGACTGGTGATCTTCGCGTGCGTAATGCTGCTGGTCTTTCAGGCGATCTTTACTTGGGCGGCGGTGCCGACGGGTTGGATCGAGACGGGTATGGAAGCGGTCAGCGCGGCGGTCGCCGCGCGCATGGCCGACGGCGCGCTGGAGTCGCTCGTGCTCAACGGCATGATCGGCGGCGTGGGAAGCGTCGTCGTCTTTCTGCCGCAGATTTTGATTCTGTTTTTCTTCATCGCCGTGCTCGAAGACTGCGGCTACATGGCTCGTGCTGCGTACTTGATGGACAAGCTCATGGCGCGGGTGGGCCTGAGCGGCAAGTCGTTTATCCCGCTGCTGTCGTCGTTCGCTTGTGCCATTCCCGGGATCATGGCCGCCCGCGTGATCGAAAACCGCCGCGACCGGCTGGTGACGATGCTCGTCGCGCCGCTGATGAGTTGCAGTGCCCGCGTGCCGGTCTACGTGCTGCTCACCTCGGCGTTTATCCCCAGCTATGGAATCCTCGGCGGTTGGCTGGGGCTACGCACGCTCACGATGGCGAGCATGTACGTGCTCGGCATCTTGATGGCTGTGAACGTGGCGATGGTGCTCAATCGCACCTTGTTGCGCGGCGCCGCGCCGCCGTTTGTGATGGAACTGCCGAGCTATAAGTTCCCCTCGCCCCGCGTGGTCCTGCATCGCGCGCTGGAGAGCGGTTGGGCGTTTATGTGCCGTGCCGGCACGCTCATTCTCGCCGTCTCGATTCTCGTCTGGGCCGCCGCATATTATCCACGCGGGGAGGAACAAGTGCAGGCCGAACTGGGTCCGCAACTCGCCGCGCTTGAAGCCGAAATCGCCAAGCTCGAACTCGCGCAGCCGGCAACGCCGGACACTTCGCCCCAGCTCGAAGCGCTGCTCGCCGAGCGCGAGGAACTGGAAAAGGCGATCGCCGGCACCCGGCTTCGTGCGAGTCTCTTGGGGCAACTCGGCCAGTGGATTGAGCCGGTCGTTCGCCCGCTCGGCTGGGACTGGCGGATCGGCTGCGCGGTCGTCGCTTCGTTCCCGGCGCGGGAAGTGGTCATCGGCACGCTCGGCGTGATCTACAATCTGGGCGACGATCAAGACGAACAATCGCTCCCGCTGCGCGAGCGGCTGCAAACGGCCACCTGGGATGGAACCGATCAGCCTGTGTTCAACGTGCCGGTGGCTTTGTCGCTGATGGTGTTCTTCGCCCTCTGTGCGCAGTGCGCCACGACGCTCGTCGTCATGCGGCGCGAGACGGGCGGTTGGGCTTGGCCGAGCTTTACGTTCGTCTACATGACCAGCCTCGCGTACCTAGCCGCACTGGTTACGTATCAAGTCGGCATCCGGCTGATGAGCTAAACGTGAACGACGCATTCCAGCAAGACCTGACCGCTTGGGGCCTCGTCGCGGTGGCCGCCGGCTATCTGCTCCGCCGCGCTTGGCAGATCGTGCGGCGTCCCAGATCAAGCGGCTGCGGCACCTGCGCGAGCTGTCCCCAGGCGGGCTGCTCCTCTGAGCCGCAAGTCTTTCCGGTCGAACTGCTGCGCCAATCGCCAGCGCGGCGGTAACGGTCCCTCCCACGCAGGCGGGAATCTAGAGCGTAGGCTTTGCGTCACGGTAGATTAAAGCGGCTTGCCGGCCTGGCGGCCGCGGGCGAAACGGGCGCAGGCAGACTGTTCCCGCTAAACGAAACGTGCTCCACCATCCTCCATCCACCATTGCCCGATCCCCTGTTTCCCCCGAATCGCGGGGGAAATCTCTTTCGCTCCGCAGGGCGGATGCTATAATATCCCCGCGTATGGGGTGGAGAGAAAGGAACGGCAGCCATGCCAGGCAAGGCTCGCGGTTCCAATCACCCTGCTCAAGTCACACGCGCTCCGGGCTTTGTGCCCCCAGCGCGTGCCGGTACGGATTGCGGTTGATTCGTCCACTCCATCAGGTGAGGCCGCCGACGGGCGCAGCTCGCGCAGGCGGCTCTGGATTGTTCGTGTTGCTATAGTGAGGAGTGGCAGTCATGCCGCAAGGTGCGATCAAGAAGTTGGTTCCGGACAAGGGCTTTGGATTCATCGCCGGCAACGGGGGAGACATGTTCTTCCACTGTTCGACGGTGCGGGGAGCCGCGTTCGAGGACCTGGCCGAAGGCCAAACCGTGGAGTACGAGATTGGCCAAGGCCCCAAAGGCCCACGGGCTGAAAACGTGACGCCCGTCGGCGCCTAAACGCCCGATCGAGCTACAACGCGATCCCTCAGAGTGCTTGGCCGCCCTGAGGGATCTTTTTTTGCGCGGCAATGCCGCCCTTCCCGCGCAGGCGGGAATCCAGGGAGTCGTTTTGGCATAATGGGAGCCTCCAATAGCCGGATGGCAACGCCATCCGGTCGCGCGCAGGACCGGCGAGCGTTGCGCGCCGGCTATTGGTTACGAGAATTGACAAATCGCGTGATGCACTAATTCGTCAACCGAGTCCAATTCAGGAGGACATCCATGCTTCGCCACACTGCGATCTGCGGACTTCTCGCCTTGCTTTCCGTCCCCGCGCAGGGAGCTGATTTGAAAGTCGGCGACATGGCTCCCGACTTTACGATGCCCGGCAGCGACGGCACGACCTACCAGCTCTCCGACTTTCGGGGCGAGAAAGCGGTCGTACTGGCTTGGTTCCCCAAAGCCTTTACCGGCGGCTGCACGAAGGAATGCCAAGCGCTGCGCAAGCAGGGGGACGCCGTGCGGGAGTTTGATGTGGCGTACTTCACCGCGAGCACCGACACGCCCGAACAGAACAAAAAATTTGCCGAGTCGCTCGGCCTCGACTACCCGATCTTGAGCGATCCCGCGAAGGACACGGCCGAGGCTTACGGCGTCGTACATGGCGTGCGGCAAGTGCCCGAGCGGTGGACGTTCTACATTGGCGCCGATGGCAAGATTCTGCACATCGACAAGCAAGTCAATGTCACCACCGCGGGCACCGACATCGCCAAGAAGCTCGCCGAACTCGGCGTCGAGAAGAAGTAACGCCGGCGGGCGAGTTAGCCCGCGCCGATGAGCGATTGAAATTCATCTTCGCTCAGCACGGGCACGCCTAACTGCTGGGCTTTGGCGAGCTTACTGCCGGCTTTTTCACCGGCCACGAGGTAGTCGGTATTCTTTGAGACGCTCGCGGCGGCGCGGCCGCCGTGGCGGGTGATAAGCTCCTCGATCTCGTCCCGTGTATACTTCGCCAGCGTCCCGGTGACGACGAGCGTCTTGGCGAATCGGTCCTGCAGGCCCTGCCGATTGGGG
>CAYZVT010000417.1:0-3710 GCA_964481585.1 uncultured Pirellulales bacterium
CTACCAAGTCGGCGACGAAGCGGCAATCCTACCGCTCAACCGGATCACGCGCCTCGCGGGCTGAAGCTACGGGCTACAGGCTTATCCGCGCAAGCATCCTCCTTTGCCCTCTGTCCGACGCGCTCGGGGCTGCCGCCCGGCTTCGGCCAAGCTGGCTTTCAACGCCGGGCTTTCGGGGGCTTCCGCCCCGGCCACCGCGCAGAGGCTTATCAGCAGGCTATACAAATACTGCACGGCTAGGATGCTTTCGGCGCAGAGAAGCTTCAAGGCAGCGGTTTTTATCGGCCCAAGGTCGGCCGGGGCGTTCCGGCGGCTAGCCCACTCCAGCCCGCCATGCCGGCGATGAGGATGCCCACGAGGATGTCATTCCACACCGGCGCCGGAAACGCCGCGTAGTCGAGCACGAACGGCGCGATAATCAACCACAGCCCGACCACCAGGTTCACCCAACTCAGCCACACGTGGCGCAGCGGCATGGCAACCCGGATGGCAGCCAGGATCAACACGATCGCGCCGCAGAGAATGTCGTTCCACAGCGCGCTCTCCAGGGCGACATAGCCGATGATGAACGGCGCAATAATCAGCCACACGCCGGCCACGAGATTGATCCCGCTGGCGGTCTTCACATTTGCGGTGCGGGCACTTACCGCGTCTTCCATGGGACGATCTCCTGAACAAATTGGCCGGGCGCTCTCGTAGAAAATGCTATGAACCGAGCATCGAAGCCATCCGCCCAGCAACTGCTCCACCACTGAGAAGCAGAGCCGCGCCCACACTCAGGAGGGCAACCAGGGTGAGGGTGACTGGCTCAAACCCGATCAAGGCCAGGATGCCGAGCACGATCGCAGCCAGTCCCACCAAAGCCTGCGTGCCGGCGGCGGCCATCGCGGCCTGGCGCGTGACTTCATGCATCGTTTCATGGCGACGATACGTGTGCATCAGTTCCAGATCAGCGAGACGCGAGGTAGTGCCGCTACTGAGCAAGAGCGATGCCCCCAGCACAATCGCAGCGATGGCCGTGAGCGTCACGGGCATCATGCCGATCAGCGCCAGGACGCCGAGCACGACCGCGGCCACTCCGCCGGCCAATTCGGTGGTCATGCCGCTGCCCAATTCGCCGCGCGTCGAGCGGCCACCGTCGATTTCGTGGACGAGCTTCGAAAAGCGCGCCATGATCGCCGCGCCTTCGGCCAAGAGCGCCGCGCCGGCCGCGATGGCGGCGATCGTGAGCATGTAGAACGTTTGCACTTCGGCAAGACCGAGAATGGCGAGCACGACCACCGCCGCGCCGAGCACGGCTTCGGTCGAGGTGCCGCCGCTGACGACCTTCATCGAGCGCTCTGTTTCGCGCTCTTCGTGATGCACGTCCCGAACTGGGTCGGCCGGGTGTCGCGAAACGTCGGCGGCCATTCCGGTGGTGTCTCGCGGGTTGTCGCGTGGTAGCGTAGACATAGCTTTGCCTCCCCTGTGTTGGCCACGAAGCCGGGTGTTGATCCCCAGGTAGTTCAATCCGATGCCTGAGGAAACGCTCCCTCAGGCAGAGCCAACGCGCGCGGCTGTCGCTCACTTAATCTTAGAAAAAGGCAACTGCCGCAATGAATCGGGCTGCAGCCGAATTTCGGCTGGGGGGAATTTCCCGCCCGGCGGTACTAGATTTTGCTAGAGCGCGTTTGCAATCGCTGTAGCGACCGGCCCTATACCTGCGCGAGCTGTTGGACCACCTGTTGCAGGTCGGCCACCAGCTCTGTGCGGCGGCTGGCTCGCGCCTCGGCATCCGGCACGCGCAGAATCGCTGACGGATGCCAGGTGGCGAGCGTAAAGGGGGCCCACTCGCTCTGTAGGATTTGGCCGCGCTGCTTCGTGATGCGGAAGTCGCTTCCCAACAGCGACTGAGCCGCCGTAGCACCGAGGCAGACGATAATCATTGGCTCCAGCGTGAAGATTTCACTTTCGAGCCACGGTCGGCAGGCGAGCACCTCCGTACGGGTCGGCTTAGCGTGCAGCCGGCGCTTCCCACGCGGAGTATTTTTGAAGTGCTTCACGGCGTTGGTGACGTAGACCTCACGGCGATCAAGTCCCGCCTCGGCCAGCGCTTCGTTCAAGACTTGGCCCGACGGTCCGACGAAGGGCTGGCCGGTGATGTCTTCTTCATCGCCCGGCTGTTCGCCGATGAGCATCACCTTGGCGTCGGTCGGTCCCTCGCCGAAAACGGTCTGGGTGGCGTTCTTGTAGAGATCACAGCCTTCGCAGTGCGCCGCAGCTTGGCGCAGCGATTTCAGCCCGGCGCGATCCGGCAGAAAATCTTCCGCGCTGCGACGCGATTTATCACGCTCGGCCATGGCGGTCTTCCTCTGCTCGTCGGGGATCAGGTCGTCCAGCAGCCGCGAGCCGGGCAGCGTCGGCCAATGGCGAGCCACGGTCCCCTCGCCTTGCGGTTCCCAAAGCGTCGGGCCGGCTTGAAACGCGGCGCGAAAGTGCTCGTGCCAGAGTTGGGCCAGTTCTTCCGGACCAAGCGAGCCGGTCGCCGCGACGCCGTCGCCGAACTGCAGCGTCTTGCCGTTCCAAAACGCCGACTCGTCGGGCGTGAGAATCGCCCAATTCATGCCCCGGAACCGCTGCGCGAAATAAGGTGCCGCCAGCCGCAGCGTTTGGTGTTCGGGGCGAAAGTAGGTGATGTAATTGTCGCCTGGCATGTGGTCGAGCCGCGTGAAACGCAGCAGCGCCTTCATCCGCTGTGCATCTTGTCGTACTGCGTCGGCCATCTGCATCAGCCGGTACACGTCGTCGTCGATGCGCAACTCCAACAGATGCCGCTCGCCGTGCGTCAGCCGCCACAGGGTCCGATAGAGCAGCGCCCACTTGCTCCGGTCGCGGTGAGAACTGACCAACCGCGCCAGCTCTAAGAACGGCTTGGGGACACGGAAGAACCGCGACAAGTCGGAGACCGCTTCGGATGGTCCCCGTCTGGAGGAGGCGTCTGAGAGGCCGGAGGGATTTTCCGTCTCGAGCCACGCCACTTCGCCCGGCGCCACGTCTTTGGCCAGACAAATCCGGGCCGCATCCCGCCAAGCATTGAATCCGGAAACGCCGATCGAGAGCATCGACCTTCGCCTGATAAGAAGGAGGAGGCGCCGGTTTTGACGCCCGCCATTGACTTTGTCCCAAGCCCGCAGCCGGCTCGCCAAAACTTCGTCCGAGCCAGTCGGGCGCCTGCCTGTGTGTCAGTGGACAATTGTATACTCGCATGACGGGCACTGCCAACGATTTTGCGGGAAAAACAGGCAAATGCTAGCACTCTCACGCTAGCACAAGCCGCCGTTTTCCTTTTAAGGTACGGAAGCGTCGATATCGCCGGACAGCCACGGCGTCCGGTTCGCGCGCTCGCCGACGAGCGCTGCTCGCCGGCTACTCAGCATCGCACCTTGGAGAGCGATTCGCGTACCGGCGCTTCCCGTGGTCCCGATGGGACCGCAACAAAAAGAACCTCCCGCTTACGATGGGCGGGAGGTTCTCGGGGCCTTCCTTGGACGGGACCGGCCGCAGTGCGCCGGCAAGGGGAGCCTAGCGCGTCATTTCTTCCTTGTGACGCTCGGCTTCCTGTTTGGCCGTATCCTTCGCTTCGCGAGCGACCTCGGCGGCTTTATCGCGCAGTTGGTCGGGAGCCAGCCCTTCGTCGGCCGCCGCTTCGCGCGCGGCGTGCGCCGTTTCGC
>CAYZVT010000418.1:0-3692 GCA_964481585.1 uncultured Pirellulales bacterium
GATCTTCTGTGCGGCCGTGACGTACGCCTCGACGAGCGTGGTCGAGATGCCGAGGCGATTCAGGCGTTCCAGCAAGCACGCGGCAACGTCAAACGCCGCGCGGCGGTCCATTTGGAACTGGGCGAGTCGTTCCAGTACATCAAACAGTACCGCCTGGCGATGACCAACTACCAGCAGGCGATCGAGTTCAGCGGCGAGAAGGACTTGGAGACGCGGAAGCTCGCCCTCTACCGGGCAGGCGTGCTGGCGATGGGCCTCCGCGACTGGCCGGCGGCCGACAAATATCTAACTGAGCTAGCTGCCGCCGATTTCGGCTACAAAGACGTGGCGGAACGTCTGGACAAACTCGCCCAATTGCGTAATAGTAAGTGATTCCCTGCGGCCCACTGGCCCCGGCACGGGCTGGCGCGTCGACGCACGCCGAGCAGGGACGCACGCGGTAAGTCCTTGGAAACCTTCATGTTTGGATAGTCATGCCCAATAGCAAAAGTGCTGAAAAACGGCTGCGGCAGTCGCAAGTCCGCAACCAACGCAACCGTGCGGTCAAGTCGTCGATCCGCACCCAGGTCCGCAAAGTCCGCGAAGCGATCGCGGCGGGCAATGCCGAAGCCGGCGCCGCCGAGCTGCGTCTGGCGGCCAAAAAGCTCGATCAAGCGGCGGCCAAAAAGGTCGTTCACCGCAACCTCGCCGCCCGCACGAAAAGCCGCCTGTCGGCCGCGCTGAAGAAGCTCCAAACGAGCTAACGCCAGCCCGCCCAAGCCCGTTGCGGCCCGCCCTGCTGCGCGCCGCCGAAGCGTCAGGCCCTGCGCCTGACGTTTTTCTTGCGCCGATTCCAGCATCCGGGCAGCAGCCCTCGCTACCCCCAAAGTCGTGCTAGCGGGCTGAATCAATTGCAGCCTTCCCCAGCGGCTGGGCTGCTCTGCGCGGCGCTGAGCGTGACGGCAAGGCGTCGAGCGCGGCTTAAATCGCTTCTTCGCCGCGTTCGCCGGTGCGGATGCGGATGCAGTCGTCCATCGGCAGGACGAAGATTTTGCCGTCGCCGATTTCGCCGGTCTCGCCGGTGCGGCCCCCTTTGATGATGGCATTGATCGTCGGCTCGACGAACTGCTCATTCACGGCGATTTGCAGTTGCACCTTGCGGAGCAGATTGACGGCGATCTCGCGGCCGCGATACGTCTCGGCATGTCCCTTTTGGCGACCAAAGCCTTGCACGTCGACCACCGTGAGGCGGACCACCTCGACCTCGGTCAGCGCCGCCTTCACCGCTTCGAGCTTGTTGGGCTGGATGATCGCGAGGATGAGTTTCATGGGTGTGGGGGGACTAGGGACGAGGGAATAGGGACAAGGGAATAGGGACTAGGGAATCAGGGAGTAGGAATCGGATCGGGGGATTTTAGCAGGCCGGTATTCCACTTTGGCATCGTATGTCCTCTCAGCCACCTGCGGAGAACGGCTCGTTCAATCGTATCCCGCGCCGCACCGGCTCTCAAGGGCAAAGCCTCCGGCCGCACAAGGGAACGAGTCCGGCAACAAAAGAAGCCCCGGCTTGGGCAGGCTAGGCGGTAGACCTGCCCAAGCCATTGGGGCATCCTTCTGGCCCAGGCAAGAGCCGAGAAGACTTTCCAACTTCTTGTCCGTCCTCTTAGTGAGCGCCAACCGGCTCCGGCTGCGGAGTCGGCCGATTGATGCTCACGCCTGACGGAGTGCCGTAGTGGTGATCGACCACCAGTTGCGGCGGGTAGGCGTGCATGCCGTGCTCGGAGATGTCCAAACCGGCCTGTTCTTCTTCGGGGCTGACCCGCAAGATGCCGAGTGCTCGGAGCGCTCCGAAGACCGCCAGCATCGTAAAGAACGACCAGGCACAGACAATCAGCGTACTGTAGGTCTGCACCCACAGGCTTGGATCTTTGAACCCGAACAGGCCGGTTGCGATGCCCCCCCACACGCCGCAGAGGCCATGCACCGGGAAGGCTCCCACCGGGTCGTCGATCCGCAACTTCTCCAAGAGCACCACGCCGAGCACCACGATCACGCCGGCAATCGCCCCAATCAGCATCGCGTGGGGCAGCGTGACTTGATCGCAGTTGGCCGTGATGCCGACCAGACCGCCGAGCGCGCCATTGAGGGCCATCGACAAGTCGGGCTTCTTGAACAGAAACCAAGCCAGGATCAGCGCGGCACACGTTCCAGCCGCAGCGGCCAGCGTGGTGGTCACGCCAATATAGGCCGTCGCGTCCGCGTTCGCCGCACCGGCATAGGTGAGTTGGCTACCAGGATTGAAGCCGTACCACCCGACCCACAGAATGAACACGCCGAGCGCGGCGAAGCTCAGGTTGTGGCCTGGAATCGGAATCGACTTGCCACCCACGAAGCGTCCCAGCCGTGGGCCAAGCACAATTGCCCCGGCGAGACTGGCGAAGCCGCCGACGGCATGCACGACCACCGAGCCAGCGAAGTCGGCGAAGCCAGCTTCATTCAGAAAGCCGCCCCCCCACTTCCACATGCCGCTGATCGGGTAGACAAGCCCGGTGATGATGGCGCTGTAGATCAGGTACGCTTCAAACCGCATCCGCCCGGCAACCGCACCGGAGACGATTGTCGCTGCCGTGGCCGCAAACGCGACTTGAAAGAGGAAGTCGGCATAGGGGCTCCAGTTTCCAGCGCTAGGGGCCTCGGTGCGCTCTGCGACCCCCACGACGAACTTGCCGAGGTACTCGCTCGTATGATCCGCGCCCGGGTACATGAGGTTGTAGCCCACGATGAAGAACAGCAGCACGCCCACGGCCAAGTCCATCAAGTTTTTGAACAAGATGTTGACGGTGTTTTTGGCGGCGTTCAAACCGACTTCGACCATCGCGAACCCGGCCTGCATGAAGAGCACGAGCACGGCACAGAGGAACATAATCAACGTGTTGATCGTGTAGCCCAACTCGTCGTCGGCGTTGGCCGCAGGCGGAGGTGCGGCCGCTTCTTCGGCTTCCGCTTCGATCGCCACTGCTGCTTCCGCCTCGACGGCAGCTTGGGCGATTGGCTCAGAAGGCGCTTCTTCCGTTGCCTCGGCCGAGGCTTCAGACGGCAGTGCTTCGTCAGCCCAAGCCGTGCCGGAGAAGGTTAGCGCGGGTAGCGCTAAGAGAGTCACAAGTATGCCCAAGGCGAGGGCTTTAGATGTCGCTTGTCGCATGGTTTTTGCCACCCTTGTGCAAATCACCCGAAGGAGTTGAAAGGAACAGTCGTTTGGCACACGGACCCTGCGCACAAGCCTTTGGTGTACCCGGATTGCATTCTCTGCGTGCGATGCATGCAGGGGCGGGCAGGAAGCAAGTGCCGTGCCGCAGCAGACAAGAGGGCGCGCAACAAGAAGCACTCGCACACCGAAGGGCCTTGTGAACAAAGGCCTTAGAAAAAGCCGTCGCTTTCGTGGAAGATCGCCTTCCACCGCCTCGTCGTGCAGGGCTGCTTCAAGAGCGAGCAGCCTGCGGTGCGCGGTTGAGCAGTAGCGGGCCGTGGGGAGCGGTTAGCGATCCGCGATCAGGGGAATCCTTCCCGCGCAGGCGGCAGTCCGGCGTTCGACGCGCAACGGACGGGCATCACGATTCGCGGTAGTGTCCCAGAGCGGCTATCCGGCCCGGCGGCCGCGGGCCACAAGCTGCGAGCTACAGGCTACGCTACAGGGGATGGGGCAAAGGGCTTCT
>CAYZVT010000419.1:0-3661 GCA_964481585.1 uncultured Pirellulales bacterium
AGATCATCGAGAGACACAAGGTCACGATTTTTTATACCGCTCCCACCGCGATTCGCGCCTTTATCAAGTGGGGCGATGAGTTCATCGACCGGCACGACCTGTCGAGTCTGCGGCTGCTGGGCACCGTCGGCGAAGGGATTAACCCGGAAGCGTGGATGTGGTATCACCGCAAGATCGGCCGGGAAAAATGTCCGATCGTCGATACCTGGTGGCAGACCGAAACCGGCGGCATCATGATGAGCCCGCTGCCTGGCGCGATCCCCACCAAGCCCGGCAGTTGCACGATGCCCCTGCCCGGCATCGTGCCGGCGATTGTCGATGAGGAAGGCGAGCCGGTCGGCACGAATCAGGGCGGGATGCTGGTCATCACGCACCCTTGGCCCGGCATGCTGCGCGGCATTTGGGGCGACGACCAGCGCTACCGCGAGCAGTATTGGTCGAAGGTGCCGCACAACTACCTGGCCGGCGATAATGCGCGCCGCGACGAGGACGGTTACTACTGGATCATGGGCCGCATCGACGACGTGCTGAACGTCTCGGGGCACCGCCTGAGCACGATCGAGATCGAAAGCGCGCTGGTCAGCCACCCGGCGGTGGCGGAAGCGGCGGCGGTCGGACGGCCGCACGAACTCAAAGGCGAAGCGGTCGCCGTCTTCGTCACGCTCAAAAAGCAGGACGACGCCGGGGACGAGTTGCGAAAAACCTTGTGCAACCATGTCCGCAGCGAGATCGGCGCGCTGGCCGTGCCCGACGACGTGCGCTTCACGACCGCGCTGCCCAAAACCCGCAGCGGCAAGATCATGCGCCGCCTGCTCCGCGACATCGCCGCCGGCCGCGAAGAAGTCGGCGACACCTCGACGCTGGAAGACTACACCGTGCTCGTCCAGCTTCGGGGCGAGGAAGATTAGGTCACCCTGCGCCACAGGTCATTCCCGCGCAGGCGGGAATCCAGACCAAAAGGTCCGGGGCTTGTGCGGTGCGCCCCCGCCGCCCAACGAGCACGGGCGAGACGCCCGTGGCACCCGTCCGCTAATGCGGCTCAGAGCGCCAGATCGCGCCAGAGGATTTCGGCTTCTTCCAAATCCCAGCCGAGGCCGAAGTAGCCCAGCGCGCGGAGGTCGTCGGGGCCGGCCGCGTCGAGGGCGTCAACGCTAAAGAGGAGCAGGTCGGGGTAAGCGATGCCGGAGATGAAGTAGCGGAGCCGGTCGGTGGCGCGCATGCCGGCAATGCCCGTCCCGGCGACGACGCCCACCAGCGCGGTATCGCTGGCGGGGCGGGGCTGAAGGAACAGCGTCGCAAGCTGGTCGCCCGTCTCGGGGCGTTCGCCGATTTCGACCACGCCGCGCCGCACCTGAACGGGGCTATCGGCGAGCAGGTCGTCCCAGGCGGCGTTGGTGTCGGCGTTGCCGTAGAGGATGACGTTGCGGTCGGGGTGCTCGTCGGGATCGAAGGCCACATCGGCCAGCACGTCGATTGAAGCGTTACCGCGATAATAAAAGGTTTCGGCGTCGTAACGCGCCTTTGCCAGTGCCCAAGCGTTTTCCTCCTCGCTGCCGCGCGTGCCGTAGACAAACAGCACGCGGTTGGTGAAGGCCTCTTTGAACGGCCCGTAGCGATGCGGGCCTTTGCGGTCGGCGCTGGGCTGCGGGCGGACGTGCCAGCGGTCGTCGTGCCGCGAGAGCCAGAGCCTTTGGGCGCGGCCGGGCCAGGCGATGGTTTCGATCTGTTGCCCATCGAGCGTGACGTGCAGCGGGCGGTTCGGCGGCAAGGTGCTGAGGTCGAGCGAGAGGCGGACGACGTTTTCCGTCCGTCCCGTAAAGTGCCGCTGATGGCGGTCGAGTTCGAGCGTCACACGGCTCGGCACGAAAGGCTCCTGCTGCGCTTCGATCGTAAGCCAGTGACAGCGCGACGCGATGCCGGGATTGGTCGTGGCGAAATCGACGTGCGCGACTTCTTCGGCCTCTGGCAACGACTGGTGCTGAAAAAAGTCCATCATCGGCGGCCAGTCGCAGGCCGACTCGCCCCACCAGTGTCCTGCGGCCGGCTTTTCGTGGTAGGCGAAGTTGGTGTGAAACAGCGCGAGCTGCCCGCGCATCAGCCGCGACTGCGCGACCGGCACGGTTTCGTCTTCCTGGCCGTGAAGCACGTACACGCCCGGCGCGGCGAGATTTTGCATGAGCCGTAGCGGATCGCTCGTGCTGGTGCCGCGGGCGAGTAGCGCGAGCATGTCAGTCGAAGTGTCGGGACGCGGCTGGCCATACGTCCAAAAGTTGCACCAACCGGCGCTCGGACCGAGCGCGGCGAAACGGTCGGGGTAGAGCGCGCCGAGATGCCAGGCGCCGTGTCCGCCCATCGAATGCCCGGTCAGGTACACCCGCCGCGGATCGGAGCCAAGCTGCTTTTGCGCATCGGCCAGCGCTTCCAGCGCATCGATGCGGCCCCAGTCTTCCCAGTCGAAGCCATAGGGGCGGCGATTGCTCGGCGCGACGACGTGTGCCCAGGGCTTGGCAGAGTAGTTCGCCGCCTGCGAGAGCGCATCGACGCCGGCCCCGTGCAGCGACAAAATCAGCCCGCTATCGGGACTGGCCGAACCTTCGGCGGGCTGCACGGCGTAGGCTTGCACGCTGCCGTCAATCTCGCTGACAAACGTGCGGACATGCAGTTCCGAAGGCGCGCGAACGCGCAGCGGCAGTTGGACCTCGTCCAGCAGGCGTTCGTCGTCGCCGTTCTGCTGGAGCAGTCGCACCGTGACCCGCAGCGCATCGAATGCCTGCCCGCCGGTGGGAATCTGAAAACCGACCTTCCGCAGCCCAAACGGGAGCACGTTTCCGAGTTCCGTGCGGAGCGGCTCGGCGCCCGCGCGGCGGGCTTCGATCGTGAGCGCTTGGAGCGGCTTGTCCGTCGCGTTGAGGATTACCAGCGCCGCCCAGACGGGCTGATCGCTGTCGCGGAGCACATCGGGCAGCGTGGCGTCGGCCATGTCGAGGGCGACGGGCTTGCGCGGCGGAACGAGTCGTGCTCGAAGTTGACGCCGGCCGACGTGAAAGAGGAGCGTGTTTTTGCCCGCTCGAAGTTCAACCGGCACCCGCAGCCAGCCGGTTTCGTAGGGATCGCCGGTGCGGGGTACGCCGTTGACGTAGACGACCGCATGCCCTTGGGCCTGGAGCAGCATCGGCTGCCGCGTGGGGGACTCGACTTCGGCAAAGGCGTAGCCGCCGGCGAGCGCCACGTGCCGCAGCAGACCCTTTTCATCGGCCGAGACGGGCATCCAGCGGAGGATTTGCCCATCGGCCGCCGTCAGCGTCGAGTCAGCCGTGGGAGCGTCAAACGTGCCATGCGCAAGCTGCGCATCGAGCGGATCTCGATGCAGCGGCTCGCGGCGATACACGCC
Source organism: uncultured Pirellulales bacterium (assembly GCA_964481585.1). Classification (GTDB taxonomy): domain Bacteria; phylum Planctomycetota; class Planctomycetia; order Pirellulales; family CAYZVT01; genus CAYZVT01. The sequence continues at coordinate 3,392 of CAYZVT010000419.1, forward strand.
CGGCGGCGGGAGCACCAGATAGTCGCGCAGCACGATCGGCTTCGCCGCGTTGGCTTTGGCATCCATCGCCTCGCTGGAGCGTGTCTCGTCGGCCAGAGCCGCACTTGCGCAAGCTATGAGGAGTGCCGAGAAAACGAACAGAGAAACGTGACGGGAACGGGGCATGGCTCGCCTTTGGATACGCAAATCTGCACCGCAAGGCACGGTTTGGCGAAGAATGAACGAATGGGGTAAGCAGGTAGTATAAGCCGGTGCGTGGGAGAGCGAAAA
>CAYZVT010000420.1:0-3648 GCA_964481585.1 uncultured Pirellulales bacterium
GAGCGGCGAAGCGGCGTCGGCCGACGAAGTCTACGCCGGCCGCATTAAAAGCACCTCGCCCGATGAAGTCGCCATGCTGCTCGACGGCGTACAGCGCGTGGTGGTGGTGCCGGGCTACGGGCTGGCGGTCGCCCAGGCGCAGCATACGGTGCGCGACCTGGCGACGGTGCTTGAGGATCGCGGCGTGAACGTCGAGTATGCGATTCATCCGGTCGCGGGCCGCATGCCGGGACACATGAACGTGCTCTTGGCCGAGGCCGATATTCCGTATGAGAAGCTGAAAGAGATGGACGAGATCAATCCCACCTTCGCCCAGTGCGACGTGGCGATTGTGATCGGCGCGAACGACGTGGTGAATCCGCTCGCCAAGACCGACCCGACCAGCCCAATCGCCGGGATGCCGGTGCTCAACGTCGACCAAGCCCGCACGGTCGTCGTCATCAAACGCAGCCTCAGCCCCGGCTTCGCCGGCATCCCCAACCCGCTCTTCGCCGCCGACAACTGCCTGATGCTTTTCGGCGACGGCAAGCAGGCGCTGCTCGATCTGGTGGGGGCGTTGAAGGAAAGCTGAGGGGGCTTAAAAGCGGAAAGCGGAAAGCGGGCGCTCGCGCGTTGGGCAGCACCAATCCTCGCTGCCTCATGCGCCAGCATCCGCTTTCCGCTTTCCGCTTTTCATTCCGCTCCCCTTCCGAATCCGTATAATGGCCGAGAGCAACGCCCCCTCTCCCCCGGACCGCTTCCCCATGTGGCCTGAATCGGACAAGACGCATGAGCTGCTCGATGGCGCGCGGCGGGGGAGCGCGGAGGCGGTCAATCGGCTGTGGGAGCGGCATCGCGAGTCGCTGCGGCGGATGGTCGACATGCGGATGGATCGCGCGCTGGAGCGGCGCGTCGATGCGAGCGACGTGGTGCAGGACGTGCTGATTGAGGCGAATCGGCGTCTGAACGACTATCTGCAAAACCCGGCGCTGCCGTTTCATCTCTGGTTGCGGCAGTTGGCCAAGGACCGCATCATCGACCTGCATCGCCGGCACCGCGTCGCGGCGAAACGCAGCCTCGACCGCGAGCAGCCGCTGGCGGCGCAGGTGCGGCTGGATCAGTCGTCAATGGACCTGGCCGCGCAACTTTGCGGCCGCGAGATGACGCCCGCCGAAGCGGCGACGTGGCATGAGCTGGAGCGGCGGTTTCAAGCGGCGGTCGAACAGCTTGACGACCTGGACCGCGAGGTGATCCTGATGCGGCACTTTGAACAACTCACCAACAGCGAAGTCGCCGCCGCGCTGGCGCTCTCGGAGCCTGCCGCGAGCATGCGCTATCTCCGCGCGATGCGCCGCCTGCGCGCGCTGCTCGGCAGCGAGTAACGAACACGACCGCCGACCCGCGAATGGTTATGACCGAAGCCGACGATCATGACGAGCAACTGGCGGCCCTGCTCGAACAACTCGCCCGCGAGCGGCAGCAGGGCCGCTTGCCGAATTTGGAATCGGTCGCGGCCGCGCATCCGCACCTGGCCCGCGAGCTGCGCGAGCTTTGGGCAGCCGTGATGGTCGCCGACGCCGTGGCGGCGCGGAGCGATTCGGTCGGTACGGCGGCGGAATCGCCCCGCTCCGCGCCGCAAGCAGCCGCGCCGCTCCCCTGCCAGTTCGGCGACTACGAGTTGCTCGAAGAACTCGGCCACGGCGGGATGGGCGTCGTCTACAAGGCCCGGCAGACGAGTCTCGACCGCGTCGTGGCGCTGAAGCTCATCCTGCGCGGCCAGCGGGCGAGCGTCGCCGAGCAAATCCGCTTCCGCTCCGAAGCCGAAGCCGTCGCGCGGCTCGACCATCCGGCCATCGTGCCGATCTACGAAGTCGGCACCGTCGAGGGGCAGCTTTACTTCAGCATGCGCTTCGTCGAAGGGCAAACCCTCGCCGAGCGCTTGCTCGAAGGCCCGCTGCCGCCCCGCGAAGCGGCGGAACTGCTGAGCCGCGTTGCCCACGCGATCGACTTTGCGCATAGCCAAGGCGTGCTGCACCGCGACCTCAAGCCGGCCAACATTTTGATTGATGGCGACGGGCAGCCGTATGTCACCGATTTTGGGCTGGCGAAACGCATCACCGGCGATGCCAGTCTCACGCACACCGGCGCGGTGCTCGGTACGCCGACCTATATGGCTCCCGAACAAGCGTCCGGCGATCGCGGTGTGCTCGGGCCGACTTGCGACGTGTACAGCCTCGGCACGATTCTCTACACGATGCTCACCGGGCGTCCGCCGTTTCAGGCTGCCTCGCCGGTCGATACGGTGCTGATGGTGTTGGAGCAAGACCCGCTGCCGCCGCGATTGATCCAGCCCCGCGCCGACCGCGATTTGGAACTGATCGCGCTGCGCTGTCTGCAAAAGCCCCCCGAGCTGCGCTACCCAACGGCCGGCCAACTGGCCGACGATCTGGATGCCTACCTCCACGGCGAGCCGCTGGCGGTGCGGAGCGGGCATTTTTCGCAGATCCTCGCCCGCATGTTCCGCGAAACGCACCACGCCACGGTGCTCGAAAACTGGGGCCTGCTCTGGATGTGGCACGGCCTGGTGCTGCTGGTGATCTGCCTCGTCACCAACTGGTTTTACTATCGCGGCCTCTCCGGCCCCCTGCCCTATCTTGCCCTCTGGGGCGGAGGGCTGCTCGTGTGGGCACCGATCTTTTGGGCGCTCCGCCGCCGCGCGGGGCCGGTAACGTTTGTCGAGCGGCAGATCGCCCACGTCTGGGCGGCGAGCGTCGTATCGGTGATGGGGCTGTTTCTGATCGAGTCGATCCTCGGCCTGCCGGTGCTCACGCTCTCGCCGGTGCTCGCCATCGCCAGCGGCGCGGTCTTCGTCGTCAAAGCCGGCATCCTCTCCGGCGCGTTTTACCTGCACGCCGTCGCGCTGTTCGCCACCGCGCTGGCGATGGCCTTCTTGCAGCACTACGGCTACCGCTTCGGCGTCACGCTCTTTGGCGTCGTCTCGGCGCTGACGTTTATTCTGCCGGGGCTGAAGTACCATCGGCAGCGCTTAGCGGGGAAGGCGTTTTGAGAGGGGCTTTTAGCGGTCAGCTAATAGCTGTAGCTGTAAGCCATCAGCAGCGATTAGCTTTCAGGCTCCGCCCTATCGCGACGCTTCAATGAGCGCGGAATTGAGAACCAGAATCTTTCCGACCGATGATAGCTAATAGCCTACAGCTAACAGCTAATAGCTTGCGGCTAACAGCTTCTAGCTTACGGCTAACAGCTACTAGCCGACCGCTTCAAGCTCCACGCTCCCAGTCCCAGCAGCGCGAAGCCGACGGCGTTGGCGAGGCCGTGCAGCGGAATCATAGTCGGGATGTCGATCCAGCCGCTGCCGGTGAATTCGCTCAGGGCGTAGAGCGCCGCCAATCCCATGCCGGCGAGTAATGAAAGGCCGCTGACGGCAAAGAGGGTGATTTCCGCCGGCTGCCGGCAGCGCAGGGCTTGGCGCCATTGCGCCGCGACGAGGACCGTGCCGATGAGCAAGACGCCTGCCGCGACAACTTCCACCGTTGGCGAGAAGCTAATGCCAATCGCCAACAGCGGCGTGCCGGGGGCGCGTGGGACCGGCGGCCCCCGCACCCCCCCGCCGGGCCGCGCGGCCGCGTGGGGGGCGCGCCCCACCGGCAC
>CAYZVT010000421.1:0-3644 GCA_964481585.1 uncultured Pirellulales bacterium
GGCGGCACCGAATGGACGGTGAAGTAAGCACGCCCCATCGCCGACTCGCGCTGCGCGGGAGCAGTTTGAAGGCGCGTATTGGCCCGGCAAAGTGTTGATCTGCCGCGACCGAAGCGATAGAGTATCTCGCCGCGCGCCATGAAAAATCCTCCGCCCCAGCGCGTCGGCTTGAGGTGGGGCTATCAGCGGGCAGGGGACCGGGGACTGCGACCAGCGACCGGGGACTGGGGAATACGTCATTCCCGCGCAGGCGGGAATCTAGACGGCTAACGCTGTCCTCTGGATTCCCGCCTGCGTGGGAAATGACGTTTTTGGCGGACGGCTGATAGCTGACCGCTGAAAGCTGACCGCTATAAGCTGAAAGCTGATATGCGAGGAAGCCGGGGCGCGCTGGCGTGTCCGATTGGGGCGAATATCGCGGGGTTTCGAGCCAAGCGCGCGGTCACGCGGGGCGCAGCGCCCCGCACGGCCGAGGGGCGTTGCGTCCTAAAGCTGGTGTGGAAAAGGAGTTGCGGGAATGGGGCAGGCGGGCGAAGTGAAAAAGCGCCTCAAAGCGCCTCGTCGGGCGGCCGTGTTACGAGCGAGCCAACCACGCGGCGCGACGGCGTTGCGTACCACCTCTACAATTGGTTTTGCAGCTGAGCGATGCCGGCGCGGTCGCGGCGGCGTTTTGTTTCCTTGGGACTTTTCATGCGCGTGATCGGCATTGATCCCGGCCTCAACACGACCGGCTATGGCGTGGTCGAAATCAAAGCCGGCGCGGTGCGGCTTTGTGAGGCCGGCGTCGTGCGCTCCACGGCGCGGGCTTCGCTCGAACAGCGCTTGCAGGAGATCCACCGGGGCGTGGCCGACGTGCTGGCGTCGCTCAGGCCGTCGGTGCTGGCGATCGAACGGCTCTACTCGCACTACGAGCGGCCGACCACCGCGATTCTGATGGGCCACGCGCGCGGCATCATTTACTTGGCGGCGGCGCAGGCCGAACTGACCGTCTGCGACTACGCCGCCACGCAGGTGAAAAAAATCCTCACCGGCAACGGCCGCGCTCCGAAGGGGCAGATGCAGCGCGCGATTGCCCGCGAACTGGGCCTCGACCAGCCGCCCGAGCCGGCCGACGTGGCCGACGCGCTGGCGATCGCGCTTTGCCATTACTACACCCAAAAAACCGCGCAGCTCGTCAACCAGGCGCTCCGCAAGTAGCTGCGCAGTAGCATCCAACAGGAACCGAAATTGATCACCAAGGTAAGTGGCAAGCTGCTGGCAGTCAGCGGCGATACGCTCACGCTCGAAGTCGGGGCGTTCGAGTATCAAGTGCTCATCGCCGAGTTCTCGCGCCGGCAGTTGCAGTCCCGGCTCGGCGAGACGATCAGCCTACACACGATCGACTATCTGGAAGGCAACGCGATGCAGGGACGGCTCACGCCGCGGCTGGTCGGTTTTCTCAATGAAGCGGAGCGCGAGTTTTTCGAGATGTTCTGCTCGGTCGATGGGGTGGGCGTCAAAAAAGCGCTGCGGGCAATGGTGCGTCCCGTGCCCGAAGTGGCGCGACTGATCGAGGAGCAGGACGTGAAAAACCTCTCGGCGCTGCCGGGCATTGGACCGGCGACCTCCGAGCGGATCGTGGCCAAGCTGCGCCGCAAGATGCCCCGCTTCGCGCTGCTGGTGGCCCGCGATCTGCCGCCCGAGGCGGACGTGCAAAACGACGTCGTCACCGATACCTATCACGCCCTCCGCACGCTGGGGCATAGCGAAGCCGACTCGCGCCGCCTGATTGATGCGGCGCTGGCGAAGAAGAAGTCGTACAAGGACACCGATTCGCTGCTCCGCGCGATCTACGAGCAAGCCCGCGAGTAACGGCGGAAAGCGATCAGCGATCAGCGATCAGCTTTCAGCTTTGAGCAAAACACGTCCTTCCCGTGAAGGCGGAATCAGGGCCTGGACCCGAAAACCTAGATTCCCGCCTGCGCGGGAAGGACGGCTGGCACCGCCGACGGGCTGAACGCTGACCGCTAAGAGCTGAAAGCTGAAAGCGAAAAACTGCCCGCTGACGAGCGTCAGTCGGTTCGCTCTTCGATCAGATCGCCCGCTTGTTCGGCGACTTCGCCGGCCGCTTCGGCCACGTCTTCGCGCTCATCGACAATCGCTTCCGCTTCTTCTTCCGTGACCACTTCGTCCACGGTTGCCTCGCGGCGTTCTTCGGTCAACTCTTGGGTCTGTTCCTGCAACTCCTCCTCGGCGTTTTCCAGTTGTTGCCGTTCGGAGCAGCCCAAGGTCAATAGGCCGAGGGCAAGCAGCACGGCAAAGGAAGCAGTCTTCATGGTGGCATCTCCTGGGGGGACTAAAAGTGCGTCTCTTGCTCCTCCGGGCAGCAGGTATCGTGCCAATGCGGAGAAAGCTCCCAATCGGGCCGCATCTGCTGGGGAATAAACGCCGCGAGGCGCTTGCGTGCGGCAACCTGTCGCGGATGTGCAGTCGGGCAGGGGAGTGCTCTCGATCCAGAGCGAGTTGTTCGCCTGCGGCGGTGCCGATAAAATCGAGGGATGAACGAGCCAGAAACGACCTTTGCCCTCTCTTCCGCTTCTCCGCAATCCGCCGCGCGGGTAGTTCTCAAGCCGCGCAAGGCGCGCCCCTTTTATGGCCGGCACCCGTGGGTGCTCGATTCGGCGGTCGATCGTACCGAGGGCGAGCCAGCCGATGGGGATGTGGTCGATCTCTATACGGACAAGGAGAAGTTCGTCGCTCGTGGCGTCTATAACTCGCAGAGCCGGATTCGCGTGCGCCTCTATAGTTGGAACCCGGCCGAGACGCTCGACGCCGATTTCTGGCGCGGCCGGCTCGAAAGGGCGATCGCGCTGCGATCGGAATTGGGCTACGATGATCCGCAGGGCGGGGCACGTCTTGCGTTTAGCGAAGCCGATGGGCTGAGCGGCCTCATCATCGACCGCTATGCCGACTATCTTTCGATCCAGGTCAACGCTCTGGCGATGGCCCAACGGCTCGACACACTCGCTACGATTCTCGTCGATCTGATGCGCCCGCGCGGCATCGTCGTCCGCACCGAGCGCGGCGTGCCGCAGGCCGAAGGACTCGCGGTGCGCGACGGGCTGTACTGGGGCGAAGCGCCGGAGGGGCCGGTTTTTATTCAGGAAAACGGCCTCCGCTTCGGCGTCGATCTCACGGAGGGACACAAGACCGGCTTTTATCTCGACCAGCGCGAAAATCGCCGCGTCGCGGCCGGCTATCTCCGTCGCCGGCGGGTGCTCGATCTGTGCGCGTACAGTGGCGGGTTTTCCGTCTCGGCCGCCGCACTCGGAAATGCCCGCGAAGTGCTCGCCGTCGATGCCAGCGCCAAAGCGCTCGCGTTGGCCAAGGCCAACGCCGAACTGAACGGCGTGGCGAACATCCGCTTTGAAACGAGCGACGTATTCGAGATGGTCGATCATCTCTCGGCCGAGGGGGAACGCTTCGGCGGCGTCGTTCTCGATCCGCCCAAGTTCGCCCGCAGCCGTGGCTCAGTCGAGGACGCGCTGCGCGCCTACCACCGCCTGAACCGCATGGCGGTGGAACTGCTCGAACCAGGCGGCATTCTCGTCACTTGTAGCTGCTCGGGGCACGTCACCCGCGAGGACTTTTTGTACATGCTCGTC
>CAYZVT010000422.1:0-3635 GCA_964481585.1 uncultured Pirellulales bacterium
CCGCAGTCGACGGTTTGTCTAAGGGAAAAATTCACAACCTCTCAGCCGTCAGCGGCGAGCAAAACCCGTTCTTCCCGCCTGCGCCGAAAGGCGGGTGCTCGACGTGGCTTCGCCCTCGGCCTTTCCTCTGCTTTCGGGGGCTTCCGCTCTCTCCCGCCACCCGCCGCGCTAGGAAAAAGCCCTAGCTGTGGCTTGCCCCCGGCTGCTTGTCGCCTGCTTGCTTCGTAGCTAGACTGGGGTGTTCCGCTCGGCCCTGGGAGGAGCGGCTCAGGCGGGGGCTTCCGCTTCGCGGTGCGCCCTCGCCACCCGTTGTCCGACGATCCTCAGCTTTGCGCCCCGTAGCGTGGCCCATGCCGCCTGTGTCTTGACCATCCTCGCCGGCCCTTCCGTCCTCGTCTTCGGCGCTTCCCGTTCCGACGCTCGCCAAGGGGGCGGCCCAAGCTGACCTTCGCGCGCGGCCGTTGCTCGCTTCGCTCACTCCCGACCATCCACGACTCCCCTCGACGCGACCTGCTCCGATGGCTGATACGCTTATTGATGTGCTCCAGCGCCAAGCGGCGACCGCGCCCGACCGGGCTGCTTTTAGTTTCTACAGTGGTGACGAGGAGTTGGTGCAGGTGACGTTTGCCCAGCTCGACGCGCAAGCGCGGGCGATTGCGGCGCAATTGCAGGGGTGTTTTCCTGTCGGTGAGCGGGTGCTGCTGGTCTTCCCGGCGGGCCTCGATTTCGTGGCGGCGTTTTTCGGCTGTCTCTATGCCGGCTTGCTCGCCGTGCCGGCGACCTACCCCAAGCCCCGTCGGCCGATGCCCCGGTTGGAGTCGATCGCCCGCGATAGCGGCGCGCGGGTGGCGCTGACGAACTCGGCGACGCTGGAACTCATCGAAGCCGCCCGGCTCGCGCCGCAACTGGCCCCGCTGCGGTGGATTGCGATCGACCAGCCGCACGAGCCGGTTGCCGATTGGCAGCGTCCGGCGGTGGGCCGCGACGATCTGGCGTTTTTGCAGTACACCTCCGGCTCGACGACCGAGCCGCGTGGGGTGATGGTCTCGCACGGCAATTTGCTGCATAACCTGGAGATGATCCGGCAAGGCTTCGGGATCAGTGCCGCAGCGACCGAGCAGGGGGGCGTCTTTTGGCTGCCGGCCTATCACGATATGGGCCTGATCGGCGGTATCCTAGAGCCGCTCTACGTCGGCGGGCACAGCATCCTGATGGCCCCGCAGACGTTTTTGCAGCGGCCGGTCCGCTGGCTCCAGCTCATTTCGCAGTCCCAAGCCGCCGTCAGCGGCGCGCCGAACTTTGCCTATGACCTCTGCGTGCAAAAGACGACCGCCGAGGAACGCGCGCAGCTCGATCTTAGCTCTTGGCAAGTCGCCTTCTGCGGCGCTGAGCCGATCCGCCCCGAAACGCTGGAAAGTTTTGCGGAACTGTTCGGGGCCTGCGGCTTTCGCCGCTCGTCGTTTTATCCGTGCTTTGGGCTAGCCGAGGGAACGCTGCTCGCCGCCGGGGGCGAGGGGCCGGGCGCGCCGCACATCCGCGCCTTTAGCCGCGCGGCGCTGGCCGAGCAAAAAGTCCAGCCGCCTGCGGGCGAGGAAGCCGAGCAGCGGCTTGTCGGCTGCGGCCATGCGCTGTTGGGCCAAGAGCTAGCGATTGTCGATCCCGAGACGTGCACGCCCTGCGAGCCGGACCGTGTCGGCGAAATCTGGGTGCGCGGGCCGAGCATCGCGCGCGGCTATTGGAACCGCCCGGAAGAAACCGCCCACACCTTCGGCGGCCAGCTTGCCGGCAGCGGCGAGTCGGGCTTTCTCCGCACCGGCGATCTGGGCTTTGTGAGCGAGGGGCAGCTTTTTGTCACCGGCCGCATCAAAGACGTCATCATCATTCGCGGCCGCAACTACTATCCGCAAGACCTGGAAGACGTGGTCAGCAAAGCCCATCCGGCGCTGCGGCTCGGGGCGGGCTGCGCCTTTGCCGCGCCCGTCAAGGGGCAGGAGCGGCTGGTGATCGTGCAAGAGCTGGACCGCCAGTTCCGCGAAACCGATCTTGCGCAGCTTGTTCGCGATATTCGCCGCGCGGTGGCCGAGGAGCATGAACTGGAAGTGGGGGCGGTGGTCGTGGTGCGGCATGCCAGTTTGCCGCGGACGACGAGCGGTAAGATCCAGCGCGCCCTCTGCCGCGACCGCTATCTGGCCGACGATTTGAAGGTGCTTTACCACTGCACCGGCAAGGCGGCGGCGGGCGAGACGGGCGGCACGCCGCTTGCACCCTCGGTGCCCCGCCCCGATCTGGCCGATTTGCTCGCCGACGAAGACCCGCTCGACGCGCGGCAAACCGAGCAGCTGGCCGAGCGAGTCGAAGGTTGGCTGCTGGCGTGGCTCAGCGAGCGGAGCGGAACCCCGCTTGCCGAGATCGCCGCCGACCGGCCGTTTTTTGAATATGGGCTTGATTCGCTGGCGGCCGTCGAGTTGAGCCAGGAACTAGAAGACTGGCTCGCCGTGCGGCTCACGCCGGTCGTGGCTTGGAACCATCCGACGCCGACGGCGCTGGGCCGTTACTTGGCCGAGCAAGTGGCCGCCGCGCGGCGGGGCGAACCGCTCGGCGACGAGGCGGAGATGCCGGCGGGCGACGAGTTCGAGGATCTGTTGGCTGAAATCGAAACGCTCAGCGAGGAAGAAGCTGAAGCCGCTCTCCGCCGCCAGCGCGAACAGCCCTAGCCGCGGCGCGATTAAGGGTGCCACTGCCGGCTTGTCCAGCAGTGCCTTGGAACGCTTCCTCCGCTGAGCAGCCCCCAAGAGCAAAGCGACCCGATGCGTTTTTGGCTCTACGCGCCGCTACGGCACTGGAAGCGCTGGGTGCCGCTCGTCGGCAGCATCGGTCTGGTGCTGCTGGTGATGCTGCGCGTCTCGCCGAGCGAGCTGGCCGCGGCACTGGCCGAGCTGAACTGGAGCATGCTTGCTCCGCTGAGCGTGGCGCTCGTGGCGGCGCTGTATCTCTGGGACACGCTTTGCTTCTGGTGGCTATTCAAACAACCTGACGATGCGCTCTCCTATCCCGAGATGCTCCGCGCGCGCGGCACGTCGTATTTGTTCACCATCCTCAACTACGGAGCCGGGCAAGGGCTGCTCGCCTGGCTGTTGGCGAAGCGCAAGGACCAAGGCTTTTTATCGTCGGCCGCGCGGTGCGTGATGGTCACCTACGCCGACCTGTGTGTACTACTCCTGCTCGGCCTGATCGGCGGCAGCCTGAGCGACGACCCGCGCGTGCGGGGCATCACGATCTTCTGCGCCGTGGCGCTGACCACGGTCGTTGGATTCACGCTGACGATTTTTCTGTTGCCGGCGCGCTGGGTCGCCGTCCTCGCCCGCACGCGCTGGGGCGCGGCGCTGCAAAGCTCGGCTTGGCGCTGGAAAGACCTGCTGCCGCTGGGGGCGATGCGGCTGATTTATACGAGCTTCGGTCTCGTCTACGTCACGGCGGCGCTGGCCGTCTGTGGCATTCCGCTGCATGCGACGGTCGTGGTGAGCATCGTGCCGCTGGTGGCGCTGGTCGATGGGCTGCCCATCAGCGTCGGCGGCTTCGGTACCCGCGAAGCGACGCTCTTGATCCTGCTCGACCCGTTCCTCGTCCCGCCCGAC
>CAYZVT010000423.1:0-3620 GCA_964481585.1 uncultured Pirellulales bacterium
CGAGTCGCTCGATGCCGGAGCTGCTTTCCGCGCGGCCGGCGCTGCCGCCAAACGGCTCGCCGGCATGCGGCGCGACAAAATCGCCTTTTTTCTCGGCGATGGCTGGGCGGGCGCATTGCACGAGCACGCGCTCGCCGGCGCCATCGTCGGCTCGCAAGGGCAAGATCTTTACCGGGCGAAGAAAAACCTCTTTCCGCCGGACGAGTTGCTGTGGGCTGGGGTTGATGAAGCGACGGTTGAGGCGGGGCGGGTGCTTGGCGAGAGCGTCAACTTTGCCCGCGAGTTAGTCAACCGTCCGGCGGACGTGATCTATCCGGCCTCGTTCGCCGCGATTGCCGAGACGCTCGGTCGCGACGTGGGGTTTGAGGTCGAAGTGTGGGACCGCGAAAAGCTCGCAGCCGAGCGGTGCGGCGCGCTGCTCGCCGTGGCGAAAGGTTCGGCTCGCGAGCCGCGACTGGTGATTGCCCGTTATCGGGGCGCGGGGGAGAGCGCCCCGCCGCTGGCGCTCGTAGGCAAAGGAGTCACGTTCGATTCAGGCGGTCTGTCGCTCAAGCCGAGCGAAGGGATGCTCACGATGAAGTGCGATATGGCCGGCGCGGCCACGGTGCTTGCCGCGCTGCGGGCGATCGCGCTATTAAGACTGCCGCTGAATGTGGTGGGTGTGATGGGGCTGGTTGAGAACCTCACCGGACCCGAGGCGTACAAGCTCGGCGATGTGCTCGTCACGCGCAAGGGGACGACGATCGAAGTGCATAACACCGACGCCGAAGGACGGCTCGTCTTGGCCGATGCGCTCGATGTGGCCGTCGAGCAAGAGCCGAGCCGGTTGATTGATCTGGCGACCTTGACCGGCGCTTGCATGGTGGCACTCGGCACGGACGTAGCGGGGCTGATGACGAACAACCAGCCGTGGTGCGACACCGTTTCCACCGCCGCCGGGAATTGCGGCGAGCGCGTCTGGCAACTGCCGATGTTCCCCGAGTTTGACGAGCAGATTAAAAGCGAAGTCGCCGACATCAAGAACGTCGGCAAGGGCCGCTGGGGCGGAGCCATCACTGCCGCCAAGCTGCTCGAACAGTTTGTTGGCGAGGTGCCTTGGACCCACATCGACATCGCCGGCCCCGCCTTCCGCGATTCCCCGGTCGCCTGGTGCGACGCCGGCGCGAGCGGTGCGCTGGTGCGGACGCTGGTGCAGGTTGCCCGCGAGTGGGAAGGCTAGAGCGGCGGACGGCTGCGGGCTGCGGGCCGTAAGCTCTAGGCTGTAAGCTGGAGACAGGAACGAGGTCCGTCCTTCCCGCGCGGGCGGGAATCTAGGCCAGTACGTTCAGGGGCGACCGAGCTGCGAAGTCGCTCCACCGGGGGCTTCCGCTTTCGCGGTGCGCCCCCGCCACCCGTCGCACTGCCGTTGGCGTTTGCCTGCCCGGCCGATTATATTCGATCGCTACTGCCCCGCCTTTCCCCCTGATCCCTTGTCCCCGTCCCCCAACCCCCACATAAAAATGCCCTGGATTTCTGAGCGAGCCGACGCGATCCCGATGGCGCGGATGGAGCAACTGATGCACGAGACGGTGGCCGAGACGCGCCGCCGGCTTTGTGCTAATCCGAAGCGAGTGTTGCTCCTGCCCCCCGACATCACCCGCATGCACGCCAAGGTGGGGCGGCTGACGGAAGTGCTCTACCAGCTTTACACCGAGTTGGGGGCAGAGGTGCACGTCATCCCGACGCTCGGGCAGCACATTCCGCACACGCCCGAACAGAACCGGCAGATGTTCGGCTCGATTCCCAACGAGCGGATCCATGCCCACGACTGGATCGAAGGCTGTGAGCAGATCGGCGAGATTTCGGCGGACTACGTGAAAGAAGTCTCCGGCGGCAAGGCCGATTGGGCGATTCCGATCGGGCTGAACACGATGCTCCTCCGCGAGCCGTGGGACGTGATCGTCAACGTCGGCCACGTCGTGCCGCACGAAGTGCTCGGCTTTGCGAATCACAACAAGAATTATTTTATTGGAGTCGGCAGCAAAGACTTGATTTGCGCCTCGCACATGATGGCCGCCAGTTGCGGCATCGAAAACAACCTCGGCTGTCTGGTGACGCCCACGCGCCAGTGCTTTAACAAAGCCGAAGAAGATTATCTGGGCCACTTGCCCGATCTGTATGTGCAAGTCGTGATGGCTCGCGGCGCCGATGGCGAGCTGGTGCACACCGGCTGCTACGTGGGCGATGACCTCGAAACCTATCTCTCGGCGGCGCGTCAGTCGCGCGAGCAGAACATCACCGTTTTTGACGAGCCGCTGCAAAAGGTCGTCTGCGTGATGCAGGGGGACGAGTTTTTTAGCACCTGGGTGGCGAACAAAGCCGTCTACCGCACGCGGATGGCGATTGCCGATGGCGGCGAACTGCTCGTGCTCGCGCCGGGGCTGAAGCGCTTTGGCGAGCAGCCGGGGGTCGACCGGCTGATCCGCAAGTACGGCTACGTCCCCTCGGAAAAAGTGCTCCAGCAGTACCGGCAGAACGAGGATATGCAGGACCTGGCGCATGCGACCGCGCATCTGATGCACGGCACGTCGGAAGACCGCTTCACGATCCGCTACGCGCCGGGGCACATGAGCCGCGAGGAGATCGAAGGCGTCAACTTCGCCTACGCCGACTACCAAGCAATGGTCGAGCGCTACCAGCCCGACACCCGCAAAGAAGGCTGGCACACGCTCCCCGACGGCGAACGGTTTTATTTCATCCCCACCCCGTCGGCCGGACTGTGGTCGACGCGGGAGAAGCTGTATAACCGCCCGACGGGATTTGGGGAATAAGGCGGAGGGCGGAAAGAAAAAGCGGAAAGCGGAAAGCGGAAAGCCGGGCTGACGCCTGGGCGGATTTTCATTTAGAGCCAATCCACCATCCAACATTCAAAATCCCTCGTCCCCTCGTCCCTCGCCCCTAACCCCTGCAAAACAATGCCTGACGCGGAACGCTCGACTTGGCGTGAGATGAAGACGAGTGAAGACTGGTGGGCGGTGTGGATCGGCGGGACGCTGCTGTTGCTTGTCGCGCTGTCGGCGCTGGTCTGGTCGAGCGGCGCGGGGGAGTCGCTGGCGAGTCCGCTTAAAGAGTGGATCATCAAGCCGCAGGGCTGGGCGGAACGGCCGCTCGATGCGCTGCGCAAGGACGGCGCGCTGATCGTGCCGCAGCTACTGGCGACGTTCGCACTGCTCGCGGCGGCGTTTTCGATGGGCGTGGCCGCGATGGGCGGGCGGCTAGCCCGTTTCGTGCCGGGCTTTGCCGTCGTGTTTGTGCTCGCCACCGGGGCTTACTTTCTCGCCGAGCAGGAACTCGTCAGCTACTACAATCTGGAGTACGCGCTCTGGGCATTGGCGATCGGCTTATTGATTAGCAACACGATCGGCACGCCCGCCGTTCTGCGGCCGGCCGCGCTGACCGAGTTTTACATCAAGACCGGGCTGGTGATGCTCGGGGCCGAGGTCTTGTTTCACCGGCTGCTCGCGCTCGGACTGCCGGGCATTTTTATTGCGTGGGTCGTGACGCCGATCGTGCTGATTAGCACCTACATCTTTGGGCAAAAGGTGCTCAAGATCGAGTCCCGCTCGCTCAACATGGTGATC
>CAYZVT010000424.1:0-3615 GCA_964481585.1 uncultured Pirellulales bacterium
ACCCGCTGCAACCAAAGTCTCCGGTCCCAAATTACTTCACGGCCTCTGACGGCTAACAGCTATTCGCCCACGTTACTGCGCATCGTATTTCACGGCGACTTGCGGGATCGCCGCTTTCAGTTCGGCGACGCCTTGGCCGGTGACTTGAGTGAGGCTGACCGAGAGCTTTTTGAGGTTCTTGAGGTCTTTCAGATGCTCCAGCCCGGCGTCGGTGATGTTGTTTTGCGACAGGTCGAGCTGTTCGAGGCTTTCGATCTTGCCGACTGCTCGGAGTCCTTCGTCGGTGACGGCCGTGTCCATCAGATTGAGATACTTGAGGTTGCCGAGCGCCGTCAGATGTTCCAGCCCCGCGTCGGTGACACGGGTGTGCCAGAGGTTGAGCCACTGGAGATTCTTGGCGCCCTTGAGATTCGCCAGCCCCTGGTCGCCGACGAACGTTTCGCTCAGGTCGAGCTTTTCGAGTTGCTTCAGATTTTTCAGATGCGCGGCGGCCGCATCGCCGATCGGCACGTCGCGGAGCGAGAGGCTGCGCAGTTGCGGCAGCTTGGCCAGGGCGGCGAGTCCTTCATCGGTGACGCTGTAGCAACGGAAGACGTTTAGCTCGACCAGTTCCGGCATTTCGGCGATGCGTTTCAGCCCTTCGTCCGTGATGTTGGCGTCTTCCATCGCCAGCGCTTTGAGATTCTTGAGCGCCTTGAGATGCTTGACGCCTTCATCGGTCACGGCCGGGTTGCGGAGCTTGAGTGCCTTGAGTGCTTTCATACCGGCCAAGTGCTGTAGTCCGTAGTCGGTCACGAGCACGCAGCCGCGCAAATCGAGCAGCTTGAGTTGCTGTTTGTCCTTGAGATGTTCCAGGCCCGCGTCGCCGATGTTGTTGTAGAGCAGCGTGAGATATTCGAGTTGTGGGATTTTGGCGACCGATTCCAGCCCGGCGTCGGTGAGATACGTGCTGCGGCGCAAATTGAGCGACTTGAGGTTGGGCAGCTTTTCCAGCGCGGCGATGCCGGCGTCGGTAACTTCGGTGTTTTCGAGAACGAGTTCTTCGAGCGACTTGAGCTGACTGAGCTGGGCCACGCCCTCGTCGGTGATTTCAGCGCCCCACAGGACCAGCTCCTTCAAATGGGGGAGCTGCGCGATCAGCGCCACGTCGGCGTCATTCGCTTGGCGTTCGTAGAGATCGACGCCAACCAAACGCTGCTGGTCGTCGTATTGAAGCTTGCCGCCGAGTTGCTTGACGCGCGCGGCAACCTCGTCGGCCACCGCCGCCTCGGCAGCGGGAGCAAGCGTCACGAGTAGCAACAGAACAACCAAGCCGCCGGCGGCCGAAGCCAAAAAGCCGGAGATTTTCATTAGTTTCAGCTCCTGAGGAAGGAGAGGCGGGAGATATTAAGGTATTGCAGGAGGGCGTATTGACGTTCTCCTTCAGCCTACTTGACCGGCCGAGCCTCCGCAACGGATGCCCACCGCTCGCCCCGCGCCGCGCGGCTGGGCCAGATTTGCGGCGCGCTCGGGCGGACGTTATGCTGAAAAGCTGCACAAGCAGCCCTGCCCGCATCCCCCGTTTTCGAGTCCCACCTGTTTTCAATTCGCCGTCTCGGCAAGGTTTCATAAGGAGTTGTTCCGTATGCCTCACAAGACCGATCGTCGTCGATTCCTGCAGACCACCGCCGCGGCGGGCGTCGGCTACTGGGTCGCCGGTAGCCTGCAAGCGAAAGAATCGAAGTCGCCGAACGAGCAAATCCAGTTTGCCTGCATCGGCATCGGCGGCAAGGGGTCGAGCGACTCGGCCGACGCCGGCAAGCACGGAAAAGTCGTCGCCATCTGCGACGTGGACCGCAACCGGCTCAAAGGCGCCGCCAATCGCTTCCAAGGCGCGGAGAGCTTTACCGATTACCGCGAGCTGTTCGACAAGCTCGGCGACAAGATCGACGCGGTGACGGTCAGCACGCCCGACCACACCCACGCCGTGGCGGCGGCCAAGGCGATCAAGCTGGATAAGCACTGCTTCTGCCAAAAGCCGCTGACGCGCACGATCTACGAAGCCCGCGTGCTCGGCGACCTGGCCCGCGAGCGGGGCGTGGCGACGATGATGGGCAACCAGGGCACGGCCGAGACGGCGCTGCGCAAGGCGGCGGCCACGATCAAGGCCGGCGCGATTGGCGATGTGAGCGAAGTGCATATCTGGACGAATCGCCCGGTTTGGCCGCAGGGCGGCTCGCGTCCGCCGGAAGCCCCGGTGCCGGAATTTCTCGATTGGCAGTCGTGGCTCGGCCCCGCGCCGGAGCGCCCCTACGGCAACGGCTATCACCCGTTCGCGTGGCGCGGCTACTGGGACTTCGGCACCGGCGCGCTGGGCGACATGGCTTGCCATACGATGAACATGGCCTTCATGGCGCTCGATCTGCGCAACCCGACTTCGGTGGTCGCCGAAACGTCGGGGCACAACCAAGAGACGTTCCCCAAGTGGTCGCTCATCACCTTCGAGTTCCCGGCCAACGACCAGCGCGGCCCGATCAAGCTCTACTGGTACGACGGCGGCAAGCGGCCCGACAAAGCGCTGCTCGAAGGCCGCAACGCGCCGGGCAGCGGCTCGCTCGTCATCGGCAGCAAGGGCAAGCTCTACTCGCCGAACGACTACGGGGCCGCTTATGAACTACTTGGCGGCGCGAAGCAGCCCGACGTGCAGTTCGAGCAGTCGCCCGGCCACTTCGACGAGTGGGTCCGCGCGATCAAGGGCGGCCCGCAAGCGACGAGCAACTTCCCCGACTACGCCGGACCGCTCACCGAGACGATCCTGCTCGGCAACCTGGCGGTCTGGTCGGGCAAGAAGGTCGAGTGGGACGCCCAGAACATGAAGGCCACCAACGCCCCCGAACTCGACAGCATGATCAAGCCCAGCTACCGCGAAGGCTATGCGCTGTAAAGCGGTTTAGTGGTGAGAAGGTTCGAGCCGCGCGTCACCAAAAGGGGGCGCGCGGCTTTTTTTTTGAGGGCGGAGGGCGGAGGGCGGAAGGGACGCTGCGGGCTGCAAGGCAGGAGCCTTGATTGCCTGCGGCTCGCAGCTTGTAGCTCGCAGCCTCCAGCTTACAGCTTCGAGCCTACCGCCTTCCCCCGGTCCCCGATCTCCGTTCCCGCTTGGGGCACTGTGCGCGGCTCGAAGAGGCGGCGGAAGGGGCCGACTAGCAGGGCGGGCAGGAGCACGAGATCGCCGAGTAGGGCGAGCATGAGAAGGAGCAGCATCATCCAGGCGAAGCGCTGGGTGGGGACGAACGCGCTGAAAGCGAAGACGAGCAGCCCCAGCCCGCAGATCGTGGCCGTCTGCCACATCGCATTGCCGCAGTGATGGTAGGTCAGCGCCACGGCGGCTTCGGCGGGGCGACCCCGGCCCACTTCGCGGCGGAACCAATTCAGATAGTGCAGCGTGCCGTCGATGGCGATGCCGAGCGCGACGCTGGCGGTCATCATCGAGCCGATGTCGACCGGCTGCCCGACCCAGCCCATCATGCCGAATAAGAGCAAGGTCGGCAGCAAATTCGGCAGCATCGCCACCAGCCCCGCGCTGACGCTGCGGAGCACGAGCATCATCACGATCGCCACCAGCACGAGCGCCGTTAA
>CAYZVT010000425.1:0-3585 GCA_964481585.1 uncultured Pirellulales bacterium
AGAAAAAACCCCGGGTGCAGTTTACCCCCCCGCTAAACCAACTGGATTCTGCTAAACAGTTACGTGGGGTTCCGCTTCGCGGCGCTCTTTTACTCCGGGTGCCTGACCATCAGTTCGCCGCGCTCGGGGTCGTACCAGTACTCGTCGCCAGCGGGCAATTCCGGCAACTGAATCTGGTTCGCCTCAATGATCTCTTTCATGAACGCTTCGTGGCTCTCGGGGTGCCGGCCGTGCTCGGCTTTGTACAGGTCGAGTACCTGCTTGACGCTGTTAAAGGTGAGTTGGTGCTCGATCAAAAACCGTTGGCGAATCGGTTCGGTAAGGATGCCCCCGCCGTAGCCGCGTCCTTTTTCGCCGACGCCCGCCGCGGCCGATTCGACGTTCGCCGGCTGCTCGATTTCTGGTTCGGCTGATTGATTTGGAATCGGCTTGCTGCTCGTCACCGGCACAGGAGGCGGCGGTGCGGTTGGTTGTGCTGGCGGCGGGGCAGGGGCTTCGCCGCAACCCACTAGCACCAGCACGACGACCGGCCAACTGCTTCGCGGAGCGCGCATCGCTTTCCTCCTTCCAAAAGCCCAACCTCGTCGCCTACTCGACCGGCGGGAGCGTCCAGTGCCACGACTGCATCTGGTCGAGCACTGGGCGTTTCGTCAGGTCGTAATCGAGCGGCGTGAGCGTGATGTGTCCTTTCGCCAAAGCCGAAACGTCGGTTTCTTGTTCGCTCGGGGGCGGCGGCGGTTCGTTCGTCGCCCAGTAGTACGGTCGCCCTTTCGGGTCGCGGCGTTCTTCAAACGCTTCGCCGTAACGGGCCACGCCCATCGGCACCACCCGCAGAGGGCTGGGGCGGCGGAGCGCGGCGACCGGAATGTTCAAGTTGAATAGCTGCGGCTGCGGTCCCTTTTGTTTCAGGATTTGCTCGACGATCGGCACCGCCAACTGGGCGGCTTTGTCGAAATGGGCGTGCTCCTCGTATTCGAGCGAAATGGCGACGCTCGTTATCTCGAAAAACGCGCCTTCAATCGCCGCCGCCACCGTGCCCGAGTAGAGCACGTTGATGCCGGCGTTCAGCCCTCCGTTGATCCCACTGACAACCAAATCGGGCCGGCGTGGGCAGAACTTGGCGATGGCAATCTTCACGCAATCGGCCGGGCTGCCATCGACGGCCCAGCCGCGCCGCCGCTCGCCTTCGTACACCTCGCGGCAGATCAGCGGTGTCAGATAGGTGATCGAGTGCCCCACGCCGCTCTGCTCGGTCGAGGGGGCGACGACACACACCTCGCCCAGCTTCGCCAGCTCGCGTTCGAGCGCCACCAGCCCCGGGGCGTAGATCCCATCATCGTTTGTCAGCAGGATTTGCACGCCGCCGAGCCGATCCGTGAAAAGTTCCCCCACTCGGGCGGCCCCGGCGATCCTCCGCCGCGCGCCGCTGGGTCCCGAGCCTGTAGTTCCACCATAATCAGCCGGCGGGCGAGATTCAAGAATCGGCCGCCGGCGCAGCCATCAGCAAAACCCGTCCCCCGTCCCTGATTCCCGCCCCCTAGCCCGGCTTGGGGAAAAATTCTATAATCGCCCGTTTCTGCCCGTGCTGACGGGCTTTTTTCGTTGACAGGCGGCTCGGTGGGGCCTGGCCTGAGGACAGGGATGGTAATCCGATGAGTGCAATCGCCCCTTCGGCCGGCAACGTGCTCCCCGCTGCGGCGCGCGAAAAGGTCCTGGTTCTCGATTTCGGCTCGCAGTACGCCCAACTGATTGCACGACGGGTGCGCGAGCAGCACGTCTACTGCGAGATCGTGCGGCACAACATCACCGCCGAGCGAGTCCGCGAGCTGAACCCGATCGGCATCATCCTTTCCGGCGGCCCACGCAGCGTCTATCAGCCGAACGCCCCGAAGTGCGACCCCGAGCTATTCCAGCTTGGCATCCCGATTCTCGGCATCTGCTACGGCATGCAACTGGTGTGCGAAGTGCTCGGCGGCCGGGTCCAGAACGCGCCGCTCCGCGAGTACGGCCGCGCGAGCTGCCGCATTCAGAGTGAGTCCGACCTGTTCGCCGGCGTGCCCGACAAAACGATTGTCTGGATGAGCCACGGTGACCAGGTGGCGACCGTCTCCGACGATTTTCTGCCGCTGGCGGCGACCGAGACCTGCCAATACGCGGCGATCAAGCACCACCGCCTGCCGATCTACGGCTTGCAGTTCCACCCCGAGGTGACGCACACGCCCGAAGGCAGCACCGTCTTGGGCAACTTTCTCCGCACGGTCTGCGGCGCGGGAGGCACCTGGCAGCTTGGCGATTTTGCGGATGAAACGATCGAGCGCATCCGCCGCCAAGTCGGAAACGACCGCGTGATCTGCGGACTCTCCGGCGGCGTCGATTCCTCGGTCGTCGCCGCGCTGCTTTACAAGGCGATCGGCTCGCAGCTTTCTTGCATCCTCGTCGACAACGGTCTGCTCCGCAAAGACGAAGAACAGGCCGTGATCCGCGAGTTCAGCAGCCACTTCAAAACCGATCTGCACGTCGTCAAAGCCGAGTCGCGGTTCCTCGACGTGCTGAGCGGCGTCGCCGACCCCGAAGAAAAGCGCCGCCGCATCGGGCACGAGTTCATCAAGTGCTTCACCGAAGAAGCCAGCAAGATTCAGGACGCGAAGTATCTGGCCCAAGGCACGCTCTACCCCGACGTGATCGAGAGCGGCGCCGCCCCCGACGGCCCGGCCGATACGATTAAGCTGCACCACAACGTCGGCGGCCTGCCGGCCGAGCTCGACCTCGAGCTAATCGACCCGCTCCGCGACCTGATCAAAGACGAGGTCCGCAAGCTGGGCCAGCAGCTTGGGCTGCCGGACGAAGTGGTCTGGCGGCACCCGTTCCCTGGTCCCGGCTTGGCCGTCCGTTGTCTCGGCGAAGTGACGAAGGAAAAGCTCGAAACGCTCCGCGAGGCCGACTCGATCGTCGTCAGCGAAATCAAAGCCGCTGGGCTGTACCGCGAAACGTCGCAGGCCTTCGCCGTGCTGCTGCCGGTGCAGAGCGTCGGCGTGATGGGCGACGCGCGCACCTACGACAACGCCGTGGCGATCCGCTGCGTCAACACCGACGACTTCATGACCGCCGACTGGACCCATCTGCCGTATGAACTGCTAGCGCGGATGTCGACGCGGATCATCAACGAAGTCAAAGGGGTCAACCGCGTCGCCTACGATATTAGCTCCAAGCCGCCCGCGACGATTGAGTGGGAGTAGCGAGGGGTTAGCGGTCAGCTTTCAGCGATCAGGGGTGAGGGATCGGGGGGATCAAGAGGCTTGGCCCCAACAAGAAAACGTCGCCTCCGGCGCCAGCCCCGCTTTCCGCTTTCCGCTTTCCGCTTTTTCTTTCCGCCCTCCGCCTTCCGACCTCCGCCTTCCCAACTCTTTCGCGGCTGCTAAAATTCCCTACTTCTTTCCCGCCGCTTTCCCCCCAGCCCCACGGCTTTCATGTCTCGCCAATACATCTATCAAATCTCCAGCCTCACCAAGAAGCACGGCCAGCGCGAAGTCCTGAAGGACATTTGGCTCGCCTTCTATCCAGGCGCGAAAATCGGCGTGCTCGGCA
>CAYZVT010000426.1:0-3572 GCA_964481585.1 uncultured Pirellulales bacterium
GCCGCCCCGGCCAGAGCGGCTTGCCGAGCAGGTGCGGCAGGCATTCGCTGCCGAAGGGTTCTCGGCGAACGAGACGCTGCTGCATGTCCACAACCACGCGCTGGGCAAGAACTTGTCGCTGCCGGGGGCACTACGAGTACTGGCCGCTCAGGGCTACCGGCAGTTGCTCCAAATCCACGACTTTGCCGAAGACCTCCGCCCGGCCATGTATCGCCGCCTGTGCCAGATCAGCAGCGATCCGGCGGCGCTGGGCGAGGTGCTCTACCCCCAGGCCGAGCACCTCCACTACGCCGTGCTCAGCAGCCGCGACGGGGGAATCTTGCAACAGGCGGGGCTGGCAAGTGAGCGGCTGCATGTGCTTCCCAATCCGATCTACGAACTTGGCCCGCTTCCGCCGCGCAGCGAGGCACGTGAGAAACTAAAACGGCTTTTTGCTCTCCCCTCCGATGCGCCGCTGCTGGTCTACCCCGTGCGGGCGATCACGCGCAAGAACCTTGGCGAAGCGCTGCTTTGGTCTGCGGCGGTAGGCGATCGGGCGTGGGTGGCGGTCACGCAGCCGCCGCTCAACCCGGCTGAGCAGCCCCTCTACCGGCGGTGGAAAGAGTTGGCTCACGAGTTGCAGCTACCGTGCCTCTTCGAGATCGGAAGCCACGCCGAGCTGTCGCTGGCCGAGTCGCTCGCGGCGGCCGATCACCTGCTCACGACGAGCCTGGCCGAAGGGTTTGGCATGGTCTTTCTCGAAGCCCCACTCGCCGGTCGGGCACTGGTGGGCCGCGATCTGCCCGAAATCACGATCGACTTTGCCCGCTCGGGCGTGCGATTTCCGGGCTTGCGTCCGGCGCTCACGGTGCCGGTGGAGTGGGTCGGCGGGGCGGAGGCGTTTGGTGAGCAATTTTTGCAGGCCTACCGGCAGGTGTTGACCACTTACCAGCGTCCGATCCCCGACGCGGCTACGCTTGAAAAGCAATGCGCGATGTTCGTCGGCAGCGGAGTCGTCGATTTTGGCACGCTCGATGCACCGCTTCAGGAACAGGTGCTTCGTCACGTGCGGAGTTCGGAGTCGGCCCAGGCCCAGTTGTTGCAGCAAAACCCGATCCTGGGCCTTGCGCTGCGGCCGGCCACGGAGAAGGAATGCGCACTGGCCGAGGAGAACGCGGAGGCGGTGCGGAGCCACTACTCGCTCGCCATCTGCGGAGAACAACTCGTGAGGATTTATCAGCAGCTTCGGCGAAGCGGCGTGGAGCCGATCGGGCGGCCGCTCGCGGCGATGACCATTCTCGATGCGTTTCTGGACGTGCGGCGGTTCCGACCCCTGCGTAGTTAGAGCACCCCTGATGAGCCAGCGCTACCGCGACATCTTCCGCCGACATTGCCGTCCGCTCGCGCCGCTGCCTACCGGCACGAGACCACGCTTGAGTCGGCTGCTTGGGGTGCGGGCGGTACTGTTTGACATCTACGGAACGCTGCTGGTCAGCGCCAGCGGCGACATCGGCACCGCGCGCCGCTCGGCTGCGGGCGAGGCGTTTGTGGCTGCGCTGGAGGCGGTCGGAATCCGCTTTTCCACGACCGGCTCGGTGGGCGTGGAGTGCTTGTCGGCGACGATCGAGGCCGACCACGCTGCCGCACGCGCGCGGGGGATCGAGTACCCCGAAGTTGAGATCACCGCCATCTGGCGCAGGGCGCTGGCCGCGTTGGCCGAACGGGGGCTGATCGCGGAGGCGCCCGGCAAGCTCGACTTCGCGCAGCTGGCCGTGGAGTACGAAGCCCGCGTCAATCCTGCTTGGCCGATGCCCGGCGTGCAGGCCTCTCTGGCGCAGCTCCAGCAGCGCGGGGTGCGGCTGGGGCTGGTGAGCAACGCGCAGTTCTACACGCTGGAATTGCTGCCGGCGCTGCTGGAGCGGACCGTCGCGCAGCTTGGCTTTGAGGAATCGTTGCGGTTCTTCTCGTTCCGCGCCGGCGAGGCCAAGCCGGGACGGACGCTCTATCGCCAGGCGGTCGAGACGCTCGATCGGGCAGGAATCGCGCCGCAGGAGGTGCTGTGTGTCGGGAACGACCTGCTAAATGACATCGCGCCGGCGACCGCAGTCGGCTTTCGCACGGCGCTGTTTGCCGGCGACGCCCGCAGTCTGCGGTGGCGCGAGGGGGACCAGCGCGTCGCAGGCGTGCAGCCTGATTTGGTCGTGACGGAATTGGAGCAGTTGCCGCAGTGTGTTTAAGGTGAGGGAAGGCAAGGAGCGTTGAAGCGCGTTCCGTTTGGTTGCCGCCAAGATTGACTTGCCGCGAAAGACAAGAGGAACCTTCAACGATGGCAGCCCGAAACATTGGCTTTGTCTCGACCCGCTTTGCCGGGCTGGACGGCGTGTCGCTCGAAGCCGCGAAGTGGGCCAAGATTCTCTGGGATTACCGCCATACAAGCTACTGGTACGCCGGCAAGCTCGACCGCGACCCCAACACCAGCATGCTCGTGCCCGAAGCGTATTTTTATGACCGCGACAACGTGGCAATCAATGAGCAGGTCTTCGGCACGCGCAAGCGGACCCCGGAGATCACCCGCAGGATCATGGGCATGGCCGATTACCTGAAGGGAACGCTCTACGATTTTGTCGATGCGTACAACATCGACATCCTCGTCGTGCAGAACGCGCTGTGCATTCCGATGCACCTGCCGCTGGGGGTGGCGCTAACGAACTTCATTGCCGAAACGGAGTTTCCCACGATCGCGCACCACCACGACTTTCATTGGGAGCGCGCGCGGTTCATGGTCAACTCGGTCGCCGACATTCTCAGCATGGCGTTTCCGCCGACGCTCCCCTCGATCCAGCACGTGACGATCAACTCGGCCGCGCAGCACGATCTTTCCTGGCGCAAGGGCGAATCGTCGGTGCTGGTGCCGAACGTGCTCGATTTTGAGACGCCGCCCGACGAAGTCGATCAGGATATATCCGACTTCCGCAAGGATATTGGATTGGAGCCGGACGACATTATCCTGCTGCAACCGACGCGGGTGGTGCCGCGCAAAGGGATCGAACACTCCATCTCGCTCGTCGCCGCTTTGAAAAACCCGAAGTGCAAACTGGTCGTCTCGCACGAGTCGGGCGACGAAGGGAGCGAGTATCTCAACGCGCTGGTCGATATGGCGGTGCAGGAAGGGGTTGACCTACGGTTTATTAGTACACGCATGGGCGAAGTGCGGACCACGACGCCCAACGGCGAACGCACTTACACGCTCGCCGATGTCTACTCGCAGGCCAACTTCGTCACGTATCCGAGCCTGTATGAAGGTTTTGGCAACGCCCTGCTGGAAGCCTTTTATTACCGCAAGCCGGTACTGGTGAACCGCTACTCGATCTTCATCCAGGACATCGAGCCGAAGGGGTTTCAGGTCATTACGATGGATGGCTACTTGACGCGCAACGTCGTCGAGCAAGTGCGGCGCGTAATCGAAGACGCCGACTATCGAGCCGAGATGGTCAATCACAACTACGAGCTGGGGAAGGCGTTTTTTAGCTACTCGGTTCTCCGCCGCAAGCTGCGGGCACTGGTAACGAACGTCACGGGGCTTGATGAACTGT
>CAYZVT010000427.1:0-864 GCA_964481585.1 uncultured Pirellulales bacterium
GAGCGCCGCTTGATCGTCGCGAAAGCGCTGCTGCTGGAGACTGGCCAGCTGCGCTTGATACTGCTCGCGCTGCCCGCCAAGCTGCATCACGGCCAGCCGCACGTCCAGGTTTTCCAGTTCCGCGAGCGTCTGTCCCGGCTGCACTTGTTGCCCCGGCTCGACGGCAATCGTTTCGAGCACGCCCGGCACGTCGACATAGACCGGCACGGCCGCGCGGGGCTTGAGTTCAAAACTGCAATAGGTCGCCGCCGGCAGCGGCACCAGCAGCGCCGCGGCGGCTGCCGCCGTGAGCAATCCGAGCGTGGCGTACATCCGAGGGCGCTTCACCTGGTATCTCCTTCCCGGCACATGAAAAAATCGCACGACTTGCCACACCGGACGCCCGATCAGCCCATACAGCGCCCCAAGCGCCAGTAGCTGCCCCAGGATTTCCAGCCGATACGGCTCGAACATCTTGTGCAAAAACCACAGCACCGAGAGCGTCACGATCCAGCGATAGACCGCCGCCGCGACGGCGTAGCTGGCAAAGATCGCTTGATGCCGCTTCGGCAGGAACGGATCGTCCGGCTCTTTGAGGCCCAGGCACCACGCGCCGAGTTTGCGCGTTAGGATCGAACTGGCCTTCTGCCGCAGGTTTGGGATTTCGAGTAGATCCGAGAGAATGTAATAGCCGTCGTAGCGGAGCAGCGGGTTACCGTTGAAGACGAGCGTGCTCACCGAGCAGACGAAGATTGTGCTCAGGCAGAGGTAATTCAGCACGCCCGGCTCACTGAACCACCAAAGCAGCGTGCAGAGCGCCGCGATGACAAGCTCGACGTACATGCCCGCCGCGCCGATCGCCGCCCGGTGCCATTTGTTCGGCAG
>CAYZVT010000427.1:874-3571 GCA_964481585.1 uncultured Pirellulales bacterium
AGGGCGTCAGGACGAGCAACATCACGCCCATCTCGTGGCACTCGCCGCCAAAATGTTTGCAGGCCAGCGCGTGGCCGAACTCATGGATAATCTTCGTGACGCACAGAGCCAGTCCGATCCAGATCCAGTTCTCGGCCGCAAAAAACTGCTGAAACGTCGGCAGCTTGGCCTGAAAGGTGTCGAACTGCACGACCACCAGCGCCAGCGCCGCGAACATCAGCAGCATGCAGCCGATCACGGCCGGGACGGTGAAAAACCACCGCAGGGCCGGGTAGACCGCCTCCAAGAGTGGATCGGGATCAAACCCCTTGAAGCGAATCGCCAAAATGTTCGTCAGCTTGGCGAGCCGTTCTTTGCGCTGCCGTTCGTCGCGGCGTTCTTGGAGTTTTGCCCCTTGCCCTGGCGCGTCGGCAATCACCAGCCCGCTGCGATGGAGCGAGCCGAGAAAATGGTGCAGCTCGTCGAGCGAAATCTTTTGGGGCGGGAACTCGGCTTCGAAGCGGGCTTTGATCTGGCTCAGGCTTGCCCGCCCATCGAGCGCGCGTAGTAGAAAGTATTCCTCCTGCTCGAAGCGAAAGTAGTTCAGCCCCAGCGGCTCTTTGAGAACCCAGTACGGCTGGCCCTGGTAGCGGTGCTCTCGCGTCTCCAGGTCCGGGCGCATCCGCACCGGCAACGGCCGCGAGCTGCTGGCGATCAAACTATCGGCAAGCGTCGGCATCAGCAGAGGTGCTTCCTACTCCGCCGCGACCGAAGATTTGCGCGAGATGCGGATTGGTTCTTGGTTCACCTGGATCGTCATGCTCGCCGTGAGGCCCGGGCGGAGGAGCCACTGCTCGCCTTCACGGCGGTTGGTTACTTCGGCCCAGACTCGATACTCGCCCCCTGCCTGCACGGCCGACTCGACGTAGGAGATGTAGCCGGTGAACTCCACCCGCCGGCCGCGCGCCAGCTCAACTTCGACCGTCACCGGCCGCCGCGCGACATCGTGCGGATCGTACTGCGTGGCGTTCAAAAAGGCTTCGATCCGCAAGGTATCGAAGCGGACGACGCGCAGCACCGGGTCGCCCGGATTGACCCATTCGCCCTCGTGCTTCATTAGCTCCGTCACTTCGCCAGCGACGGGCGAGATGATCTGGCGGCGGGCAATGTTCACGGCGGTCGCCTCGACTTCGGCGGCGCGGGTGTCGGCTTCGAACTGCGCCATTCGTTGCTCGACCTGCGACTGCTCGATCTGCAAAAACGCGCGGTGCCAAGCGAGTTGCAGCCGCCGCACTTCGGCTTCGGGAAACGCGCCGCGGACGCGCTTGTTGGCATCGACCGCCTGTTGATATTCCGACTCGGCGACGCGCGCGGCGGCGGTGGCGTAGCGGACGTTAATATCGTTGGCGGCTTTTTCTTTCGCGGCCTGTTGTTCGATCAGCGCGAGCCGGCGCTGCATTTGCCGCTCGGTGTCGTCGATCTTGCCGAGCAGTTCCCCCTTTTCGACCTGCATCCCCGGCTCGACCGGCAGCGACACCAGCACGCCCGGCTCCTGGGCCGGCACTTGCACCTCGTCCCGCACGGAAATCAAACAGTTCGAGATCGTCGGGTTCGGCAACTCCGCCGCCGCATCACGCGCCAGCAGCAGCGCCGCGACCAGGGCAAGACGATAAACGCGCATGGCTCAAGCTCTCGCAGAAAAAAAGGACGCAGCGCTTTTTGGGGTTAGCTCGTTTTGCGCTAGAGCCGAAACAGGATTTTGCGCTGCACGAACGCCCACAGGTCGTGGAGCCAGACATAGCCGAGCGATCGCGTGCCGCAGTGGACTTTGCCGGTCACGGTCGCGCCCGGCCGCAGGTCGCGCAGCTTCGATTGGTCGATCTCGACGTGGATTAGCACAGTGTTGCCTTCCTCGCCGCGCACTTCGGCCGCCGCTTCGATTTCGCGCACCTGTCCGCGATGCGTCTCGCCGGGCTGCGTGGCAAGGATGTATTCGACCTGGAGCGGCTCGTTGCTTTCGCGCGCCGCTTGGGCGATGTGGCCCATGCGATCTTCGGGCATGTGCAGTTCGACGTGCCAAGGCCCGTGCGGGTTGGCGACGCTCATCAAGATTTGCCCTTGCCGCACCGGGCGCCGCAAGAGCCGCTCGGCGACCTGCCAGGTGACGATCTGGCCGGCGATGGGGCTGGTGATTTGCAGTTGCGCTTGCTTCTTGCGCAAGAGTTCCAGTTGCAGCCCCAGGCTGTCATGCGTCCCCCGCAGTTGTAGCACTTGTCCCGCGAGGCGGTTCTTTTCCTCAACGCTCATGCGCTCTTGGCTCAGCAGGGCGCGCTGGAGCGACTGAAGCTGCTTGGCCGTCGCCTCACGCCGCCCAACGAGATCGGTAATTTGTACTTCCAGGTCGGTGTTGCGAAGCGAAGCGAGCAGTTGTTTTTCCGCCACTTGATCGGCATGGGCCACTGGCACGTCGATCACCACGCCATCAATGCCCGCAAAAACGTCGCGCCGCTGCGTCGGTTGCAGCACACCTTTGGCTTCCAACTGAAAATCAGCCGGCACGAGCGCGAGCGCCGCAACAATGCCGACGAGCACAAACAGCGCGGCGGCCGTTTTCGGCAGCATCCGTGCGCTGACGACGAGTTTTATCTTGCCCAGCGCGCGCCAGAGCGGCAGCAGGAACAAACTTTCGTGCTCGACCGCGTTGGCAAGCGCCGCGGC
>CAYZVT010000428.1:0-3558 GCA_964481585.1 uncultured Pirellulales bacterium
TGACCGGGTGGGGGTTTTGGCGCGGGGACGGCTGCGCGCGATTCGCCCCGTGCAGGAGTGGACCGAAGAATCGCTCATGGCGCTGGCCGTGCGCAGTGACGAGGGAGAACCATGATCGACCGTGACACCGACATGAGCAGGAGTTCCACCGCCCGCGCGGCGCGGCGGGTGTTGAGCGATCTGGGGCCGCTGCTGGCGCTCGTGGCGGTCGTGCTGTTCTTCTCCATCGCCGATGCCACGCGCCCCTTTGGCGGCTCGTTCACCAGTTGGCGCAATCTCAGTGTCGTACTCGCCCAAACCGCGACCGTGGCCGTCGCCGCGCTCGGCATGACGCTCATCATCATCGCCGGCGGCATTGATCTATCGGCCGGAACGGCGCTAGCGCTGGCCGCGACGGTGCTCGCCTGGTGTTTGCGGGCCGATTACGGCGTTGCCGTCGCGCTCCTTGCCTGCGTGGCCACCGGGGCAGTGTGTGGGCTCGTCAACGGCGCGCTGATTAGCTTGCTGCGGATCGTCCCGTTTATCATCACGCTCGGCACGATGACCGCGTACCTGGGCGTAGCGAAGCTGGTGGCCGAAGAAACCACCGTCCGCCCCGCGCCCGAGCAGGTGCCGGCTTGGCTCGGCGACTTGGTGAGCACGCGGAGCGAAGCGCTCTGGCTCGGCGTGCCGCTCGGCGTGTGGCTCGCGCTGGCCTTGGCGGCGGCTTTGGCGGCGGTTTTGCGGTACACGGTTTTCGGCCGTTACGTCTTTGCACTCGGGTCGAGCGAGTCGACCGCGCGGCTCTGCGGCGTGAACGTGCCGCTGATGAAGGCGGCGGTCTACAGCCTCGCCGGCGTCTTCGTTGGCATCGCCGGGATTTACCAGTTCGCGCGGCTCTCGGTCGGCAATCCGACTTCGGGACTCGGGCAAGAACTGCGGATCATTGCGGCGGTCGTAATCGGCGGCGGCAGCCTCAGTGGCGGGCAAGGCACCGTGCTCGGCACGCTCACCGGCGCGGCGATCATGGC
This sequence comes from uncultured Pirellulales bacterium, assembly GCA_964481585.1. GTDB lineage: Bacteria > Planctomycetota > Planctomycetia > Pirellulales > CAYZVT01 > CAYZVT01. The sequence goes on from CAYZVT010000428.1 coordinate 1,011, forward strand.
CGTCATCGCCAGCGGCAGCACGGCGCTCGGGCTGCGCAATCCGCTGCAAGACATCATCCTCGGCGTGATCATTGTGGCCGCCGTGGCCTTCGACCAACTCCGCCACCGCCGTCTCGCGGATTAGCGGGTAGCTATCAGCCATCAGCCCTCAGCGGGGGTGGCGGGGGCACGCCGCGAACGCGGAAGCCCCCGATGATGGCCATTGATTGAACGCCGAATGCGGCGTTCCCGCGCCACCCGTCATTCCCGCGCAGGCGGGAATCCAGAGGTAGCGGTCAGCGGTTAGCCGTCAGCAAAGCACTCACTGCCGCACAGGCGAAGTCCAGAAGCGCACAGTCCACCGCCCAGATTCCGCCTAAGCGGGAACGACAGGCTCACGTATTGCTGACCGCTGACGGCTGACCGCTGACGGCTTCCTCCTCAGCTGAAGCGTTCTTCGCCGCTTGCGCCTCAAGCTGCTCCACGCGCGCCAGCAGTTGATTAAAATCGTCGGCAAAGTCGTGCCAGAAATCGCCTTCGCGGAAGTGGATCGGCTGGATGCGTTCGCCCGCCGCCAACTGCCGCAGGCAGCGGCGCAGGCGGTACATTGGCCCGGCAAAGCGATTGCTCATCCGTACCGAGTCGTACACGATGATCGGCAGCAACACCAGCGATACGACGACCGCCGGCGCGTACTGATACCACAGATCGTCGAGATGCGTATGAATCGCGCGGGCAGGGCCGGTCAGCATCCGCCACGAGATCAAAATCAGCGTCATCGTCACCAGTGAGCAAACCCAATAGAGGGCCGCGCGCAACACAAGCGCGCCTTGCACCTTCTGATCGACGAAAAGCTGCCGGCGTTTGGTCCGATTCATAGCCATCCCCTCGCGCTCTGGTGGTAGGTCTAAGTGAGGTGGGACCGGCCGCCACAGGGTAGGAATGAAGGGGCGGCCGAGCGGCGAAGGTCGAGTGACATCAGGGGCACCCGCGCAGCTTCGCCATCACCAATCTAGCTCGCGCTGCTCGCGCGCATCGCCCCAAGCGACTTTCCCGAACGCGCGGCACCACCGAGACGGGCAGCCTATAACACTTGGCGCGATGATACCGCCCCGATGCGCGTCGAGCGGCCGATTTCGGGTGCCACGGGCGCGAGCGCCCGTGCTCTTTTGAGAGACGAGGTCGCTATGCCCCAGGTAGGAGGACGTGACGTTCTCCGCCGTAGCTCCCCCCCGCTCAGCGGCTCATTCTTGCGGTAGTCTGAACCGACCCCGCACCGCGAAAAGCAAGCACGGGCGCTCGCGCCCGTGGCACCCGAAACCGTCGCGGTTTACTAGAGCAAAGCGGCTAACCGGCCTGGAGCCTGCGGGCGAAATGCGGTGCTACTTCGTCGTGATCGTGCGCTGTAGCGGCTGCAAAATGCTGTCGATCACGTAGCGGTCGAGCAGATCGACGCAGACTTGGCTGAGCTTGTCGAGCGCTTTATTGAACGACAGGTCTTGCGGCAAGCTGCCGTACTGACGGGCGCTGACGTAGACGCTGAGCTGCTCCTCGGGAAACTCGCCAGTGCGAATGTGGTACGCACTAGTGCGCGTCTCGACGCTCACCCGGCACTGCGTCCGGCACTCGTCATCCAGCGCGAGCGTCAGCGTCGGCTCGCAAGCGATGACGTTGCTGCCGGGCATGTCGGCCAGCCGTTCGAGCGCCGGGCTGAGGCCGAGGGCCTCGTGAACAAGCTGGTTGTGGTTGCCCCGGTAGGTAAAGTCAAAGCCGAACAGCAGGTCGAGCGATTCGCAGTCGAGCGGGCTGACCGAGAGCATGTAGGGAGCCAATTCGAGCACCAGATGGTGCTGCTCCAAAATTCCTTCCACCGACTCGGGATTGACCTGCCCCGAACAAATCCGCCGGCTTTCGGTCGTACACCAGCGATAATGGCCCCGGTCCTTATCCTCTTCCAGCACAAAGTCGTGCTTGTCGCGGCAGTAGAAGTTCCGCATCTGCGGATACTTTTTCTGAATCCGCTCGAAATAATGGAGAATCGTCTCGCGGTTCTGCGGCAGTTCCATCTCAGTGCTGAGATTCATGTTGATATAGAAGTCATCGCATAGCGATTCGTAACGATTCATCAAAGGCGTTCCTTCGGTAGCGCGTGAGCGAAAGAAAATTGCTCAGGACAAGGGAGAAACCGCTTTTCAAAGTTCCTCCAGATTCTTACCTTCAGTATAGGGTTCCCTCCGAGAGACTGTCAAAGTCTCCCGCCCCGCGCCAAGAGGAGGGGAAAAACCGCTCGCAATTCGCTTGTTGGGAGGGTGCGGCCGATGTTTTCCGGGCACGAGGGCTATGCGACACTTTCGACGCCGCTGGGGTGGATGACGCTCGCTGGCACGGGCACGCGCTTGCAACGGCTGAAGATCGGCTACCGGAGCGAGCGCGCCGCGATTCAAGCCCTGGCGGACGAGCTGGGCGAGGGGCCGCGCGGCCGCTGGACGCCGGAGCCGCAGTTGAGCGAACGGCTGCTGCGCTTCGCGGCGGGGGAGTGCGTGAGTTTTGATGAGGTGCAGCTTGACCT
>CAYZVT010000429.1:0-3552 GCA_964481585.1 uncultured Pirellulales bacterium
CGGCCACGTCGGAGCCTTTACCGACGAACAGGCTTTTGCCAAGGCGCTGGAGTTTCTCCAGGTACAACTGAAACAACCGCAGCTCCGCTAGCCAACGCGGTAGCGCCGCGCGGGTCCGCGCCGCGCGGGACCGGCGAGCGTTGCTCGCCGGCTATTGGGCTACGAGAATGGACCGACTGCGGTAAATCCGGTACTTACAACCCGGCAGCGCCCCAGATCGCGGGAAATCGCAACTTTTGGCTCTGGGCTTCTCGACTGTGCTCGACCGCGAAGAATACATCGAACAGGCGTACTTCTTCCGCACGGTCGTTGAGCGGCTGAAAGAAAATCTCGCCATGCAGGAATTGCTCGGCTCGGTGCGCGAGGAGATTCTCGCTACCACCAAGCTGCCGATGGCGATCGACTTTCTGCTGGCGGAACTGAAGCACAGCGGCGTCTTCGCCCCGGCCATGCAGCGGCTTGGGCATTACTTCTCGCCCTTCCAAACCTTCGTTATCGGCGAAGCCGAGAACGAACGCGGCAAGTTCGATCTGCGCGTGGCGCTAGAAGTGCTCCGCCGCGAGGCCGAGTACCGCGCGCAAGACCCTTCGCCGCAGGCGATCTTTCTCTATCAGTTCGAATCGCTCTGCCGCAACCGGCTCGGCTACGACCGGGGCCTCGAGGCCGTCGCCGCCGATCCGATCTTTGACGACACCTGGCGCGAGTGGATTCTCACGATCCGCCGTCAGGTGGGCATGGTCGATCTGGGCGACCTGATCTACGTCCGCAGCGCCTATTACGAGCAAACCCAATCTCATCGCGGGCGGCAAGAAGCTCCTCAGCGGCCGGTTCTCTTTGGCCAGCGCGAAGGGCGTATCGCCCTGGCGAACCGGCACAATGACCCCCTGCTGTTGTTCGCCGCGCTGCATCGCCAACTCGGCTATCCGGCCGTGCCGATGCTGGAGCCGGTCGATGCGCAGGCCCAACTGCTCCCGCAACTCGCCCGCCGCATCGAGCAGATGGAACGGCGGATCAAGCTACTGGAAGAAGAACAAAAAGGCGGCATCGACCTGGCGAAGTTCTATCGCAAGCCGAGCGAATAGAGCCGATCGGCCGGCCAAGCAGGGTGGCGTGCGCGCACCGACTGCAAGCTCTGCGGCGGCAAAGTTTGATTTCAGGCGCGGAAATCGAAATAATCTACTGTGCAGCGGCATTCTGCCTGCACCGCATGACGCGCGCACGAAAGGCGAAGCTGAACCCCTCATGGCGACCGAAACGCAGTCCGAGAAACCGACTCTCGACCTCGAAGCAGCGACCGTCCGCTTTTGCGGCGACTCGGGCGATGGCATGCAGCTAGCAGGTTCGCAGCTCACCAACACCTCGGCGCTGGTGGGGAACGACGTGGCGACGTTTCCCGACTTTCCGGCCGAGATTCGCGCCCCGCGCGGCACGAAGGCGGGCGTGAGCGGCTTTCAGATCCACTTCGCCAGCCGCACGATCTACACGCCCGGCGATCAGGTCGACGCGCTGGTGGCGATGAACCCGGCGGCGCTCGTGACCAATCTTGGCGATCTCGCTCCCGGCGGCATGTTGATCGTCAACAGCGACGCCTTCGACAAGAAGGGCTTGGAGCAAGCCGGCTACGCGACCAATCCGCTTGAGGACGGCAGTCTCGAAGGCTATCAGCTAATTTCGGTGCAGATGACCGAGATCACCCGCCGCGCGGTCGAGGGCCTCGGCCTCAGTCAAAAAGAGGCCGACCGCTGCCGCAACTTTTTTGCGATGGGGCTGGTGTTTTGGCTCTACCATCGACCGCTCGATCCGACGCTCCGTTACATCGACGCCAAGTTCGGCAAGCGGCCCGATGTGGCCGAGGCCAACCGCCGCGCGCTCCGCGCCGGCTGTAACTACGGTGAGACGACTGAAGCCATCGCGGCCCATTACCGCGTCGCCAAGGCCCATTTGCCGCCGGGCCGGTATCGCAACATCATGGGCAACCAAGCCCTCGCCTGGGGACTACTCACCGCCGCGCGGCAAAGCGGCAAGCGGCTGTTTCTTGGCGCGTATCCGATCACGCCGGCCAGCGACATCCTGCACGAACTGACGCGGCACAAGAACTTCGACGTGCTCACGTTCCAGGCCGAGGACGAAATTGCCGCCGTGACCGCTGCGCTCGGAGCCGCCTTTGCCGGCGAGATGGGCGTGACCGCTTCGAGCGGCCCCGGCATCGCGCTGAAAGGCGAAGCGATGGGGCTGGCCGTGATGACTGAGCTGCCGATGATCGTCATCAACGTGCAGCGCGGCGGCCCCTCGACCGGCCTTCCCACCAAAACCGAGCAGGCCGATCTGCTGCAAGTTTTGTTCGGCCGCAACGGCGAGTCGCCGCTGCCGGTCCTGGCCGCCAGCAGTCCGGCCGACTGCTTCGAGGTCGCCCAAGAGGCTTGGCGGATCGCCACCCGCTTCATGACCCCCGTCGTGCTGCTGACCGACGGCTACATCGCCAACGGCAGCGAGCCGTGGCGGATCCCCGATGCCAGGGGGCTACCGAAGATCGAGATCGACCACCCGCCGGCTTCCGGCGATGATGAACCCTTCAAAGCCTACACCCGCAACTCGCGGCTTGCCCGCCCGTGGGCCGTGCCGGGAACGCCGGGACTGATGCACCGGCTGGGCGGGCTGGAAAAAGCGAACATCACGGGCAACGTCAGCTATGATCCGCAGAACCACCAGTACATGGTCGATCTGCGTGCCCAGAAAGTGGCGAACGTCGCCGACGATGTTCCGCTTCAAGAGGTAGAAGGACCAGCCGAAGGCAAGCTGCTCGTCGTCAGTTGGGGCGGCACCTACGGCGCGTGCCTGACGGCCGTGCAGCGCATGCAGAAAGAAGGCCACGCCGTCGCCCATTGTCACTTGCGCTACCTCAACCCGTTTCCCAAGAACCTGGGCGAGATTCTTGCTCGGTACGAAAAGGTACTCGTCCCGGAACTAAATCTCGGCCAACTACGGATGCTGCTTCGCTCGAAATACCTCGTCGACGCCCTCGGCCTGAACAAAGTCCAAGGCAAACCGTTCGCCGTCCACGAACTGACCGACCGCATGACGGAACTTTTGAAATCCACGGCGTAAAATTATTTGTAAGACGTGCATCACGCACGATGCCAAACCCGCTAACCAGCCTGGAGGCCACGGGCGAAAAGCGCGCAGCCTACAGCCTCTAGCTCCCAGCCTACAGCCTCACTCCCATGAGCACTGAAACTCCGACAAGCCTGAACGTCCTCAAGCCAACCGATTTCGCCAGCGATCAAGATGTCCGCTGGTGCCCTGGCTGTGGGGACTATTCGATTCTCGCCCAGATGAAGAAGGTGCTGCCGACGCTCGGCGTGCCGCGCGAGAAGATCGTTTTTATCTCGGGAATTGGCTGCTCCAGCCGCTTTCCTTACTACATGAACACCTACGGCGTCCACTCGATCCACGGCCGCGCGCCGGCGGTGGCGACGGGCGTCAAGACCGTGCGGCCCGACCTGAGCGTGTGGGTCATCACCGGCGATGGCGATGCGCTCTCGATCGGCGGCA
>CAYZVT010000430.1:0-3550 GCA_964481585.1 uncultured Pirellulales bacterium
CGCGCAGGCGGGAATCCAGATCGTGAATGCTCGCCACTGGATTCCCGCCTGCGCGAGAATGACGGGCTTTGCGCCAGGGGCGCTTCAATGGGCCGCAGCAGTCGGGTGCTATCACCGAGGCCGTCCGCTCCTCGACAACCGGCCGCAGACCCTTACAATGGGGCAGTGGGGCTGAGCAACGAGCGACCGTCCGCCAGACGTGGGAGGGTTTCCAATGGTCCTCATGGAATTCAGCGTTACTCCCCTGGGACAGGGGGAGAGCGTCGGCCCGTACGTTACCCGCTGCGTCGAAATCGTCGCCGCCAGTGGGCTCGACTACCAGCTTCATGCGATGGGCACGATCGTCGAGGGGGAACTCGACCAGGTGCTCGATCTGATGAAGCGCTGCTTCGAGGAACTCCAGCCCGACTGTTCCCGGATTACCTGCACCGCAAAGCTCGACTACCGCCGCGGCGCGCGCGGCCGCATCCGCTCGAAGGTCGAGAGCGTCGAGGAAAAGATGCAGCGGCCGAGCGAGTAGGCGCATCCACATCTTTGGCGAAAGTACGATCACCTGATGAAGCCCGCTCCCTTCGACCCGATGCTCGGCCGTGTCCCCAGCGGCATCTATATCCTCACGATCGCTCGCGACGGGCAATCGACCGGCATGCTCGCCAGCTGGGCCATGCAGGCCGGCTTTGAGCCGCCGATGCTTACCGTGGCCGTCAAACAAGGCCGCTACGTCTGCGACTGGCTCACCGCCGGCGCGCCGTTTGTGCTGAATGTCGTCGGCAAAGGCGACAAGCACTTGCTCAAGCACTTCGCGCGCGGCTTTGAACCGGAGCAGCCGGCCTTCGAGGGGCTGGAAACCGAGCCGGCCCCGTGCGGCGTGCCGCGACTGAACTCGGCCATCGGCTACTTGGAATGCGAGCCGGCCGGCTATGTCGATTCGGGCGACCATCGCGTCTTTCTCGCCAAAGTCGTCGGCGGCGACCATACCGGCGGCGACGAAGCGCCGATGGTCCACATCCGCAAAAGCGGCAAACACTATTAGCAGCCGAGGTGGCGGGGGCGCGCCGCGAAAAGCGGAAGCCCCCGTTGAGCAGCCGAGGCGCCCCCGCTACCCTCTGGATACCGTCGGCCGCCTCACTCCTCCGCCGCGTGTCGCTTGCAGCCGATCGCTGTGGCGACTTACAATAGGTCGTTTTCGTCCATCCCCGGACCCGCACCCCTTGCTGTCCGTATCGCGGCAGCCCTCTCTGTATGCAAAAGCCAGACGTTGTAATCATCGGTGGCGGCATCGTCGGCCTCGCCACGGCCTATCGGCTGACCGAGCAGTTTCCCGACAAGCAAGTCGTCGTGCTGGAGAAAGAGGCCGAACTGGCCCATCACCAGACCGGCCACAACTCGGGCGTGCTGCACTCGGGCATCTACTACAAGCCCGGCTCGCTGAAGGCGGTCAACTGCCGCGAAGGCAAAAAGGCGATGGAGGCCTTTTGCGAACAGGAGAACATCGAGTACGAGATCTGCGGCAAGGTGATCGTCGCCATCGACGAAAACGAACTGCCCGCACTCCAGCGGATCTACGAACGCGGCTTGGCCAACGGCGTCGTCTGCGAGTTGATCGACCGCGAGCGGCTGCACGAACTTGAGCCGCACGCGGCAGGTATCAAAGCGATCCACGTTCCCGAAGCCGGCATCGTCAACTACCGCCAAGTCTGCCAGCGGCTCGCCGAGCGCGTGCAAGAGCGGGGCAGCCAGGTCGTCACCCGTGCCCGCGTCACTGGCATCCGTCAGTCGGCCAGCGAAGTGGTGGTCGAATCGACGGCCGGTGCGTTTACGGCGGAGCATCTGGTCAACTGCGCCGGGCTGCACTGCGACCGGGTGACCAAGCTCAGCGGCCAGCAGCCGGAAGCCAAGATCGTGCCCTTCCGTGGCGAGTACTTTGAGCTAAAGCCCGAAGCGAAGCACCTCTGCAAGAACCTGATTTACCCGGTGCCCGATCCGAAATTCCCCTTCCTCGGCGTGCATTTCACGCGGATGGTGGGCGGGCATGTCGAGTGCGGCCCCAACGCGGTGCTCGCCTTTGCCCGCGAGGGCTACACGCTCACCGATGTGAATCTCGGCGACTTGATCGAGTCGCTGACCTATCCCGGCTTTATCCGCATGGCGGGCAAGCACTGGCGGATGGGCATGGGCGAGATGTGGCGCTCGATCAGCAAGGCCGCCTTCGTCCGAGCCTTGCAGCGGCTGATGCCCGAAATTCGCGCCGAACATCTTGAGCCGGCGCCGGCCGGCGTGCGTGCCCAGGCCGTGACCCGCGACGGCGGCTTGGTCGATGATTTTCTCATTCAAGAACACGGCCGCGTGGTCAACGTGAACAACGCCCCCTCGCCCGCCGCAACCGCTTCGCTCAACATCGGCCGGACGGTTGTAGAAAAATTGGCCGCGCGGATCGAAGCGACGAGCGCGAGCTAGCGCGGGCGACAAAATAGCGCATGCGAGCCGTGCGGGACGACTAGGAGCCGAACATGACGGACGTTGAGACCAAGACCTACCCCAGCGAGTTTCTCCGCGACTTCTCGGCGCGCACGTTCATGCACTTCGGCGTGCCGGAGGACGATGCACGCCTGGCGGCCGAGGTGCTCGCCACGAGTGACCTGCGGGGGATCGATTCGCACGGCGTCGCGCGGCTGCACACGTACTTCGACATGCTCACGCTCGGGCGGATCAATCCCACTCCGCAGATCAAAATCGTCCGCGAGTCGCCGAGCACCGCTACCGTCGATGGCGACAACGGGCTGGGGCTGGTCGTCGGGCCGAAGGCGAACGAGATTGCGATGCAAAAAGCCGCCGAAGCCGGTTCCGGCTGGGTGAGTGTTTGCCATACGAATCATTTCGGCATCGCCGGCTATTATGTGCTCAAGGCGCTGGAACGCGACCTGATTGGCTGGGCGATGACCAATAGCACCAAGCTCGTCGCGCCGCTGTGGGGCGCCGAACGGATGCTGGGCACCAATCCAATCGCGATTGCCTTCCCCGACAAGAACGAGCCGCCGATCGTGATCGACATGGCCACCAGCGCCGCGGCCTTCGGGAAGATCGAAATCGCACGCCGCAAAAAAGAGCCGGTCCCCACCGGCTGGATCATCAACAACCACGGCGAGATGACCACCGACCCGATGGGCATGATCGAAGGCGGCGCGCTGCTCCCGCTTGGCTCGGACCGCGAACACGGCGGACACAAAGGCTACGGGCTGGCCGCGATGGTCGATATCCTCTGCTGCGTGCTGAGCGGGGCCAACTGGGGCCCCTTCGCTCCGCCCTTCGCGCTGCGGCAAGAAATCCCCTCGCGGAGCGTCGGCAAGGGGATCGGCCACTTCTTCGGCGCGATGCGGATCGACGGCTTCATCGAAGCAGACGAATTTAAGTCGCAGATCGACGAGTGGATCAAAGTCTTCCGCGCCACCAAGCCGGCTCCCGGCACTCCGGGGCCGCTGATTCCGGGCGACCCGGAGCGCCAGGCCGAGCAGATCCGCCGCAAAGAGGGCATTCCGCTGATCCTGCCCGT
>CAYZVT010000431.1:0-3510 GCA_964481585.1 uncultured Pirellulales bacterium
ACCGCACCCGCTGCAACCAAAGTCTCCGGTCCCAAATTACTTCACGGCCTCTGACAGGTGACGGCTAATCCCTACGAAGCCCGGCGGCTGCGCTTGCGCGCCGGCGGCGACGGCTTGCCTGACTCGGGGAGTCGTGCCCGCTGCACGCTGCGGCGGAGGGCGTCCATCAGGTTGACGGCGCGGGGCTGCGTTTCGGCTTCGGGCGGCGCGACGACTTCTTCGCCAGCGACCTTCGCCTCGACGAGCGTGCGCAGGCGTTGCGCGTAGTCGTTCTCGTAACTCTCGAAGTCGAACTGCTCGTCGAGCGTGGCCTCGATCAGTTCTTCGGCCAATGCGACTTCGTCTTGCGGCGGGGCGGCCTGCTGCGCGGGATCGGTGAACCGCTCGGGGCGGCGAAGCTGGTGGTTGTAGTTGAGCATCTGCATCGCCAGCAGCCCATCGAGCGGCCGGACGATCACCAACTGCTCGCGGCCCGAAAGCACGATCTCGCCGATGCCGTACAGCCCTTTGTTCTCGATCGCTGCCCGCAGCACTTGGTACGGCTCGACCGCGTCTTCCCCCTCGGGCACCAGATAATAGGCTCGCCCATCGAAGTAGAGCGGGTCGATGTCGTCCGGGTGGACGAAATTTTCCAGCGTCAGGTGCCGCTCCTTGTCGGTCCGCAGCCGCTGGAGCTCCTCGCCGCGCACCTCGACGTATTGATCCTCGGCAATCTCGTAGCCGGAGACAATCTCGTCATTGCCCACCTCGCCGTGGATCGGGCAGACTTTTTCATAACGAATCCGGCTATGGCAAGGGGCGTGCAACTGGTGAAAGTGAATCTCCCCCTCACGCCGCGCCGCCACGTTGTAGGCCAAGACCGGCACCGACACCAAATCGAGCACCATCCGCCCCTTCCAACTCGCGCGCGGCTCACTGCCGCGCTGCTTTTCGCGTGCCACTGGTTTGCTCCCTTCTCTGGTTTTGCAAAGCCTGTTTTCTTATGAAATTATTCGTTTCACAGGCGAAAAAGACCATTTTGCTAGCACGCATTTTCATCGAAAAAACTCGTCGAAAATCGACCGGCGGCCAAGCAAAATCCTCCGTTGACGCGCGGCGGGCTTGTGCGTATTTTCTCGCCCCATTGGAGCAGCTTCGTTTTACTGTCCCCCCAAGCTCCAATAACCGCATGGCGGGCGCCATCCGGTTCGCGCCGCGCGGAACCCGGCGAGCGCCCGCTCGCCGGCTAGGGGCTACGAGAAATGGAGTCCGGTATGAGCAGCTTGCAGTCGGCGTCTTCTCCCTTCCGCGATCAGCCGGTCCCGATGCTCGATGTCGAGCGGCAGAACGGGCCGCTGCGGGCCGAGATTTTGGAAGCCATCGCCCAGGTCTGCGACTCCGGCCGCTTCGTCTTCGGCCCCGACTGTCAGGCACTCGAACAGTCGCTCGCCGCCTACTGCGGCGCGAAGCACGCCATCGGCTGTGCCTCGGGGAGCGACGCACTGCTGCTGGCCCTGATGGCCCTAGAAATCGGCGCGGGCGATGAGGTGATTCTGCCGAGCTTCACATTCTTTGCCACGGCCGGCGCGGTCTGGCGGCTGGGCGCGAAGCCGGTCTTCGTCGACATCGAGCCGGAGACGATGAATCTCGATCCGGCGCTGATCGAGCAGCACATCACGCCGGCCACCAAGGCGATTCTGCCGGTCCATCTGTTCGGCCTCTGCGCCGACATGACGGCGATCAACGCCATTGCGGCGAAACACAATCTGCCGGTGATCGAGGACGCCGCCCAGTCGGTCGGTGCCGAGCATCGCGGAGTGCGGGCGGGCAACCTGGGTCTGCTGGGCTGCTTTAGCTTCTACCCCACCAAAAATCTCGGCGGCTTCGGCGACGGCGGGATGCTCACGACCAACGACGCTCGACTCGCCGAGCGGCTGCGCATCCTCCGCGACCACGGCCAAAGCCCTCGCTACTACCACTCGCTCGTCGGTCTAAACAGCCGGCTCGATTCGATTCAAGCCGCCGTGCTGAACATCAAGCTCCGCGAGCTAGACCGCTGGGCCGCCCTGCGAGCCGAGCATGCCGACGCCTACTTGGCGGCCTTCACCGCCGCCGGACTCGACCAGGTGATTCGTCTGCCGAAGAACACGACCGGCGACCGGCACGTCTGGAACCAGTTCACGATCCGCATCCCAGACGGCCAGCGCGACGCGCTGCAAAAGCATCTCACCGAGCACAAGATCGGCTCGGCGATCTACTACCCGGTCCCCTTGCATCGCCAAGAGTGCTTCGCCGCGCTCGGCTACCAAGAAGGGAGCCTGCCGGTCACGGAACAAGCCGCCCGCGAAGTGCTCTCGCTCCCGGTCTTCCCGGAACTAACCGCCGACGAACGCCAAACGGTCATCGGCCGCCTCAGCGAGTTCTTCGCCCCGCAGACTTCCAAGAAGCCGCCGGTCGCCATGCCGAAGTTCCTCTCGCCGAGCACGCTGCCGAGCAATCCCACGACGGCGCACTAGCCGGCGGCGCTATCGGGGGCTTCCGCTGTCGCGGTGCGTCCCCGCCACCGCTACGGCGCTTCTAGCTGCGTTTGGTCGTCTTGACTTCGTCGCTGCGGCCAACCGGGCGGAGGACGAGCATCAGGCCGAGCACGATGCAGAGCAGCACGAGGCCGTAGACGGCGGTGTACGATTTTTCGGGCGTCGGCGTGGAGAGATCTTGCGCCAGCGCCTGCGAGAGCAACAGGCTCCAGCCCAGCAGCGCGGACAGCAACGACGGCAACAGGTGGCGCAGCGTTCGCATCGACATTGGTCCTCTCGAAAAACCCACAGCCTAGCGGTAGCAGTCGATTATAAGCTCGCCGGCCACAAAGCGCCAAACGCGGCTAAAACGGCGGCTCTGGCGACTCGTGGCTCAGGCTGACGCGGCTGGCGGCTGACGCTTCGAGCGCCGCCCGCCCGGCAAGCAGCGCCGGCACGGAGATCGCGAGCTGGCGGAAGGCGGCCGTCGGCATCGCCAGCGTGTCCCAGCTTTCGGAAATCGGCCGCGCGTGCCAGGCGTAATCGCCTAGCGGCACCGCCACAAAGGCATACCGCTCGCCGCGATGCTCGAATAGCTCGTCCGCCGGCAGCGGCGTCCGCTCGTCGAGCAGGTGGTAAGCAAAGACCAGCGCCGCCACGAACGCCTCGCCAAAAAGCTCCTGCCAACGGGCGAGGCTCACCAGATCGTCGCGCGGCGACCAATTCTTCCAGTACTGCTTTTGCTCGTCGCCCGACGGGAACTTGCGCCCCTTCACATCCACCAGCCACGACGGCCCCTGGCCGGGCGAGACGATAAAGTCGAGGCTCTTGAGCGACCCGTCGCCCACCAGTGCCCGCTTCGCCTCATCCACGGCCACGTACGGCACCTGCTCGGTGCGCAAGAACGCCTCGAAGGCCGCCTCGTAATGGTTATCGCGATTGGCCATCGCCGTGTCGGCTCGCTCGTCGAAAGCTCCGCTTCGGATGCCGTTAGGGTAGCGGGGGCGCATGCGCA
>CAYZVT010000432.1:0-3432 GCA_964481585.1 uncultured Pirellulales bacterium
CAGCAGCAGCCCCGTGACCGATCCGGCCGTGACCGCATAGAACGCCGATCCCGGCTCGTCCGGCGGCAGCGCCATCCGCGCGTAAGCGACGACCGTGGCCAGGGCCAGGAGCACGAAGCAGGTAAAGCCGACGTAGCCGAACCGCAGCCAGATCAGGATATAAACATTGTCGATGTACCGCACCCGCTGGAGCGTTTCCGCGTGTTCCGGTCCGACCGGCACGTTGATCGGGAAGCCCGTGACCGCTTCGGTTCCAAAGCCAAACGGCCCCGCGCGGCGCATCGCGGTACGGTAGACCTGGAAGACGTAAATGCGGCTCATGGTGCCCGTGAAACGCACCTGCTGGTCGCCGACGACAATCTGTTGCCCCTTGTCGAGCCGTTCGCCACCGCCCCAGTGGTGGAGCGCTTCCAGCGCAAGCCGGGGTTGCAGCGCCACAAGAGCAACGCCCGCCACCGCCGCAGCAACGAGCACGCGACGCCAGCGCGGGGCGAGGATTAGCGCGGCGGCGTAGAGCAGTGCGAGCAGCGCGGCCTGCGGCCCGCGCGAGAGCGGCGAGATGATGCCGGCGACAACGACCCACGGCGCGGCGTGCCACCACTGCGGTCCCCGCCGCCGCCAGGCACGCACGGCTCCATAAAAAGACCAGGGGAACAGCAAGACGAGCAAAGCGCCGAAGTAAATCGGATGCATCGTCGGCCCGTAAGCGCGCTTCATGCCCCATCGCGCCACATCGCGCGGAAAGCCCTCGATAGGGCGTGGGCCGAAAAGAAGCTCGAAGGGATTGACGCCGCTGAGCATTTCCGCCAGCCCCAGGCCGGCTAAAACTCCTCCGACCGCCATGCCCACCGGAAGCAGCCGTCGCACGTCGCCCAGGTTTTGCAGCGTCAGCCGTCCCGCGAAATACGGCGCGGCCCATTCGCCGTAGGCGCGCAGCACGGGCCAGAGGCTCAGCCCCTCGTGATGCCAATCCGAAAGCAGATGCACCGCCACCAGCGCGAGCGCAAACAGATCGATCAGCACCAGTGGCGTGCGGATTTTGGCTTGCGGGTGAAAGCAATAAAGCGAGAGCGCAAGAATTGCCGCGCCCAGCCGCACGTCGATCGCCACGCCTCCGAACTCCATGGCCACCCACTTGGGAACCAACAGCGCCAGCAGCACGGTGCAGCCGAGCGCATGCCGCGGTCCCGCGACGCGCTGCCGCCAAAAGTAAATGCCGGTCAACAGGAGCAGAGAGGCTACCCACATCGCGTGCAACCGTCCAGGAATTCACGTGCCGGCCGAGATGCGGCCACGTCGGGCAGTCCTCCCCAGCGACGCCAAGCGGTGAGATATTCGCCCAAGAGCGCTTCCGCTCCCGCACGGTCAAAAAAGGCGGAGTCGCACTGCGCCGTGATCGCCAGCCGACTGGCAAAAAAGCAAAGCCCAAAACCCGCCCGGGTCCCGCGCCGCAGCGGCGGAGCGCCCTGAATCGCTTGCAGCATGAGATTGCCGATCACGGGCAGCCCCTCGCGCGCGGGAAACTGCCGTGCGAGACGCCGGCTTGGATCGCCGAGATTAGTCAGCACGGCCGTGGCCATGCAGCCGGACAGCTTCGACACGGCCGGCACCAGCTTCGGCACGCGCAGGGCTAGTTCCAGCCCACGCAAAAAATCCACATCGAGCCGCGCTCGCTGAATGCGCTGCGTTTCCGCCTGGACTCCGGCAAGCAGCCGCTGCCAAGAGCCACGATCGCCCACGCGCCGCGTCAAAAAACCAAAACCGACACGATTGGCGGCCGGCAGCGGTCGGTCGCCGCGACTTCGCAAATCCGTCGGCATCAAGATTCGCAGTCGCTCGTCCGCCCGCGCCGCGCCATGGCGGCAATTCCACGCGGCGAGCGTTTGAAACAGCAGCGCCAGCGCCACCTCGTTCGGCGTCACGCCAGAGGCCCGCGCGTGCGCGATGAGTTGCTTCGTTTCCTCACGGCTAAACTGAGCCGTGAGGCGCACCGGATCAGCCGCGCCGCTGCGTACTGGTTCAGTTTGTGCCCATGCCGCGAGCGGCCGCGGCCTGAGCACATGAAAGCCCCACGCCTCGCGCAGTTTCTGCCAAGTGCTGATCGGCTCGACGGGCGGAGGGGCGTCGAGCCTGCCGCGCGTGCGCAATTGCATCGGATCGAGCCGGTCGAACGCGCGCCCACGCGCTGCCGGTGTCACCATCTGGGCGTAGGCGGTGAGCAAATCGGCTATCAACCGCCGCGTTCCTTCCCCATCGCAACAGGCATGGTGAACGAGCAGGGTGACGACCGCCTGCTCGCCTTCCTGGCGAACCACCACCTTGAGGCCCGGCTCACGAAAAAGATCAATCCGCTCGTCCGCCGCTTCCGACGCCGCCGAGGTTGTCCAGCTAATGTTCGGGGGCACGCTTTCCGGTCCAAGCCAGCAGACCTGCCCGCTGCAGATGCCGACGCGCGAAGCGAGTAACGGATGCCGGCCGAGTGCGACGCGGAGGGCTTGCCCGAACGCCTGGCGATCGATCTGCCCCTCGAAGTGCAACTCGACCGGGTACGTCATCGGGTACGGCGCGCAACTTTCGAGCAGAAAGTAGCGCTCCAGCGCGACAAGCGGCAGCGGCCAGAGTGCCGCATCCGCGCGCGGCTCGGTGGGGGCGTCGGTTAGCAGGGTAGGAAGGCCGGGCATGGCTTGCACCTCATCCGTGAAGCGTTGCGCCGCCATCGACGACGAGCGTTTGCCCCTGAACCAGATCGCTCAGGGGGCTGCTCGCAAACAGCACCACGTCGGCCACGTCTGCGGCCGAGAGCGAGCGCTCGCCGGTCAAGAGCCGCTTCTGATCGGCGCGGAACATCTGTTCCGCCCCCGGAAAGCTGCGGGTCGAATCGGTGGGAACCAATCCGGCGAGCACCACGTTGAAGTTGATGCCCTGCGGGCCGAGTTCCAGCGCCAGGTGCCGCACCAGACTTTCCAGCGCCGCCTTCGAGGCACCGATCAGCCCGTAGTGCGGAAGTGCCCGGTGCGAGCCGTGGCTGGAGAGCGCGACGACTTTGCCCCGCCCTTTGGCGCGGGCGAGCAGCGGCTGGAGCGACTGGACGAGCGTCAGCAGCGCGCGGGCGTTGGTCTGCATCGCCGCGTCGAAGTGCTGCGGCGAGCTATCCATGAGTGGCCGAAAGCCCCCGGTCGCGGCATTGCTAACCAGGATGTCAAGCCGGTCGAACCGCTCGCGCACAAAGTCAGCCAGCGCCGCGACATCCTCGACTTCGGAAACGTTGGCTTTCACGACTGCCGCGCGCCGGCCCTGCTGTTGCACGGCGTGGGCAACTTCCTCGGCCGCGGCGCGCGAGGCGACGTAATTGACGATCACCTCCGCCCCCGCCTCGGCGAGCCGCAGCGCGCAGGCGCGGCCAATGCCCCGCGAGCTTCCGGTGACGAGCGC
>CAYZVT010000433.1:0-3422 GCA_964481585.1 uncultured Pirellulales bacterium
GCCAGTGCTTTCCCTCATCGCGCAAAGCCTTCAGGGCGGCGTTGACCTCTTCGGGCGTGACGTTCTTCTTCAGCGTCGCCGTGAGATCGACCACGCTGCCGGTCGGCACCGGAACCCGCAGGGCGATGCCGGTCAGCTTGCCCTTCAGTTCCGGAATCACCAGTCCCACCGCCTTGGCCGCGCCGGTGGAGGTGGGGATGATGTTCTGGGCCGCCGCACGGGCACGGTAGGGGTCCTTATGCGGCAGGTCGAGCACCTGTTGGTCGTTCGTGTAAGCGTGCACCGTGGTCATCAGACCTTTTTCGATGCCATAGTTATCGTTGAGGACCTTGGCGACCGGCGCGAGGCAGTTGGTCGTGCAACTGGCGTTGGAGATCGTCTGCATGGCGGCGGTGAGCTTGTCGTCGTTCACGCCCAGCACGCACGTCAGGTCCGGCTCATCTTTGGCCGGAGCGCTGAGCACGACCTTCTTGGCACCGGCTTTGAGGTGGGTATCGTAGCCGGGCTTGCCGTCTTTTTCTTTGCCGGTGAAAATGCCGGTCGACTCGATCACCACGTCCACGCCCAGGTCTTTCCAGGGCAGTTCGGCCGGATTGCGAACAGAGAGGGCCTTGATCTTCGTCCCGTTGACGATCAGGTGATCGGCGTCGTAGCCGACTTCGCCGTCGAAGCGGCGGTGGGTGCTGTCGTACTTCAACAGCGTCGCCAGCATTTGGTTGTCGGTCAGGTCGTTGATCGCCACGACCTCAAACTCGCTGGGCCGCGTCACCAGATTGCGGAACGTCAATCGCCCGATGCGTCCAAAACCATTGATTGCAACACGAATAGCCACAATGTTCTCCTTCCACGTACAAACAAAAACGTTATTTCTAAGCAGCCCCCTCGCGGCGGGCTGAAAAGCGACCCGGACGCTCGGATCGCCTGTTAGGCAAGCTTCTGCGGCCAAAAACCGAACCGGCGATTATACTGCCGCCATCCAGCCTCAAAAAGAGCTGCGCCCCTTTTTTTCGCCCGCATGGCTCGCTCGACACCACCTCCCTGGCAGCTTCCTCCCGGCGTTCCGCGCGGGCTGTGGGATTATTTCCAGTCGTCCGAGATCGCCGCGACCTACGACGACTATTTCTCCCACAACAGCCTGTTTTTGTTTGACCAGCAGTTGCTCCTCGACACGCTCCGGCCACCGGGATTGGTCGTCGACTTGGGTGCTGGCACTGGGCGGGCTTTGGTTCCTCTGGCGCGGCAAGGGCTGCGGGGGGTGGCGGTCGATCTGTCGCACCCCATGCTCCAGATCGTGCGGCAGAAGGCGGCGGCGGAGAACCTGCCGATCGACTGCCTCCAGGCCAATCTCGTCGAACTGAACTGCCTGGCCGACGAGGTGGCGGAGTATGCGATTTGCATGTTCAGCACGCTCGGCATGATTCGCGGCCACGAGAATCGCCAGCGCGTCGCCGAGCACGCCTGCCGCATCCTCAAGCCGGGCGGGCGATTTGTGCTGCACGTACACAACGTCTGGTACAACCTGTTCGATCCCGGCGGACCCTGGTGGGTGCTGAAAAACCTGCTCATCGCCACCCTGCGGCGGGAGGTTGAGTTTGGCGACAAGTTCTTTCCCTATCGCGGCATTCCGAGCATGTTTCTGCACGTCTTTCGCCGCAGCGAACTGGTGCGCCTGCTGCGGCGCGCGGGATTCGAGGTTGAACAGATCGTCCCGCTCGACACCGTCCGCCGCCACCCGCTCCGCCGCCCTTGGCTGTTCGGCCGGCTACGCGCCAACGGCTGGATCGTCATCGCCCGCAAGGTGTGAGCGGCGCGTGGGTTCGTCTTGGCCGGTTCGCCGGTTACAATAGGACGCGGCGAGGCTGTTTCCGCCCGCGTGGTACTTTGGAGCAATCTGGCGATGAGCGTGGAGAGCGAACAACTTCGGCAGACCCTGGCGCAACTACACCGCCAACTCGATGAAGCCCCGCGGCTCGATCCCGAAGTGGCCGCGCAGTTACGGACGACGATCGACGACATCCGCGCGGCGCTCGAAAAACAGGAGCGCGCCGACGCTCCCGCCGAGACCGAACCGGACGACTCGCTCGCGGGCCGGCTGACCGAAGCCGAGCAATACTTCGAGTCGTCGCACCCCACGCTGGCCACCACGCTCCAGCGGCTCGTCGATATCCTGGCGCAAATGGGGATTTAGAGCGTGCGGCAACACAATCCGCCTGGGTGGCAGGGGCGCACGCGCAGCGAAGCCCCCGTCATTCCCGCGCAGGCGGGAATCCAGACCAAAACGGCCGGGGCTTCCGCTTGCGCGGTGCGCCCCCGCCACCCTGTCGCGCGTCGGTTGCCTAGCGTCGCGCGGGGAGCTTTTCAAAGTTGCTGTAGTCGCGGTCGCGCTTGCGCAGCACGGTGGCTTTGACGATCTTGTCGGCGTCGCCCGGCGTGCCGGGTTCGATGCGCTGGAGCTTGGAGAGGACTTCAATGCCGTCGATGACGCGGCCGAAGGCGGTGTGCTGGCCGTCGAGATGCGGCGTCGGCACAAAGGTCAGAAAGAACTGCGAACCGCCGGTGTTGCGGCCGGCGTGGGCCATGCTGAGCGTGCCGCGAAAGTGCTTGCGATGGTTCGGGTGCAACTCGCAGGGAATGCTGTAACCCGGCCCGCCGGTTCCGGTGCCCTGGGGACAACCGCCCTGGGCCATGAAGCCCGGCAGCACTCGATGGAACTTGAGGCCATCGTAGTAGCCCTGTTCGACCAGCGTGATGAAGTTCGCCGTGGCGATCGGGGCTTCGTTCTCGAATAGCTCGACAACGATCTCGCCTTGGCTCGTTTCGAGCTTCACGCGCGGCAGATCGTCGGCTTGGGCTTCGGCCTGGCGGATCTTTTGCTCCTTGGCCCACATTTCGCGGTAGGGTTCGAGCAGGCTCAGATACATCTGCCCTGATTGGATCATGCGCTTTTGAAACTCCGGCGCCTCTTCGCCGGGCGGTTCGAGCAGCCCTTGTTCCTGGGCCAGGGTGAGATATTTTTCGGCGAGATCGAACTGATTCGTGGCAAAGGCCGCGACGCCGGCAATCAGATAGAGCCGGGGATTGGCGGTTTTGTTTTCGATCAACATCCGCGACAACCGCAGTGCCTCTTCGTAGTTATCGCTGCCAGCATGATCGGCGACGATTTGCGACATGAAGCGGGCGAGCGTCTCGTCCTCGTTCGGCGCAGCCGCATAGGCCGCCTCGGCTGCCTGCATCAGCTCCGGCACCATCGCGCGCGCCTCGCTCACAAGCTGCTCAAACTGCGCGTGCAGCGCCGCCTTCTCTTCCCGGCTCGCGTCTTGGTACTTCACCTGCACCGTGCGGATTTCTTTCAGCTTTCCCTTCCAGTTCTCGTATACCTGCTCAAACCGCGTCTGAGCCTCGCCCTGCGCAGCCGCCGCCGG
>CAYZVT010000434.1:0-3420 GCA_964481585.1 uncultured Pirellulales bacterium
CGGGAAGGACGTCTCCGCTGGCCGGTCAGGCTCTCATCGCTTCGATCGCCGCCGCGACTTCTTGCTCGACGGTGGGCGAGGTTTGGTGGATGTTCAGCCGCAGCACCGGACCGTGCCCTTCTTGATCGACCAGTTCGGCAATCGCGTGCCGCAGCCGTTCTAAATCTTCGAGCGTGAGGTGCTGTTCCGACGCGCGGCCGCGCGCGCGAATGCGCTGCAACAGTTCCTCCGCCGGGGCATCTAGCTCGACAAGCAACTTGGGCCGCAAGAGGCTTTGGCGAAGGCGGAGGCAGTGCTGGGTCACGCGCTGCTGTGCTTCTGCCGAAAGCCAGAGCCGCGCGTAGGCGAGCGACTGCTCGAACCAATAGTCGCTCACGACCAGCGCGCCTGGTTCGTATTTCTGCGGATCGAGTTCCGCCGCACGCTGATCGAGAAACTGAAGCTCGATCTGCTCGCCCTGCTCGGCGCGATCGGCGTAGTAGGCGGCCATTTCGGCTTCGGGGACCTGCTCGCGGAGTAACTGGCCGCCAAAACGCGCGTGCAACTGCTCGGCGAGTCGCGTCTTGCCGACGCCGGTGGGGCCGGCGATGGCGACGTACAGCGCCGGGCTGGTGAGGTACTGCCAAAGCTCGCCGAGCGTCCAGCCGGTGGTGGGATGCCGCATCTCGGCCGCGATCTCGACGGCCGGTTCGAGCACGAACCGCCGGAAGGCCAGCCGGGGATGGGGCACGATCAATTCCGACGTGCGGAGCACCCGGTCATCGTAGAGCAGCAGATCGAGATCAAGCGTCCGCGCCGCCCAGACTTTGCCGCGCTGTCGCCCCAGATCGCGCTCAATCTCTTGCATCGCCTGGAGCAGGGCGTGTGGCTCAAGTTCGGTTTGGAGCCTGACGGCGGCGTTGAGATATGCGCCTTGTTCGTCCGGCCCCCCGACAGCCGGCGTTTCGTAGTGCCGGCTGGCGGCGAGCAGCTGCGTGTGGGGCAAGTCCCGCAGGCGCTCCACCGCCCGCGCCAGCATCGCGGTGCGATCGCCAAGATTCGAGCCGAGGGCAATCAGCGCATGGGGCATCGGAAGGACACCGGCCGAGTATCTCTTGCACGTGCGGCCATAAAAAAAGCGGCGGTTGCACTCCTGCGCACCCCACCGCTACTGCTCGACGTCAGGCTCGTCCGTGACAACATCGAACGGGAGCACCTCACCCGACGGGCTGCGTTGTTGCCGAAGCCGCCTTGTTCCAGCCGCTTCGATGCGGTTGAGAGGTGCACTTCAAAAATTCTTGGGGGGGACATCCAGGCCGCGACCGAGGCCGCCGACTGTCGTTCCCTACAGTCGCCGCCCCCCAAGCAATTTTTTATCTGTTTCCACCGCTCTTGATCTTTTCCAGCTCTTCTTCGTACCGCTCGCGCACATACCTCATGCTGGACACGGCTCCAGCAGTCAGCAGCGCAAGCCAGATCACGCCCAGGACGATCATCACCGTGAACATCGTTGCCGTGAACGTCATCCAATCCTACTGGAAACGGCGTGGGCCAGCCGTCCATGCGCGGCGCGGACTTTGAGCGCCAACGACACGATGGAAAAGCCCCTTAGATCACTTCTCGTTCCGAGCGAATGAAGCGGACTCGCTTGCTTACCGCGCTTGCGACGCACGCGGAGTTGAACAACCAGCATGAGCCTCATTTTGCGAAGCTGCGCGCAATTGTCAAGCAACAATCTCGCACAAAAATTCTCGCGCCATAGCCGCGCGCTTTTTTGTCTGCCAGAGAGTTGACAGCGCGAGAAAAAACGCACCGCGCAGTGCCAGCATGAACCACGCCGCGCGCTGCGTGCGCTTAAGGATGGCGAAGCACAAGCGTGTTAGTCCGACAGTGGAACGTCGGGATCAGGATAAACTTCTTCGATGTTCGGGAGCGCCGGCGGCGGGCCGTCGTGGAGCGGAACGAACGCCGGCTCGAACGCGGGAAAACCGTGCTCCTCGTGCGGCAAGCGCGGCGCGTGCCAAGGATAGTCGAGCGCGCGGCGATAGTCGGCCGGCGGCAGATAATGCGTCCCGTCTTGGATCGTGTAGCGCACGAGCCACTGACGATGGAGCAGCGCCCGCTTCCAAGCGTGCCAGGTCGAAGGCGACTGCTGGTAGTAAGGCTGATGGAGCGGCGTCGGCTGTTGGTGCCAAGCCGCCGGCGTGGCGTGATCGGCGACCGTGATCCGCGGCGCCGACGCAGCTTCCGTCGTCTCGCCGAGTACGAGCGCCAGCGTGAGGACGGCCGCCTCAATCATGGTTCCTGCTCCTGATCTGTGCTCCGCGTGGCGGCACTTTCCGGTTGGTCGTGCGCTCCGCCGGGGCCGAATAAAATCTCTCATCGGCTCGGCCTACGCGGCAGAATGAGTGCAGTCCCGGCAACCGTGTGATGTTGTGCAGATTGCCTGGTTTGGCGCACGGCGATTGTTTGGCCCACGCGGCGAACTAAACTGGGAAAGATGCGCTCCGCCGATCTGCCCTGCCCGCGTACCTACTCTGGCCGATTTCTCGCCGAAACCGCGCTCGCCGCAGCCGTGTTCTTGGCTTGCGGCTTGCTCCTGACGCAGGTCGGGCTGCTCGCGGTGGCCGAGCTGGCGCTGCACGATGCCGCCCAGCAGGCCGCCGCCGAAGCGGTCTTGCCCGATGCGACCCTCGCCAGCGTCGCCGCCGCCGCCGAGCGGTCGCTCGCAGGGTGGTGGTTCGCGGCCGAAGTCGATCTGCCGGCGGTCGGTGTAAACGGTCGCCCGAGCGGCATGGGGATCGGCCCGCGCACCGGGGATCATGTCTCGGTGAGCGTCAGTCTCCGGGCCGAGCGCGCGCTGCCCGGCTGGTTTGAGCCTTGGTGCCTGGCGCAGGTCGAGCGGACGCTGACTGCCCGCGTCGAGCGGCGGATGCCGTAGCGGCACGCCAGCTTTCACGGCTGCGCTGACGCTCTCGTCTTTCTGCTCCGCGCGATACGATGGACTCTGCGATGAGTGCCCCGCCGCCTAGTTCCGAACAGCTCAAGCACGCGGTGCGCGGCAGCACCCGCGCGCTGGTGGTGGCGCAGATCGTCTCGCATCTGATTACGCTCGCCACGCTGGCGGTCCTATTGCGACTGATTCTGCCGTCGGCCTACGGGCTGCTGGGGATGGTGATCCCGGTCCTTTTTTTTCTGCGGATCTTTTCCACGCTCGGGCTGAACGTGGCGACCGTGCAGCGCGCCGAACTGGTGCCGAGCGAGACGAGCGCCTTGTTTTGGCTCAACGTGCTCTTCGGTCTGGCGGTGACGCTCGTGACCGTGCTCGTCGCGCCGGCGGTGGCGTGGTTCTACCGGCGCGCGGAACTGTTGCCGCTGGTCGTGGCGCTGTCGGGAACCTCTCTCGCGGCCGCGCTCGGCGCGCAGCATCAAGCGCTGCTG
>CAYZVT010000435.1:0-3417 GCA_964481585.1 uncultured Pirellulales bacterium
CTGCCGCGCGGCGCTTTGCAGGTATTGGTCGTGGCGACAGGTATACACCGCCGGCGGATCATTGCGCCGCACCCAGACCCAGAACAACTCGTCGTTGCTCCCCAGATCGACCTCGGGGCCGGTCAGTGCGGTGCCGGCCCGCAGCCGAAAGCGGCGCGGCCGCTGGAGCGCGATGTCGGTCGGGAGCGACGGGACGCCCGGCACGCTGAGCCGCGCGTTGTTCGTCGAGTACGACGCGACGCGGCCGGTATTGGCGTTCACTACGTCGATCACTTGCGCCAGCGACGGCCCTTCCGGCAACAACCGCGGCGCCGTCGGCCCGCGTCGCGGCACACACTGCGCACCGCCCCCACAAACCAGCGCAAGAGCGAGCAAAAGTGCGAGCAGCGGGCGCGACAACGTGAAACGTCCCTGTTTCTCTAGCGGCTTTTTGTTGTTAGCCAATCAAGCGGCGATCCCTCGGCCGCATCGCCTTCTCTCTATTTCACTTCGCGTCCGCGAACAGCAGTTTGGCCAGTTCGTCCTGAATCGCTTCAATCCGCTGTGCGTCGGGCGTGGCCACGCGCACGCGGTAGGTTTGCTCGTTCTTGGCGCAGTACAGTACGAGCGACTCCTCGCCCTGCGCGTCAAACTCGCTTTCTTCCAGCCGCAGTACGCGGCGGCGGACCAACAGCAGCGCGAGCACGTAGCGCATGTCGTGCAGCGCGGTTTGTGACTGGAGTTCTTCGAGCAGATGGAGCATCACGTCGTTCGGCGCCCAGTGCAGCTTGTGCCCTTCGCGCTCCGGCATCTGTGACTTCCACCAGCCGAGCGCTCCCTCGGGCGGACCCTGCCACGCTTCGGGCGCGTAGTCGCGGCGCTCGACCTGGGCGCCTTCGACGACGAGCATCGAATAGAACACCTCGCCCGGTTCGAGTTGCCGGCCGCTGGCGGCGCACTGGCGTGTACAGCGTTGGACTTCGTAGTCCATCATGGCTCAGGCAGCGGTGCGTGCCGCACCGTGGATCGGGTTTGGCGGAAAATGAAAGGAAACGCGGGCGCGGCGTCGGGGGATAGTACGGAAAAGGCCGGTTTAGCTCAAGAGACAGTGAAAAACCGCGCGCCGGTGCCGTCCGGCCCGACACGGAAGCGAATCTGCCGCGCGCAGCGAGGGCAATTGCCGACGTAGGCTGTGCCGTCGCGGTTGAGGTAAATCCGGGCGTAAACGTCGCAACAGGCGAAATGAACGCCCAAAAACCGCCGCCGGTGCTCCTCCGCGCGGCGCGGCGGCAGCGCATCGCCGCAGGAGAGATCGAGGTTTTCGCCGGCCATCGCGCTTCGACTCCACGCTCCCGAAAAACGATCGTCTGCCCGCGTGGGGGCAAGGAATTTTAGGGACCTTTGCCCCACCGACCAAGCCCGCTCCAGCCGGACGGTAGCGGTCAGCCATCAGCCGCCAGCAAAACCCGCTTTTCCCGTCTGCGCGGGAATGTCAAGCCGCGATTTGCTGCCCCCTGAATGTTGATCGCTGATAGCTGACCGCTGACCGCTATCTCCTGGACTGCCGCCTGCACCGGGCCAACTTGACCGCCCCCGAGCAATCGTCTAAAGTACAGAAACGTCGGGCTTTTGCCCGATAGAATATAAAAATGAGTCGAACGATGCCCCGCACGAACCTGCTAACCCTATCGCTATTGCTGCTTGCTCCGAGCAAGCCGTAGGGTTCGTGCATCCATAGCTTTTTGTTTGTCGGACGAACCCTGTGGCCTTGGCTGGTCCCAGGGTTTTTTTGTTGGCCGAGCGGAATCGGAATGTCCCCTCACCTGTTTGCTACAGGCTACGAGCCACGGGCTACAAGCTAGAAGCGCGAGGCCCTGGGCCGCAAGCTCTGCTCGGAGCCTGCAGCCTATAGCTCGCAGCCTCCAGCCCCGCTGCCCCCCTCGATTTCTTCCAAAGCACCTCCCGAGTTCACCATGAGCACCAACCGCCCGATCAGGATTTTTGACACGACGCTCCGCGACGGCGAGCAATCGCCTGGGGCGAGCATGAACCTGAGCGAAAAGCTCGAAGTCGCCCAGGCCCTCTCGGACCTGGGCGTGGACATCATCGAAGCCGGGTTTCCGATCGCTTCCAATGGCGATTTTGAATCGGTCCGCGAGATCGCCAAGCTCGTGCGCGGCGTTACGGTTTGCGGGCTTGCCCGATGCAATGAGAAGGACATCGACCGTGCGTGGGAAGCCTTGAAGCACGCCGCGCGGCCGCGGATTCACGTCTTTCTCGCCACCAGCGCGATCCACCGCGAGTTCAAGCTGCGGATGACGAAGGAAGAAATCGTCGCCCGCGCCGTGCGCGGCGTCGAGCATGCGGCCCGTTACTGCGACGACATCGAGTTCTCGCCCGAAGACGCCGCCCGTACCGAGCTTGATTTTCTCTGCGAAGTCGTCGAAGCCGCGATTCGCGCCGGCGCGACGACGGTGAACATTCCCGATACCGTCGGCTATGCCACACCGGCCCATATGGGCAGCGTCATCAAGCGGCTCGTCGAGCGCGTGCCGAACATCGATCGCGCCGTGGTTAGCGTCCACTGCCACGACGATCTCGGCCTGGCCGTCGCCAACAGCTTGGCGGCGGTCGAAAACGGCGCCGGGCAGATCGAGTGTACGATCAACGGCATCGGCGAACGGGCGGGTAACTGCTCGCTCGAAGAAGTCGTGATGGCGATGCGCACCCGCGCCGACTATTTTTCTTGTGATACCCGCATTAACACGACGCGGCTGGTGCCCACCAGCCGGCTCGTGTCGAGCATTACGGGGCTCGAAGTACAGCGCAACAAGGCGATTGTCGGCCGCAACGCCTTTGCCCACGAGTCGGGCATCCATCAGGACGGCATGCTGAAAGAGCCGACGACCTATGAAATCATGCGGCCCGAAGACGTGGGTTTCACCAAAACCGATCTGGTGCTCGGCAAACACAGCGGCCGCGCGGCGCTCGCCGACCGCGCCCGCGCGCTGGGCTTCCATCTTTCCGGCGAGCAGTTGCAGACGGTCTTCGAGTCGTTCAAGCAGTTGGCCGACAAGAAAAAGGAAGTCTACGACGGCGACATCGCCGCGCTGATCGAACAGCAGATTACCGACGTGCCCGAGTTGTGGAAGCTCCGCTCCTACGAGATCCACGCCGCGACGGGCGAAGTGCCCACCGTCTCGGTCACGCTCGAACGGGGCGAGGAAAGCTCGACCGAGAAGATCCACGCCGGCGACGGGCCGCTCGATGCGCTGTTTGTGGCGCTCGAAAAGCTGACCGGCATCTCGGTCGTGGTCCGCGACTTCCGTGTCCACAGCGTCACGCGCGGCAAAGACGCCCAGGCCGAATCGACGATCGAGGTCGAGCACGATGGGCAGCTCTACCGTGGCCGTGGCGTCTCGACCGACAGCGTGGAAG
>CAYZVT010000436.1:0-3408 GCA_964481585.1 uncultured Pirellulales bacterium
GTACGAGGACTGTTGGGTGGTTCACCGGCGAGTTGATCTTGGCATAGCGGCGGAGGCGGCCGTTGTTTAGGTCGGCCGCCGGCACGCCCGGAACATTTTCGTTCGCGATCGGCGAGAGCAGCACGATTCGCGGCCCCGTCTCTTGATTGAACGCCTTGTGCTTCAGGGACGCAACGTACTGCGCAAGGTCGGTGCGGAACTGCTCCTCTCCCGCCTCGCCCGCAAACGATTCACTAAAGCCAAACGCGGCCAGAATCACATCGGCTCGTGCCTGGAGCAAATGCTGCTCGGTGTCGGCGAAGTTCTCGGGGCGGGGCTGGAGCGTCGGAGTATCCGCAGACCAGGCGCGGTTGCGCATCACCAGCTGAAGTTCCGGAAACTGCTGCTGCACGAGCGCTTCGAAATGCCCGTAAAGCGCGGCGCGCTCCCATAACGTGCCGCCGATGAGCACGATCCGATCTTCAGCCTCCAGCGCAAGGGGCAACTGCGTGACCACGGCAGCGGCCGCCTCCGGCCGGGGAGCGGTTTGGGCGTAGATGCCATATTGCTGGAAATCTTCCGCATCCGCCCCGGCTTTTGGCGGCGCCGCAGTCAAGACCTTGGCAAATGGGCTTAGGTGGCCCCCCATGACCGCAGCGAACAGGGCAAGGGCGAGATACGTGAGGCAAGGACGCGGAGAAGGCATAGTTAATCCTGGTGTTAGGGGAGAAGGCGGGCTTGCCATCGACAAAGCGTGGCGGCGGGATGGGGCGTGGGGGGGGAAGGCGTGCGTCAGGGTGTCAGATCAATATCAAAACGGCAGGGCTCCTCAACTTCGACCGTGAGGCCACTGGAGTCGGGAGAGAAGTAGCGGGACGGGATGTCCGGATAGGAGCGGGGCGGCGGGGGGGATTGAGTCGGGCCGGTCTCATAGTCGATCTGCGGCGGGAGTACCGCCACGGCATAAGTACCTCGCGGCGCTCCTTCGCGGCCTGCAGTAAAGAGGCGGTATTTGCCTTGGGCGTCCAACTCCGCGACAAGATACACACCCTTTTGGGCATTGCTAAAAAGTACGCGCGCTTCGGAAAAGGTTTGGTTTTGATAGGTGACTTGCCCTTCCACGGGAACGAGCGGTTCTTGCCGGGTGCCGCAGCCGCTCAGCGCCACCGACGTGAGCAGTGCTGCGGCGGACCACGCGAGACGCTTGCCGCGGAGGCTAGGGGAGGACGGCCACGTTTCCATCGCTGCGGTTCGCCAGATTGTAATAGAGTTGAATCTCGATGCCCTCTGCCAGCGCCCGGACCGAGCCATCGCAAAGCAAGACGGTCACCACGCCCGCGTGGGCGGACTGGAGTGGAGCATTCGGTCCGCAGTTGCCGCCGACGCCCAGCGCGCTGCTCGATTTCTCGTTCAAGCGATGCAGCACGGTGGTGATGTTAAAGCGCCGCTTCGACCCGTCGCCGCCCGGGCCCATGCTAAATCCGTGGCCGCAGTCGCTCCGCGCATCGACGCGCGCCCCGCTGGGGTCGATCAGCCAATCGGATTGCTCGCCGACCACCAGCGTGTTACTTGCGCCATCGCGAATGTCGGCGAAGGTAATCGCCGCGTTGTCGAGCAAGACGCCGCGATTGGACAGCCGGCCCCCTCCCGGCCCTTTGATCGGCGGGAGCGAGCCATCGTCGGCTCCGGAGATGCCTGCATAGGTTGCACTCATGACGTGAATATCCATATGCGTCCCCCAGCGCGGCAGCGTGCTGGAAGGGCATAGTGCGAAGGGGAGCAGGACGTCCTTCAACAGAGCTCCGTTGGTGGTGTTGCTACGGGCCCATCCGGTGTGGCCATTGTGGGCGGTGCCGACGCGATCGAACTTGTCGTAAAGGCTCTGTTGCTCCAAGTAAGGGAGAAGGTAAATCCACCACGAATGTCCATAGGCGTGATAGCCGGTGATGGGCTGGCCGTTGCAGCCCCCCGGCGGCAGCCAGCCGCAGGCCGCATGATAGCCGTGTAGCGCTAGTCCGATCTGCTTGAGGTGATTGCAGCACTGCGTTTGCCGCGCCGCTTCGCGAGCCGATTGCACGGCCGGCAGAAGCAACGAGATCAGAATGCCGATGATCGCGATCACCACCAGCAATTCGACGAGGGTAAACCCTCGCGCCGATGGCGTACTGCGTGCTCCGACGAGCATGACTCGGACCTTGCTTCGTGCGATACGAACAGAAACTAGCTGCGTGGGCCTGACCTTCTGCGCCGGCAGGCGAACAGGCTCGCCAGCAGGGCCAACCCCAGCAGGCTCAACGTGCTCGGCTCGGGAGCCAGGGTGGGGGTGCCGAAGACGTCAATTTCTCGGTACACATAACTGTTGCTGGGGAGAACAAAGCGAATCGCGTCCACGCCCGTGGCGAGCGTGCCGGTCAGGTCAAACAACCTGATGCGCTGGGTGCCGTCGGTGTGTTCCAGCTCGAGATGCTTCAGCAAAATGAAGTCGGAACTGCCAATTTGAGAGTAGTAGAGGATATGGTCTTGCCCGGCGCGGAAATCGCTCCAGCCCGAGTAGGTGACAATTTCGCTAATGTCGAAGCCCAACGGCGCATCGGTGAGATCGAGATAGAAGTCGTAGGTGCCGGCTACCATGGAATTCCCAGGATTCGTTGCACTGCGCTCATGGGCGGTGCCGGTCGAGCCATTGCGATTGAAAATCCCGGTGAAGTTATTGCCCGACGGGCCAGGAGAGACCGAGAGCAAGGCGGTCTGCAACAGATCGGTGTTGCTGGCCAAGGTGGTGGGAAGCGTGTTGCCGGTGGTGAGCTGCCGGTCGAACCGCACGGTGCTGGTGGTATTGGGGCTACCGTGCACGTCGAATTCGCGGTAGACGAAACTGCTGGTTTGGTTCACCACGCGAACGGCATCGACCTGAGTCGCCAAGCGGCCCGTCGTGCCGGTCAGCCCGACCCGCAGCGTGCCGTCGGTGTGGGGAACATCCACATCGGCTAACAGCGAAAAGCTCGAGGTGCCGACCTCCCGGTAGTAGACCTTGTAGTCTTGCCCGGCGCGGAAGTCGCTCCAGCCGGAATAGGTGGCGGTCGACGTGAGATCGTAGCCGGCCGGGGCGTGACTGAGATCGAAGAAGAAATCGTACGTGCCGGCGGGCATAATGTTCGCGGGATTTGCGGCGCTGTTTTCGCGTGCCGAGCCGGTGCTGCCATTGCGCATCGCGGCCCCCGTGAAGCTGTTCCCTGATGCGGCTGGCGAGACCGAGAGCAACACGGTTTCCAGCAGATCGGTGCTGCTGGCCGGTGTCGTGGGGAAGGTGTTGCCCGAGGTCGTCTCGGTTGTCATGATCACGGCGGCCTCGAGGGAGCCGGCGCAAAGCGAAAAAAACGCCGTTGCGCTCAGGGCTTAATGAAACCATCGCTGCCACCATGTCGGCGA
>CAYZVT010000437.1:0-3404 GCA_964481585.1 uncultured Pirellulales bacterium
ACCTTGCTCGCCATCACCAGCAGCAGCCCTTTTTGGGAAGGCCGCGATACAGGCTTGCACTCGTTTCGCTCGAAGGTGATGGAAGGCCTGCCGACGGCCGGGCTGCCGACGCTGATGCGCAACTGGAGCGAATACGTCTGGCTCGTCAACCACATGATCGACACGGGCTTTATCAACACGATCCGCGAAATCTGGTGGGACGTGCGGCCGCATCACAACTTCGGCACGGTCGAAGTCCGCGTCTGCGATATGCCCGGCAACCTGGAGGACGCACTCTCGGTCGCCGCGCTCGTCCAGTGTCTCGTCAAAGCGCTCTCCGACGAGATCGACCAGGGCGCCTATCAGCACGACTCGCACCCGATGATGGTCCGCCAGAACAAGTGGCGCGCTAGCCGCTTCGGCGTCCGCGCCGATCTGGTCGATCTATTCACGTACCAGACGCGGCCCGTCCTCGACGTCATGCACGGTCTGGTTGGCGCGCTGCGCCCGATGGCCGAGGAGCTTGACTGCCGCGACGAACTGGAGCGGTGCCTAGCCCTGGCCGAAGGGCCAAGCTGGGCCGAGCGGCAGCGCACGATTCTGGAAGAAACCGGCGAGCCGCGCCAAGTCGTGGAGCAAATCTCCCGCGGCGCCCGCGTCAGCTAGTGCGGGTGTTCGCTTCGCACGCCTGTGCTAACCAAAATACTCCGGCTCGTTGCCCGGCTTCCACTTGATGTTGCAGCCGAGGCTCGGCTTTTGGTCTTCCGCGACGGGCCTTCCGGCCAGGACGGCATCGAGCGCGGCGCGCAGATCGCTTCCCGTTACGGGAATACCGGAGTTGGGCCGGCTGGAGTCCATCTGGCCGCGATAGACGAGCTTTTGATCAGCGTCGAAGACATAGAAGTCGGGCGTGCAGGCGGCGCGGTATGCCTGGGCCACTTCTTGCGTCTCGTCGTAGAGGTAGGGGAACGTGTAGCCGCGCTCCTCGGCCTCGGCCACCATCCGTTCGGGCGAATCGGCCGGGTAGGCCGCCGCGTCATTCGAGCTAATGCCCACGACCGCGACCCCCTGGGCTTGATACTCGCTCGTCAGACGGGCCAGCTCCTCGGAGACGTGGATCACGTAGGGACAATGGTTGCACATAAAGATCACCAGCAGCGCCGGCGCGGCCTCGAAGTCCGAGAGCGAAACCGTCCGCCCATCGACATTCACCAGCGAAAAGCCGGGCGCCTGCGTCCCCAGCGGCAACATGGTGCTATTCGTCCGAACCATTTTTGTGTGTCCTTTCTGATACTTCGGCGGCCTCAAAGCCGAAACCCGCCTGACGCCCCAACGTCTTACCTAGCCACGCTTCTTTCAGCGGGCATGATACCCGATCGGCCGCCTTGCGTCACCCGCCGCACGACCGACCTTCCTCGGGCCGCCAACGCCAAAAGGAGCTGCGTCCCCTTTTTTATCGTTCAGGTGCTTCCCCCGTCTTTTTTGAGGCTTATACTGGCGAAGCTCATCGCGCCTCCGCTTCTGCAGGCTGCTCCTGGTGAAGCCGGTTTTCGTACCTTGGGGAGATCACCAATGGCAAACGCCGTTCGTCTCTGGTCTGCTCGCGTCGTCTGTTTCTCTGGGTCACTGCTCGCTTTGGCATTCGGCAGCGCTTCGACTCAAGCGGTCGTGATCCCCACCGTCACGATCGGCAATCCCGGCAACGCGGGCGAGACGCAGGTGGATGGAACGTTTGGGGCCGTGGGGTACGAGTTCCAGATGGGCAAGCATGAAGTCAGTAACGCTCAGTACGTCGAGTTCCTCAATGCCGTCGACCCGACCGGCGCGAACGCGCGCGGGCTCTATTCGGGCAACATGGCGAGCAACACGCGGGGCGGCATTGTCTTTAACTCTGGCGCCGGCGCCGGTGCGAAGTACGCCGTCAAAAGCCCCGCAGCCGGCCAAGCCCCGGGAGGAACCGATTACACCTACGGCAACAAGCCGGTCGTGTTCGTCAACTTCTGGGACGCCGCGCGGTTTGCCAACTGGCTGCATAACGGGCAGGGGAGCGGCGACACAGAAAACGGCGCTTACACCTTGACCAGCGGCGGCATCAGCGCCAACACCATCACACGCAATGCCGGCGCGCAGTGGTTCCTCCCCAACGAAAATGAATGGTACAAAGCCGCCTACTACGATCCCAATAAGCCGGGCGGCGCTGGATACTACGACTATCCCACCGGCACCGACGCGACGCCCGACAACAATCTGCCGTCGAGCGATTCGGGCAACTCGATCAACCACCACGATGGCATCTTTCCGGGCTACACCAACGGCGACGACGACTATCCCTACACCGGCGTCGGCGCGTACACGCTCTCGGAAAGCCCGTACGGCACCTTCGACCAAGGGGGGAACGTCTGGGACTGGAACGAGACGATCATCGGCGGCTCCAACCGCGGCTGGCGGGGCGGCGCGTATAGCAGCAACCTCGATCCGCTCGGCTCCGATTTCCGCGCCTGGGGCAATTCCTTTAGTGAAACCCAATTCACCGGCTTCCGCGTCGCCGGCTTCGCCAATCTCTCCGCCCCCGAGCCGAGCACTTGGCTAGGAACGAGCGCGCTGCTCGCGCTCCTGCTGCTCTACCGCAAGCGTCTACGGAAGACCGCGTAGGCGGCAAATGTTCCGCGAACGCGGGGGGACCGGCTGGCGCGGCCTGCCGTACCCCCTCTCGCGCGGCGCGCGCCGCTATGACTAGCAGCCACCCGATCCAGGATCTGCTTAGAGCGCCGTCCTATCGACGATTTCGCCGTCCGCCCGGTGCCCAAGACGCTGGTGAACCTCGGCGGCGACCGAGAAGCTGACGAAGTGAACTGAGCCGTCGCAGAAGACGAATTGCGCACCGCCGGCATGCGCGCTGCCGAACCGCCAGTCGAGAACCGCTCCCGATGTGTCGGGCACCGGAGGCTGTTCGGTCCAGCGGAAGGTGTCGGTATCATAGCCGACGTACATGCTCTGCGCATCGCCGGTGCCCATCTGGCTGTCGCTCGCCGCTGACGTGGCGCGGTACACGTCGGGATTGATTGACTTTTCGCCAAAGAGATACGTATTGCTCGTCCCGTCGCGTAAATTGGCGAGCCCTGTGACGGTGCGCCCATAGCCGACGCCTGTGTTATAGCTGGCGGGGGGCCAATTGCCGTAGCTGGCTGCGGCATCGAGCGAGGCGGGGCCGGGCGGAAAATGAGTCGCGTCAATCGGCGGATTGCGTGCGCCGCCATTCATCAGGTAACACGACTTGGCCACCCTTTCCACCGCAGTTGCATTGTAGGGGTGATTCCCGCCGGACTGGCCGCCTTTCATGCGCAGCAAGAGCGGTTGGCGGCGGCTGGGGCACTGGAACATCGACAGCGGCGTTTGCACGAGCTGCGTGGCGGCTGCCCTCTTCT
>CAYZVT010000438.1:0-3403 GCA_964481585.1 uncultured Pirellulales bacterium
TCATTACGTGATGAAGTCGATTCAGCAGCAGGAGCCGGAAAAGCTGAAAGCGTTCATCGCCTGGTTGCTCGGCGCGGCGAAGGGTTTTGCGCCGAAGCTGGTGAATCCCGGCGGCGTCGAGGCCTGGAAACACCGCCAGCCGGGCAGCGCGCATGGGCTGGATGAGCCGGTCGATCATTTTCAGATCACGCCCCGGCAGATCATCACGGAAGTCACCCGTGCGGCGAACGAACTGCGCTTGCCGCACCCGGTTCACATTCACTGCAACCAACTCGGCATGCCGGGCAACTGGACGACGACGCTGGAGACGATGCAGGCGCTCGAAGGGCATCGCGGGCATCTGACGCATATCCAGTTCCACAGCTACGGCGGCGGCGAGGCGGACGAAAACACCTTCAATAGCAAGGTGCCGCAACTGGCTGAGTACGTCAACGCCCACGACAACCTCACAATCGACGTGGGCCAAGTCCTCTTCGGCGACACGACCAGCATGACCGGCGACGGGCCGCTCGGCTACTTCCTCTCGAACGTCTACGGCGGCAAGTGGTTCAGCGGCGACATCGAGATGGAGTCGGGCTGCGGCATCACGCCGATCCAGTACAAGAACAAGTCGCTCGTCCACGCGCTGCAGTGGGCAATTGGGCTGGAATGGTATCTGCTCGTGGACGATCCGTGGCGCGTGGTGATGAGCACCGACCACCCCAACGGCGGCTCGTTCCTCGCCTACCCGCAGATCATTCGCCTGCTGATGGACCGCACCTATCGCCAAGACTGTCTCAACGCCTGCTCGCCGCTGGTGCGCGAGCGGAGCACGCTTGGCGATCTGGAGCGCGAGTACTCGCTCTACGAAATCGCCATCATCACCCGTTCAGGACCGGCACGGATTCTCGGCCTCGACCACAAAGGGCATCTCGGCCCCGGAGCCGACGCCGATATCACGATCTACACGCCGCACGAGAACAAGCAGGTCATGTTCGAGACCCCGCGCATGGTCATCAAGGCGGGCGAAGTGCTCGTCGATCAAGGCGACATCCGCGCCACGCCCAATGGCCGCACGCTGCACGTCGCGCCGGACTACGATCCTGACCGCGAAGCCGATATCCAATCCTGGTTTGAAAGCTGCTACTCGATCCAGTACCGCAACTACCCGGTCGATCCCGCTCATCTCCACGCCCCCCAACCCGTCCCGCAGCGGGCCGAGTAGCCGCTGGTGCGGGAATGAACTCTGGGTGGCGGGGGCGCACCGCGACAGCGGAAGCCCCCGAAGGGCCGGCTGTCGTCAGCGGTCAGCACAATACGTCCTTCCCGCGCAGGCGGGAATCCAGAGGGCGGGTTTTGCCTTACGGGAGAGACAAACCGGCTAACCGGCCTAGAGGCTGCGGGCGAAAAGAGGTGCAGCGCACGCGAGAAGGAAAAGGCAGACGCGCTCCCGTCCCCAATCCAACATCCAACATCCACCATTCAAAATCCCCCGTCCCGCCTGCGCGGGAAGGACGCTTTCGTCAGTACCCGCCCACGCGGCGGAGCACGGCAAGCACGTCGGCGGGAACATCCAAGCCTTCGCGGCGGAGCGCGCCGAGGTAGTCGTTCGGGCGGTTGAGATTGTCGAGCGTCGCTAGTTCCGGGTCCACTTCGCGCAGCAGCGCGACCGGCACCGCGCGCGTGTCGGCTTGCTCGAACAGAAAGACGGGCCGCAAGCGGTCCCCGCGCAGCAGCGCCTCGATGCGCGGCAGCACGGCCGGCCGATAAACCGCCGCCAGCGGATGCTGAAACTGCTCATCGACCGGCACGGCGATTTCGTGCCCGGCAAGCTGTTCGAACATCCGCTCCACGAACGCCGGCACCAATCGCGGCACGTCGCAGCCAGTCAGATAAACGGCCTCGGCCTTTCCTTCGAGCGCCCGCAGCCCGGCGGCAAGTCCTTCGAGCGGCCCACGCTCGTCGCGCTCGTCGCGCACCACCGCCACCTCGGCCGGCAAGTCGGGCAAGGCCTGCTCGCGCGCGGCAACGACCACGACCGTCTCCACCGCCGCGCTCACGCGGCGCACGACGCGCTGGAGCATCGCCTCGGCTCCAAACGGCAAACTTGCTTTCTCCAGTCCCATGCGGCGACTCCTGCCACCGCAAAGCACAATCGCCGCACGCCGCATCGCTTCTTCCTCCCGCTGTGGTGAAGCCCTTTCCTCCCGCGCCGGACGCTTTTTCTATTGTAGCGGCTTGAGCCGGCGGCTCACCCGTCGCGCCGTGGGTGGTTCGGTGGACAGCCGCCACGCAGCAGGCTAGAGTAGGCGTTTCCTCCCACGCTTCTGCTCCTTTCCTGCCGTCTGGCCTCCGCTATGGCCCTGAGACTTCGCTACCTCGCCGAGACGACTGTGCCCATCGAAATCGAAGGGCTGACGCCGACGGCGGTGCGCGGCAAGTCGCTCGCCGAGATCGAGCGGTTTGAGATTTTTCACGGCAACCGCCGGCTGCCGCTGGCAGAATTTTTTCAGATCAGCGGCGATCCGAGCGATTTGCGGTTTGACTTCGAGGGCGATCTGTCCAGCGTCCACTGGATCGGTGCTCATTTAGAGCAGGGCGCTATCCACATTCACGGCAGCGCCGGGCGGCATGTCGGCAGCCAGATGCGGGGCGGGACGATCTTCGTCGAGGGCGATGCCGGCGACATGCTCGGCGCGGAAATGCGCGGCGGGCGGATTCACGTGCGCGGCAGCGCCGGCCACCTCACCGGGGCCGCCTATCGCGGCAGCGCGCGGGGCATGACCGGCGGGACGCTCTTGGTCGAGGGCAACGTCGGCAACGAGGTCGGCCACTCGATGCGGCGCGGGCTGATCGCCGTCGGAGGTGCGGCGGGCGATCTGGCCGGCTTCAACATGATCGCCGGCACGGTGCTCGTCTTCGGCCACTGCGGCATCCGTCCGGCAGCCGGCATGCGTCGCGGCACCGTCGCGCTGCTTGGCAAGCAGCGCCCCGCGCTGCTGCCGACCTTCCGACGCGCGTGCAGCTACCGTCCCCAGGCCCTGACGCTGTTGCTGCGGCAGCTTCGCCAGTACGGCTTTCCCTTCGACGACTCGCTGCTCACCGCGCACTACGAACTTTTTCATGGCGATCTTCTCACGGTCGGCCGAGGTGAAGTGTTGCTGCGCCAACCAGCCGCGTGACGAGCCAAAACGCCCACCGCTCAAACACCCACCTCATCCCCTGCTCCGCTCATGATCGACGTTGATCTAAAACTCCAGCCGACGAGCCTGCTTCCGGCCCTCGACCGCCTGTGGCAAGCGGCGGGGACAAAAATTCTCGCCCTTGGCGAGCGCTACCGCTCCGGAGATGCGACGCCGGTCTTTACGATCGAAGGCAAGTGCACCGCCCAAGGCTGGACCGAATGGACGCAAGGCTTCCAGTT
>CAYZVT010000439.1:0-3387 GCA_964481585.1 uncultured Pirellulales bacterium
GCATAGTTGAACTTGACGCGGCGCTCCGAAAGCGAAGTGGATTGTGAACCTTCGAAATCGAGGAACACAAAATCCTTTCCGGTCATCAGAATCTGCCCCAGGTGTAAGTTCCCATGGCAGCGGATGCGAGCCGATTCGATTCCGAGCTGCGCCGCTTTTCGCGGCCGTTGCTGGGGTGCAAGGGCCTTCGTTTACGTGCCTTTCTGGTAAGCGTCCTTGCGATGCCCGATGCGCACCACCAGCACGAGTAAGCGCTGATCGTGGATGTCGTACGAAATTCGATAGTCGTCCACGCGAATCCGCCAGGCGTGCTTATCGCCAGCCACTTCAGGCAGCCCTCGGGCCGGGAATTTTCGGAGAGAGCTTCCGCCGCTCTGAATGTCCGCCTCGTCGATTCCCCGCCGTGGATGGTGCAAAACTCATCATTCGATAAACAGTTCCACACCGACGCCAAAAAACTCCGCCAACTTGCGCGCGTTGGCCTTGCTGATGGCGCGACGCCCGGCAATCACGTTTGCGAGGGTCGAGCGTGGCACCCCCGTCGCGACCGAAAGCTCGGTCTGCGTAATCTTGCGATTTTCGAGAGCGAATTGCAGCATCTCGCCCGGACTTATTTTCGGCTTCGAAAAACGTTCCGACTCATACTGCTGGATCATCGTCGCAAGCAGATCAATCATGTCACGCTGCGGCTTTGCCGGCTTTGATCCCGCCAACTGCATCAAGCGATCAACAGACGCGAGAGCACGCTGGTAATCACGTTCGGGGTGGATCGGTCGAGGCTTGATACTCGATCAGCAAATCTCCGTAGGCAATAACCACGTCACTCCCTCCATCTGCCCTTGTCGTACTACGGGGTCACGCCAACTGCAAGCGCTCGGAGAGGAGCCGGTGGGCCTGAACGGAGGCAGCAGGGGCTTCGGCAAAACTTTTTGCCCCGGAAGGCTGGAGGATATAGGTTGGACTTTCCGATAAGTAAAATCAGCCGCGGGAAGTTTCTCGCTGGCTTAGGGGAGGGAAGCCCCGAAGTAGCCGCTAAGGGGCTATCTGTGCTGACGGATTCGCCGCTGCCGGTGCCCGCAGGGTGGCGCCGGCTTCACTCCCACTGATGTCTCTCCGCAAGCTGGCTGCCAAGCCGCACCTGCGCTTTCCTCCGCCGGAAGCCGCGCGGGGCGAGGCCGCATGCCACGCTTGATGGGCGGGACGTTGAGGCGAACCATGCTTGCCACCGCTCCGCATTACGTTCTGCTGGCCGAAACCCAAAGCGGCGCGACCGCCGGCCGCTGGCGCTTTGTGCTGGCCCACTCCGAGTCGGGCGAGCAGCTCGCGGCGGGAGATTTTGAACCGGGCGTGCAGGGCGAACGGCTCGAACTGCTCTCGCTGGTGCGCGGGCTTGAAGCGCTCGATCAGCCTTCGCGCGTCACGGTCGTCACTGGCAGCCGCTACGTGCGGCAGGGGCTGATGCACGGGCTACGCGAGTGGCGCGAGAACGATTGGTGCTGGGAGCGGTTTGGCGAATTGACGCCAGTGAAGCATCTCGACCTCTGGCAGCGGGTCGATCAGGCGCTGAAGTTCCATCAGGTCGATTGCCGCACCTGGCGGTTTGATGCTCCGCACAAGCCGGCCGCGCCGATCCATCGCCCGATGGGCGAGCCGCCGCAACGTAAAGACGAACCGGGACCAGCGCGGGCCGCGCTGCAGGCTGACGGCACCGCTGCTTCCCCGCGTCGTGCCCCTTCACGTCGTCCGTGGCTCAACCGGCTAGGAGAACGCTTGGTCGGCCGACAGCCGGCGCTAGCCGGGCGTTGACAGCGTCTGGCCCTTCGCCGAATCCGTCAATCAGGAGTCTCCCCATACCGACTCCCCTGTCCGCCCGGCGGGTTTACGATCGACAGGCAAAATAGTACGCTTGGGGGAGCTTTCCTGCCGAGACGCGCGTCCGGGGAGACGTACGCGAGAAGCCGACCCCTGCGGCCGATAACAGCTACCACCGAAGTCTCGTTTCTCTGATTTAAGCGACTAGCACCTCCTGCGGAGACGCAGTGTCTCGCGGCACCAAGGGCGTGCGAAGGACTGCAACCGGAGCCGAACCACGTGCGCACGAAAGTATCCATTGGCAGCTTCGCCTCGTTGCTCGAAGGGCGGCACCAGAACCCGTTTGAAATTCTCGGGCCGCACGAAATCGTCGAAGACGGTCGCCGCCTGGTGGCCGTGCGGGCTTTTCTGCCCGATTCGAGCCAGGCCTGGGTGCTCGACGCCGCGCACGGCCAGTCGCGACCGATGCGGCGAATCCACCCGGCCGGTCTCTACGAAGCCTTGCTTCCCCCTCACGAGGACACCCAAGCTGTGACGCGCTACCAACTGCGGGTTGCCGACTCGCGCGGTGAGCAGAAGACGATGCACGACCCCTATGCCTTCCCGCCGCTGCTGACCGACTACGATCTCTACTTGCTCGGCGAAGGGCAGCACTGGCGGAGCTACGAAAAGCTCGGCGCGCAGCTCCGCACCGTCGAGGGGATCGAAGGGGTGAACTTCGCCGTCTGGGCTCCCAACGCCACGAGTGTCAGCGTGATCGGCGACTTCAACGGCTGGGACGGCCGCAAGCACCCGATGCGCAAGCTCATCCCCAGCGGCATCTGGGAACTGTTTGTGCCGGGGTTGGGCGAGGGCGATCTCTACAAGTTCCAGGTCCGCAACGGTGACCAAGTCTCCGAGCGCTCCGATCCCTACGGATTCGCTGCCGAGCTGCCGCCGCGCACCGCCTCGAAGGTGGCCGACCTGAGCGGCTTCGCCTGGCAGGACCAAGCGTGGATGACGCGCCGCGCGCAAGGCACGAATCTCGATCGGCCGATCTCGATTTACGAAGTGCATCTCGGCAGTTGGCGGCGCTCGGCCACTTCGCCCAACGGCTGGCTCAACTACCGCGAGCTGGCGCACCAGTTGGTCGAGTACTGCCAGAAGATGCACTACACGCATCTGGAGCTAATGCCGGTTAGCGAGCATCCCTTCACCGGCAGTTGGGGCTATCAGACGGTCGGCTATTATGCCGCCACCTCGCGCTACGGCTCGCCCCAGGACTTTATGTATTTCGTCGACTACTGCCATCAGCACGACATCGGCATCATCATCGACTGGGTGCCCGCCCACTTCCCCCGCGATGGGCACGGCCTGCGCCAGTTCGACGGCACGGCGCTCTACGAGCACGCCGACCCACGGCAAGGCGCGCATCCCGATTGGGGCACGCTGATCTTTAACTATGGACGCAACGAGGTCCGCAACTTCCTCGTCTCCAACGCCCTCTTCTGGCTCGACCGCTACCACATCGACGGGCTGCGCGTCGATGCCGTCGCTTCGATGCTCTATCTCGACTACAGCCGCAAGGAAGGCGAG
>CAYZVT010000440.1:0-3384 GCA_964481585.1 uncultured Pirellulales bacterium
GGGCTGCGCCGTGGGAAAACGGGTTCGGCCCCGTCGGGGCCGTGAGCAGGGCAGCTTGCCCAAGTCTCTAAGAGAGAGACACTACCGGGGAACGAGGACGCTCTAATTCTGCTTCGAGATGTCGCCGTCTTCTTTGTTCAGATGGCGGCGCAGGTAGCTGGCGCGCTCGATGTTGCGATCGGCGGTGTCGAGTTCCACGCCGCGCAGCTTCTGCAGATGGGCCGGCTGGGTGTGGATGAACAGCTTATTCACGGTCGGGATTTCCAGGCCGCGAATCAGTCCTAGGTTTACGCCCATCCGCACACTGGAAAGGAGATGCATCGTCTCTTCCGAGCTAATCGTCTGCGCGGTGCGCAGGATGCCGTAGGCGCGGCTCACTCGGTCGTGAAGCGTCTGATGGCTTTCACGCACCAGAAACTCACGGGCTTCGCGTTCGTACTCGATCAGCACCGGCACCACGTCGCCGACCTGCTTAATGAGATCCTTTTCCGTGCGGCCGAGCGTGATTTGATTGCTGATCTGATAAAAGTCGCCCATCGCCTGCGAGCCTTCGCCGTAGAGGCCGCGCACGGCGAGGCTGATCTTTTGTAGACTGCGAAAGACCTTTTCGATCTGCCGGGTAATCACCAGCGCCGGCAGGTGCAGCATCACGCTCACCCGCAAGCCCGTCCCGACGTTCGTGGGGCAGGCGGTGAGATACCCCAAGCGATCGCTAAAGGCGTAGGTCACCCGCTGCTCGATACGGTTGTCGAGATCGTTGATCTGTGCCCAAGCGGCTTGCAGGTCGAGGCCGCTGTGCATGACCTGGATGCGGAGGTGGTCCTCCTCGTTAATCATGACGCTGAACTGCTCGTCCAGCCCAATCGCCACGCCCCGCGCTCCATCGCCGTCGGCCAATTCGCGGCTGATAAGCTGCCGCTCGACAAGGAACTGGCGGTCGAGCCGCTCCAGCTTGCTCACATCGACATAGAGCATCGAGTCGGAGCCGGTGGCCGAAGTGACGGCGCCTTTGAGCGATTTGGCGACTTCGCCGCGGTCCGCTTCGGTCGCGCGGCTGATGAACGGAAACTCGGCCAGATTGCGCGCCAGGCGCACCCGGCTGCTAATGACAATATCCGACTCCGGCCCCGAGCCGCGCAGCCATTGGCCGTTATTGGTCGCTAGATCATCCAGTTCCACGGCAGCGTTACCTTTATCGCGATTCAAAGGGGAGCGTGCGGCGGTGCTTCCGGCTCCCGCAGCACGCTCGGGTCGTCCTGTTGCTCCGCCTTCGGCCGCCGGAGCAGGGGAGCGGCTACGACTCGGAGGGTTCCTCTTCGCCGCCGGCTGCTTGCTCCTCAATGCGGCGGATCTCGTCGCGCAGTTGCGACGCCCGCTCATACTGTTCGCTGTTCACCGCTTCCTTCATCTCCCGCCGCAGGCGAATCAGTTCGGTCTGGCGCTTGCTATCGCCGCCGCAGCGCTCGGGCACCTTGCCGGTGTGCTGGGTCTCGCCGTGGATATTGAGGATCAGCGGTTCCAATTCGCCTTGGAAAAAGGC
Source organism: uncultured Pirellulales bacterium (assembly GCA_964481585.1). GTDB lineage: Bacteria > Planctomycetota > Planctomycetia > Pirellulales > CAYZVT01 > CAYZVT01. Next base: position 1,541 of record CAYZVT010000440.1, read on the forward strand.
GTAGTCGTTCGGGCAGCCGAGGCGACCCTGCTTGCGGAACTCCAAAAACGTGATGCCACAGACCGGGCAGCTTTTTTGCTCCAGCCGCGCCAATTCCTCGGCCGTCTCGCCCACCGCAAGCTGCTGGGCCAGCATGCCGGCCAGGCTCGAAACGCTCGTCGGAACTTCTTCTTCGCTCTCGGTCAGGTACGCGCGGGCATGATCCTCGCAGAGGTGCAATTCCTGGGGCTTGCCGCCGGTTAGCTCGGTGATATGGAACGTGGCCGGCTTGTCACACTGTTGGCATTTCATCGGCAGTTGTCGTAGCGCGTCGTCGAGAGAACAAAAGGCAAAGGGGGAGTCAAAAGCCGGAAGTTCTTGGGCCGCACGCAGCTTGCGGCGCGGCGATAGCACCTGCCGCCGCGGCAGGCTTCCCTCCGGTCTCCTGAGCGATTCTAGCAGTGCCCTGCGGGGTGTCAAGGAGAGCCACATTGGCGATAAGCTGTGACAAGCCAACTAGATAAGTCGGCTCGCGGGCCTTGCGTTGCCGGTCGCTTCACCGGCTGATAAGATCGAGGCGGCGCCGCGCCAGCGGCGGTATTTTGGCTCCTTCGGTCGTGTTCTTCGAGCGATCTTATGCCGCACTATCCTGACTTTGAAACCTTCGCTCGGCTGGCTCAAGAGGGGGCGCTGGTGCCGGTCTACCGCCGGCTCGTGACCGACGCGCTGACGCCGGTTTCGGCGTTCCACAAGCTCGACACCGGCGATGCGGCCTGCCTGTTTGAGAGCGTCATCGGCGGCGAAAAGGTCGGCCGCTACAGCTTTCTTTCGGCCGAACCGTTTGAGCGGCTCGAAGCACGCGGCAACCAAGTCACCATTTTTCACGGCAGCGAAGCGGAGACGTTCACCTCCGACGATCCGCTCGAAGAACTGCGCCGGCGGGTCCAGGCGGTGCGCGCGGTCCATCTGCCGGAGTTGCCGCCGTTTGTCAGCGGCGCGGTCGGCTACGCCGGCTACGACACGGTCCGCTACAGCGAACATTTGCCCGACGCGCCGCACGACGACCGGCTCCTGCCGGACTTGGCCTTTGCCTTCTACGACCATATGGTCGTCTTCGACAACGTCAGCAAGACGAGTTTTGTGGTCGTGCTCGCCCGCGTCGATCAGGCCGGCGGCGACTTGCGTGCCGCCTACGACCAGGCCACCGCCCGCGTGGATCGACTGGTAAAAACGCTTGCGGAGCCGGATAGCTCGCTCGCGCCAACCGACATCGCGCCGCAAGGCGGCGTGAGTTTGCAGTACACGTCGAACTTCAAACAGGCCGAGTTCGAGAACGCCGTGCGCAAGTGCGTCGAGTACATCCGCGCGGGCGATATTTTTCAGGTCGTGCTCAGCCAGCGGCTGCAACTGCCGATCGAGTCGCATCCGTTTGAGATCTACCGCACCTTGCGCGTCGTCAATCCCAGTCCCTTCATGTTTTACCTGCGGCTGCCGAGCGTGACGCTCGTGGGTAGTTCGCCGGAGGTAATGGTCCGCGTCGTCGATGGCCGCGTAACCGTGCGACCGCTTGCGGGGACTCGCAAGCGAGGGGCGAGTGACGAGGAAGATCAACAGTTGGCCGACGAACTGCTCGCCGATCCGAAGGAACGGGCGGAGCATGTGATGCTCGTCGATCTGGGGCGCAACGACGTGGGCCGCGTCGCGCAGTACGGCTCGGTCGAGCTGACCGACGTGATGACGATCGAGCGCTATAGCCACGTGATGCACATCACCTCGAACGTCGAAGGCCAGTTACGTGGCGAATGCGACGCCTTCGCCGCCCTGCGGGCTTGCCTGCCGGCGGGCACCGTCTCTGGCGCGCCGAA
>CAYZVT010000441.1:0-3376 GCA_964481585.1 uncultured Pirellulales bacterium
ATAGAAGGTCGAGCCCCGGCCGGGCTCGCTCTCGACGTAGGTGTGGCCGCCGAGTTGGACTCGCTCGGTCAACATCTCGGCCGATTCAGGCCGCGCGGTCTTGAGCGGTTGATCGTGGACACGCGCTTGGATCGCCGCCGCGTCGAGCTTGAAAACATCCCCGGCTACGCTGACCAGTCCGATTTCAGGCGGACTGAGATTCACCACCGGCGCGCCGGCCGGTGGCACGGCAAGATTGGTCTGCCATCGTCGCCGGCCGCTTTGAGCATCCACGGCGGAGACCGTCACGCCCGCCGCTGCTTTGCGGCGGCGCTGGGAAATGACAAGCTCTCCTGCGGACTTGAGCGGCGCGACGAACACATCACCGTCGTCCGGCTCGTCGATCGGCTGAGGCACGAGCCGTTGGCTCGACGCGTGAACCGTGTAGCGGCCAAGCTGGCGGTCAGCCACCCACAGGCGGCTCTCGTCGAGCATCAAATGCCGCACCAGCGGCGCACCCGGCTCGGGATCGCGATGCACAAGTTCGATCAGCGGCTGCCCCTGGCTAGCGGTGCTCACCTCGAACACATGAATCTCGCCTCGGTCGGTCGCCACCGCCACTTGACGGCCGGCCACGCGCGGAGGCGTAAGAACGTGCCCCTTGAGCCGAATCTGCTGCGCCGCACGGAGCGATCGGCCTTGCTCGTCGAGGGCGATTACATGCAGCGTCGCATCCTCTAGCCCCCAGTTCTCCGCGACCAGCAACGCCCGCCCGGCGACGACCGCCGGCACGGCCACCGTGCCCGGCTCGTGGCCGAGATAGAAGACTTCCTGACACTGGAGGTTATCGGCGGACAGGACATACACGTTCGAGTGACTGCCAACCTGATAGAGGTGCCGCCCGTCAAAATCAACGGCGGGCGAAACCGCCAGCGGTTGCGGCACGAGCGCGTGCCGCAAAAGCGTCCCCTGTTCCACATCGAGCGCCATCACCTTGCCCGAGCGCGTCGCGACGAACGCCCGCTCGCGCACGACGACCGGCTGGCTCGCGCGATCCTCGATCGGCAGCCGCCAGCGCAATTCGCCGCTGCCGGTGTCAATCCGCAACAGTTGGTCATGCTGAGCATCGACCGCCAGCACGGCCCCGGCTGCGTCGCCCAGCGCTACCGGCTCAATCGCCGCGTCCGCTCCGGTCCAGCGCCGCCAGAGCAGCCGGCCCGTCGCCCGATCGAGTCCATAGAGCGCTCCCTGCACGCGCACCACGACCGGCTGCGACGCTGCGGCGCTCGGTTCTGTGGCGGCGCGGCGATGTGCCAGGGCAAGCTCGGCCACCAGCGGCGAGGAGCGTTCCTCAGTGAGCGCGGGGCGGCCGTCTTCGACTACCCGCACGTTACCCGCCTCGGCCTCGGCGATCGAGCGCGCGGCGCTGGCGATTCGCTCGTCATCCCTCAGGTCGGGATACGTTTTGAGCAACGCCCGCCGCGCGGCGAAGGCTGCGTTCGTCTTTTGCTGTTGGACGAGCGTTTCGATTTGAAGCAGTGTTTGCTGAAGCTGCGAGTCGCGTTCCAAGTCGCGCGTCACGACGTTCAGCGCGCCTTCGATCTGCTCGATCCGCTGCTCGGGGCGGACGGACTTGGGCACGTACTTGGTATTTGCGAGCAGCACCAGAGCTTCGCGCGTTTGATCGACCAGCCCTTGCACTTCCGCTGGATCTTCCGCCGCGCCGGCCTTTGCGGCCAGCCCTTCGGCGATCGCGGGCAGCAGCGCGCGCAGATCGTCGCGCGACTGCGGGAAAGCAGGTTCATCCTCGACTTCGCGCAGCACCGTCTTGGCGGTTTCCAGTGCTGCGGAAAAGCGGCTCGTGCCGTCGGTAGCCTGGCGAATGCGGGCCAGTCCGCGCTGCACGCGCGCTCGGCTCGCTTCGGGATGGCTGGCATAGTCTTCGAGAAAGGCGTCGTAGTTGGCAATCGCCTGCGTGTACGAGCCTTGGCGGTAGAACTCCTGGGCGACTTTCAACTGCTCGTCGCCGCCGCCGCGATTGATGAACCAGAGCGCCACGCCCCCAACGAGGAGCAAAAAGAGCAGCCCGCCGCCGCCGACCAACATCAGCGGCGAGTCCCACTGGCTCTTCGACCGATCGCGTGCTGGGCGTTTTTTCCGTTTGGCTCCCGTGCCGAGCGTGGCGCCTCCGGCGGCGAGCGGATCGCCGAGCGCGCCGTTTGCCAGGAGCGGGTCGTCGAGTAACTGGTCGAGCGGATCGCCGGCTGGCCCGCCCAATTCTTCTTCCAGAAGCGAGGCATTTCCAGCGTCGGCTGAGGCGGATGACGCGGCACTTGCGCTGCCTTCGGCACGCCCTGAGGGATGATCACGCTCGCCCAGTGCCTCATCCGGCGCGAGACTCAGTTCCTCGGCAATGTTGGGGGAATCGCCGCTGCGCAGCAGATCTTCCGCCTGTTCGGGCAGGAGGCGGTTTTTGGCGACGAGTTGCCGCGCGATCGCCTCGGCCGTGATGTCGCTCTGCGCGGCCGCCACCTGCTGGCGCAGACTTTCCAGCAGTTTTGGCGACAACCACTGGCGTTGTTCCAGCAGGTCGAGAAATTGTGCCCCGTCCATGCTCTCCCCTTCGGTTCCGTGGCGCCTCGGGTGCGAGGCTAAAGTTCATCCATCGTCGAGAGCTTCACTTCTTCCATGCCGACGGCCGTGCCCGCGTCGAGTGCCTTGACCACGAACTCGTGACGCGCATCGCCGCTGGCGAGCACCAGCATCTTGCTTGGCCCCCGGCCCCCGGCCGCCGGCCCGCGCGCGGCGCGCAACTGAGCCAGCAGTTCCACTTCGCTCGGCGCTTCTTGTTCCTTGTCGCTTGCCGGACTGCTGACCCAAAACACGTTGTCGGCATCGACGCGCACCACCACGTAATCTTGGTCCTCTTCAAAATCCTCAAGCGTTTGCTTCTGCGCGGTCTCTTCTTCGGTCGGCGGAATCTCGATTGCCTTTTGCAAGGCGAAAGCGGCGGTCATGATGAAAAAGATGAGCAACAGAAACGTGACGTCGACCATCGGCGTCATGTCCATCTCGCCTTGATCCGCTGGCGCTCGCCAGCCGCCCAAGCGCAGCGGGCCTTCGTCTTCAAAATCGTCTTCCGGCTGCACGTCGTCCACCGCCGGCGCGGTCACAAATGCCGGCGACGGCCGCGCGAGGGTTTCGCCGCAGTCGGGGCAGGCGGGTTGCTCGCTCGCCGACAGTTCAGACGGCGGCAGCGGGCGGGAACAATGGGGGCAGGCAAGCTGAGTCATCATCGGCAGCGCTATTCCGTTTCCAGAACCCCCACATGCAAACGCACGCCCTCGACGCGCGACACGGCCGCCGCGACGCGCGCCACTTCACGATGGGCCACGCC
>CAYZVT010000442.1:0-3372 GCA_964481585.1 uncultured Pirellulales bacterium
CGGCGATCACCTTCAACCCGAAGGACATGTCCGAGAACCTGAAGAACTTTGGCTCGTTTATTCCCGGCTACCGTCCTGGCAAGCGGACGGCCGATTATTTGGAAAAAGTGATGGTGCGGATCACCTACGTCGGGGCAGGCTTCCTGGCGCTGGTGGCGATTATCCCCACGCTGATTTCCGCCTCGATGGGCGTCTCGCCGATGGTGGCCAGCTTCTACGGAGGCACCGGGCTACTGATTGCCGTGAGCGTGGCCTTCGATCTGGTTCAGAAGATCGACAGTCATCTGGTAATGCGAAACTACCGAGGTCTCCTAGAGAAGTAGAGCGACCGCCAGCAGACACCGCGAGCCTCAGTGGACGCTCGGACTGCGACGAGACCGATCAAATGTGGATTGTGTTCATAGGCCCTCCGGGCGCTGGCAAAGGCACGCAGTCGAAGCGGCTGGCCGAATACCTGAACATTCCACATCTCTCGACCGGCGAGATGCTACGGCAAGCCACGGCCGAGGGGAGCGACGTGGGGCGGATCGCCCAAACCTACATGGAAGACGGCCACCTGGTCCCCGATGCGGTGATTGTCCAGGCGGTCTGCGACCGGCTTTCCCAGCCGGACTGCGAGCACGGCAGCCTCTTTGACGGGTTTCCGCGGACGCTGGGCCAGGCGCGGGCGCTCGATGAGTACCTCGCCCAGCGCGGCGAAGAGGTCTACGCCGCCCTCGACTTCCGCGTACCCGAAGATGCCCTGGTGGCGCGCCTCGCCGGCCGCGGCCGGGGCGACGATACCCCGGAAACGATCCGGCGGCGGTTTCGCGATTTTGAAGCGATTACCAAGCCGCTGGTCCACTACTACCAACAGCGCGGGCTGCTGCACGTGATCGACGGCATTGGCACGATCGACGGCGTGTTCGACCGCATCAAGACGGCGCTGCGTCTCCCGTAGCCGTCCTCACCCCGCATCGAAGAACCAGCCCCAGCCGCTGAACCGAGGAGCTGACAGCGCGTGAAGAACCTCAAAAGCAAACGCGAACTGGCGCAGATGCGCAAGGCGGGCTTGGCGGTCTGGCGCGCGCACCAGATTGCCGCCCCGCTGGTGACGCCCGGCGCCACGACGCGCTCCATCGACCAGGCGGTGGAGAAGTTTTTCGACCAGATCCACGCTTTCTCGCTTTTCAAGCACTACCCGCACAGCCAACGCGGCAAGCCCCCCTTCCCGGCCGTGACCTGCATTTCGGTCAACGACGAGGTCGTACACGGCATTCCCGGCGAGCGCGTGCTGAAAGAAGGGGACGTGGTGAGCATCGACACCGGTTGCCGCATCGAGGGCTGGTGCGCCGATGCGGCCATCACGCACCCGGTCGGCAAGATCGACCCCGATGTGCAGCGGCTGCTCGATGTGACGCGCGGCACGCTGGAATTGGCGATTGAGCTGATGGGCAAGAAAAGCATGTGGAGCCAAGTCGCCGCCGAAATGGCCCAATACGTCGCCGACCACGGCTTTTCGACCGTCGAGTGCTTCGTCGGCCACGGCATCGGCCAGGAGATGCACGAAGATCCGCAAGTGCCGAACTTCGTCAACCGCAGCCTGCGGGCCAGCGGCGATTTCCGCATCGAACCGGGACTGGTGATCGCCGTTGAGCCGATGGTCAATATGGGCACCAAGCGGGTCAAAGGGATGCCCGACGACTGGACTCAAGTGACGGCCGACGGGATGCCCAGCGCCCACTTTGAACACACGATCGCGGTGACGGCCGACGGCCCCTGGCCGCTGACCGGCCCGCCGACGCAGGAGGAGCTTGCCGCCGGACTGGTTTAGCCGGGGGCGGGGCTAGCACCGCTAGCGGCTTCCCGGTTCTTCCGGGGAGAGAAGGAGAAAAAGCGGTCCCTGCAAAAACTGGGCCGACAGCCCCTTGTCGGTCGAGGCAGGGAAGCATTATACTTAGGCGTTTCTACCCAGCTTAAATTGCCATTTAGCCAGAGTCTTGCGGCCATGAAAGTTCGAACGAGCGTCAAACGAATCTGCGAAAAGTGCAAAATCGTCCGCCGACGGGGGACCGTCTTCGTGGTCTGCGCCAACCCGCGCCACAAGCAGCGGCAGGGTTAGGCCGCAGGTGCTCGTGCCGTAGGCCCAGCAAGAGACATCTCCGAATATTCTCGCTCCGCCACCGCCGGGGCCAAAACTTTCCAGGGAGTGCAGCAGTATGCCGCGTTTGCAGGGTGTTGATATTCCGGCCGATCGCCCGGCTGTGATTTCCTTGACCTATCTCTACGGGGTCGGTCCCAAGGTGGCCCGCGAGTTGTGCCACAAGGCGGGCATTGATCCGCAGGTGCGGGCGCGCGAGTTGACCGAGGACGAAGTCGCCCGCATCGCCGCCTTGCTCGACAAGGACTACGTGGTCGAAGGTCAGCTTCGCCGCCAGGTCGCCCAGAACATCAACCGCCTGAAAGACATTGCCGCGTACCGGGGCCTGCGGCATCGCCGCGGCTTGCCCGTTCGCGGCCAGCGCACTCGCACCAACGCCCGCACCCGCAAAGGCCCCAAGAAGACCGTGGCCGGCAAGAAGGGCGTGAAGGATCTGCGGTAGTTGGGGCTGCGGGCTACAAGCTACGGGCTTCGGGCTTGCAGCAAGCGCTCATCCGATCGCAGAGGCTTACGAATCAACCAACCAAGAGGTCTACCGCCTTGCAGCTCGTAGCCTGCAGCCCGTAGCCCACAGCTTACAGCCTATAGCTCCCAGGAGTCTCATTCGTGGCGAAGACCAAGAAGAAGAAAACCCGGCGTCACGTCACCGCCGGGGTGGCGCACATCAAGGCCACCTTTAACAACACGACCGTCACCATCACCGACACCAAGGGCGACGCCCTGTGCTGGTCGTCGGCCGGCACCTGCGGCTTCAAGGGGAGCCGCAAGAGCACGCCCTTCGCCGGGCAGTGCGCCTCGCAGCAGGCGGCCGAGAAGGCCCAGAAGTTCGGCGTGAAGGATGTCGAGGTGAAGGTGAAAGGTCCGGGCAGCGGCCGCGAAAGCGCGATCACCGCGCTCGAAGCCGCCGGGCTGCGGATCAAATCGATCGAAGACGTCACGCCGCTGCCGCACAACGGCTGCCGCCCGCCGAAGAAGCGCCGCGTCTAACCCGCTCGGCCCGCGTCCAGCCCCGCGCTTCGCGCCCGCAACATTCTCGTTAGAAAAATCATTTTAGCAGCTACTTTCTCGGACTGGCCGCACCCACAGTCCGAGTGGTCCTGACGGAGGTTACTCATGCATATCCGATGGCGGGGACTGGAACTGCCCAGCGCAGTTACCGTGGAAAAGGAATCGCTGACCAGCACGCACGGCAAGTTCTTTGCCGAGCCGTTCGAGCGCGGCTTCGGCACCAC
>CAYZVT010000443.1:0-3359 GCA_964481585.1 uncultured Pirellulales bacterium
CATCCTACGTGGTGGCCGAGGAAACCTTTGGTGATGAATCCCACTTGATGCGCAGCGGAAAGCGGAGGGTGCTACCCGTCGCGGAAAATGCATCACAGTCGCGGGCGGCGGAATTCTCCCGAGTCGAGCCAGGTGCGGCTTAGCAGCGTCCAAAAATCGACGGCCAGTTGTTCGGAGACGTACGAGTACGGCAGCCATCCATAGCCGCCCTCGCCCCAGTTTGGACCCCAGGAGTTACGAACCAGCAGCGCTCCCTTGGTCGCCCGCAAGCGGGTGTCGTCATAGCCAACCGCGACCACGGCTTGGCCGCCGAGAATCGAGTCGAACGTCGGCCGGTAGGGAATGTCGGCCTCGTGCGAAATCGAGTTCGGCACGGGAAAGCCGAACACCGCCGGAAAGCCCGCCGCGAGCATCGCGCGCACCGTCGCCAGCGTCTCCGCGCCGCGGCAGTTGCGGCTGTCGAGACGCACGTAGCACAGTTCCGGTCGCGGTGTGGCGGAGGCAAAGACAAACGCATCCGGCTGCTGGTGGACCCGCTCGCCCACCGAAGGCCAAAACCGTTCCGGCGGCACGCCGAAGCGGCGCAGCGCCTTGAGACTGGTCCGCAGCTCGACGCCCTCGTCGCCAGCGACCTGCGCGAGGTTGCGGGCGGTCTTGTAGAGAAACAGCGGCGCGTACTCGGCCGACTTGCCCAGCGCGCGGCGCTCAAAATACTCCAGCAGCGCCACACAGGCAAAGCCGGTCGAACTGTGCGCGTCGTACTGATGACGGACGCGGGGGAAGAACTCGCGCAGATCAACCCGCGCCGGAAGTTTTTTCCGATCCGAGCGCGTCGGGCCGAGCGAGCGGAGCAGTTCGCCCACGTGCGGCGCAGCGACGGTGTAGTCCCGAAAGTCGGGCTGATCGCGGTTCCAGCCGAAGCCGGCCACGGCCATCGGTACGTCGATCTCTGGCGACACGTGTCTTCCCCAAACTTTCCGCTTTGACCGACGAACGCTGACGGCGGCGCACCCCTACCGAAAAGATAGAAATTCTCTGCTCCACCAACATGAGAGATGAGGGGCAGAACGTAAAGGGGACCGTTAGGGGCAGTGTGGGGAGAGCGTCGTGGCGAAAACGCGGCCCTAGCGCGGACGGCGAACGCGCTCGTGCGAGGCGATCGGCTCCCAGCGAATCGCTTCGCCGCTGCCGTCGCCCATGAAGCGGATCAACCGATTCTTCTGATTGCGGTTGAGGCTTTTGATCGTGTCGTGCAGCCGCCGTTTGGGGTCGATTTCGGCGTGGAGCGGAAGCGGATCGTCAATGCGCGGCGGCCAACCTTCTTCCTCAAAGGCAGCCAACACCGTCTCTTGATTCGGCGACTGCACCTTGAACTCTTTGATCACGACGCCCCCGAGCGAGAGCCGGTGCCGCTGCCCGTCCCACGCGGGAGACGCTGCCGGCTGTTGGCCGTTCGCGTGATGCTCGACCGCTTCGCGGGGCGGCAGGATCGCCAGAGACGCAATCTCCCGCAACGCCGGCGCGGCGAGCGCCGTGCCACTGGTTCGCATTGCCAGTTCCAGCCCGAGTTCGGTAAGCACAAAGCAGCTTCGCTTGTAGAACGTCAGTCCCCCTTGACCGTGGAACGCGCGCTGCGTTTCGCCGGGCAGCGTCGTCTCGCGCGCGTGAGCGGCGTAGCCCATGCACAGCAGCCAGCGCAAATCGCTCGTCGTCAGACCGGACCCGCGGAGGCTGGCGATCTCGACGGCAAAATCCCACAGATCATGGTCCAACTGCGTCACATAGCGATAGGCGGTGTAGAGCAGTTCCAGGCCCTGCCGCGCCGGACCGGGAAGCTGCGCTTCCTTCGGGGTGTGTTCCTCCACTCTCGCTTCCATAAAGGAATTCCTGTGAGTGTTTCGGACCCGCCGATCCCTGCGATGTTGATTTAATCGGTTCTGCGATCCTTGCAGAGTGACCTGGATTGGACTGCGCCTGCGCCGGACAGTTGCGACTCTCACTGGCCGAGCAGGAACGTGTGTTCCGCTGGTTGATTCGCCGTCGGCCCGACGGACAGGTGGGGTAGCGCGTGGAAGGAGAGCCGGTCGCTTCCCCCACCGCTTATTCCATTGCGGTTCTTTAGGGGTGCCAAGGCGTTCCCGTAGCGCGCTACGCCGCACTCACCGGCTCCGCCGCCGCCCGGCAACAGGAACCACTGTACTTCTTTTGAGCCGTTCGACAAGTCCTGCTGAGAGAAGCTGGTACTGTTTTCACAGAACGATCCGCAGTGCGGCGTCTTGTCTCAGGGATTTCCTGACCGCATGGCGTCCCACGCTTCCCCTAGTCTGCCCGTTGCTCAGGGAAGCGTGCTGCCGCTATCTAAGAGGAAACGCGCCGCCGCACGCTGCGCCACAAGCGTTTATGCCACGAGCGAAGCCGGTGCGGCCACCGATCCCTCCCCCCTTGCAACTGCGGGAACTGCTATGAGCGTTGCGGTAATTACCGGCTCGGCCGGCTTGATTGGCTCCGAGGCGGCGCGCTACTTTGCCGGCCAAGGGATGGACGTTATCGGCATCGACAACGACATGCGGCGGCGCTTCTTTGGCGAGGAGGCCTCGACCTGTTGGCAGCGCGAAAAGCTCCAGCAAGAACTCGGCCGCGCCTACCGGCACTTGGCGCTCGACATCCGCGACGAGCAAGCGATGGCCACGCTGTTCCAGCGCTACGGGAGCGACATCGCGCTGGTGGTACACACCGCCGCGCAGCCGTCGCACGATTGGGCCGCGCTTGAGCCGCGCACCGATTTTTCGGTCAATGCGCAGGGGACGCTCAACCTGCTCGAAGCGACGCGGCAGCACGCACCGGACGCGGTCTTTATATTTACCTCGACGAACAAAGTCTACGGCGACACGCCGAATCGGTTGCCGCTAATTGAAGGCCCGACGCGATGGGAAATCGCCAGCGAGCATCGCTACGAACTCGGCATCGACGAGACGATGTCGATCGACCACTCGACCCACAGCTTGTTCGGCGTCTCCAAAGTGGCTGCCGATCTGCTGGTGCAAGAGTACGGCCGTTACTTCGGCCTGCGCACCGGCTGCTTTCGCGGCGGGTGTCTCACCGGGCCGCAGCACTCGGGCGCGCAACTCCACGGCTTTTTGGCTTACCTGATGAAGTGCACCGCCACGGGCCGCCCCTACACGGTGTTTGGCTACGGCGGGAAGCAGGTCCGCGACAACATCCACTGCGCCGACCTGATCCGCGCTTTCGACCACTTTTACCAAGCGCCGCGCGCGGGCGAGGTCTACAACATCGGCGGCAGCCGCTTTAGCAACTGCTCGATGCTCGAAGCGATCGACATCTGCGAAGACATCACCGGC
>CAYZVT010000444.1:0-3351 GCA_964481585.1 uncultured Pirellulales bacterium
GCCAATCGTCGCGGCAGGTAGCTCCGCTCGCAATCAACTCTATCGGCGACGGAAGAAGTCGGCCGCGCCGGCGGTCTTGGGTCTGGGGCTGGTGGCGTGCATCCTCGGCTTCGTGGCGTATATGGTGCTCGGTCAGAAGGAAGTCCCGCTCCAAGAGCCTGTAGCCGCTGCACCGCCCGAACCGGCCGTGCGGCGGGTCGAAGCGCCGCCGGCCCGAACGCTGCCGATGGAAGAACCAGACCGAAAGCCCCAGGAACGACCTCGACGCCAACAGACGGTCGAGAGCACCGGCGGCATCGCGATCCCCGGTTTGAAATACGGCGAGGTCCAAGAGACGCCGGCGGACCGAGCCGAGGAGCCGGAAGCCGACGCCAAGATGGAAGCCGTCGAGCAGGCGGTCGAATCGCTCAGCGTGCCCGAGTCAAGCGCCGCGCCAATGCCGGCGGAGATGACGGAAGACAAGCAGCCGGAATCGGCCGAGCCAACGGCCGAACAGGCCGAGGCCTTCGACACGGCGCTTCAGGCGGCTTACCTTGCGCTCGGAGAGCGCGACTGGGAAAGTGCCCAGCAGCATCTTGCAGCGGCCGAGCCGGTCGCCATTAGCGAGCAGCAACAGAGTCGCCTGCGCGGGATGCGGCTTGTCGAGCAGAGCGCGCAGAGCTTTTGGGAAGCGGTGCGTGACGGTTTGCAGGGCTTGGTCGGCACGACCGAAGAACTTGAGCTTCCCTCAGGGGGTCGCGTTCGTGTTGTCGAAGCGACGCCCGATCTGCTCATTCTGCGCGTCGCCGGCGAAAACCGCCGCTATACGCTCGACAGTATGCCTTCGGGGCTGGCCGTGTTGCTAGCCAACCGCTGGTTCGACGCGAATGCCGGCTCGACGAAACTGTTCATCGGCGCATTCCGGTTCGTCGACCCGACGAGCAAGAAGGACGGCATTCGTCAGCTGTGGGAACAAGCCGAGCTACCGATCACGGTCGTGGAGGATCTGCTGCCGCTTTTGGAGATGAAAAAGGGGTAGCGGCGGCGTCCTCGACGCATTACAAAGCAGGTGCCGTTCCCATTTGGCAGCTTCGCCCGGCTGCGGCCGAGCGCGCCGTCGCGCCGCATGCTCGCCTACCGCCTCGCCTCGGTACGTCCACGTTGCATATTTTAGCTCGACGGAACATCTTGAGGCTGCTCCTGGTCGCGGCATCCGTCGCAGTAGCGGCAGTGCTGCTGCGTCCGCAAGCGCCGCCGCCGGCCGCGCCGAAGGCGGTCGAGCTTGCGGGGCTGCACAACGTCCAGCGTTTGTCGCCCGACCTCTACAGCGGCAGCGAGCCGAGCGACCGTGCAGCGTTCGAAGCACTTGCCCAGCAGGGAATCAAAACGATCGTCAGCGTCGATGGCGCCGCGCCCCAGGTCGAACTGGCTCGCGAGCTGGGGATGCGTTATGTGCATCTGCCGATCGGCTACGATGGAGTCCCCCAGGAGCAGGCACTGCGCATCGTGCAGGCGACGCGGACGGTGCACGGGCCGATCTATTTTCACTGCCACCACGGCAAGCATCGCGGCCCGGCCGCCGCGGCAATCGCGGCTCGCGCCTGTGCCGGTTGGAGCACGGCGGAAGCCGTCGCTTGGATGCAGCGTGTTGGAACGTCGCCTGACTATCGCGGGCTTTACGAATCGGTACGCCGTTTCAACACCCCGGACGACGCCGCGCTCGCGCGTCTGCCGACTGAACTACCCGAGCGCGTCGAACTGCCGCCGCTGGCGGCAGCGATGGCGCGAATCGACCGGCTCTGGGACGAACTGAAGGCTGTTTCGCTCAACGGCGCAACGGCCGATCCGGCGGTCATTGCCCAGGCGCTCCAGCTACACGAGGAGTTCCGCGAACTGCTTCGCGCGCCGGAGGTTGCCACGCGCGAGGAGGCGTTCGTCCGTCTCATGCAGCGCAGCGAGCAACAGAGCGCCGAGCTGTATCAGCAATACAAGCTAGGAGAGCCTGCCGCTGCTGCGACGGCCGCGCTCGGGGCGTCGTGCGCGCAGTGCCACGACCAATTCCGCCACTAAGCCCGCTGTTCGCTTCAAGCGTCGCGCCTGAAAAGGGCAACCCGAGGGCGCTACTGGTAAGTGCGCGTCGCTCTAGATGCGGTTGAACGCCGCCTGCATTTGCCAGCGGAAAGCCAAGGCGACCTGATCGAGTCGGCGGTTCAACTCGCTCCACCAGCGGCGCAGCATACTTGGTTGCGGCCGGCGGGCCGAGCACTGAGCCGGCTTGGTGTTCTGCGGCGAGCTTTTGCTCGCGTCGAGCATTTTTTGCAGCTCGGCCGGCAGCGGGAACGGCAGATCCGGCGCGTTGGGATCGTTCTTACGACGTTCCTGGGCGAAGTAGTAAATCAGGTCGACGTGCAACTGAATACAGCGCACGTAGGTCGTGCGGGCCTCGGCAGACTGCAGGACGAGCGCCTCCAGCCGCCGCAGGCCCGGCTCGTCGATATACTCATCGACCAGTGCCCAAACGAGCGTCTGCACTTCGTTTTCCAGCTTGGCGGTCGGCCCACTGGCAGCGTTGCTGGCACCGTCCAGCGCCGATGCCTGGGCCATGGCTCCGTCCATGTGATCGAGCGTGCGGTCGACGTTCTCGATCGTGGCATCCTTCTTCTTCGAATGCTTCGGTTCGTTTTGGTTGCCACCTAGCTTGCCCATGGGATTCTCCTTGAGGTGGTGACGTCGGCGCGACGGGCTTGCCAGCCAGACACAGGAGCTGGGCGATCCTTCGTACCTACAATCGGTGCTCTATTATATATGTCCGCTGGAGGGCATTTCTTGCCGGTTATTTTTGCAAAATGCAGCATTTTTCGGCAATTTCTGTCTTATGCTGCAGCATCCGCGCGCACCGGAAGCCAGTTAGCGAGACTTTATGGGCATAGAGCGAATCTCATACCGACGGACCAGAAACTTCCGGCACCGCTCCCACCAAACGTCGCTGCCGCGCAGTCGGGGAATCGAAGGGTAGCAGTCAGCTATCAGCGGTCGGCCCTCAGTAGCCAGGGACCGGGGGGACGGGGATCAGGGGCGGGGACAGCAAAATATCCACTTCCCGCGCATTCCGTCCTGCCTGCGCAGGCGGCAGTCCAGCGCCCGACGTGCCCCGTCCTCAATTCACCGTTCACCATCCACCATTCAAAATCCCCAGTCCCCTCTCCTTCCCGCGCGGGCGGGAAGGACGCTTCCCCCTATTTCGTCACGTCATAGCAGAGCAGCCGGTCCTGCTCGCGGAGGTAGAGCCGGCCTCCGATGACGACCGGATGCGGCCAGCTTGGCCGTTCGACGCCGGGGATGGTGAAGCTGCCGACTGCCTCATCTGGAAGG
>CAYZVT010000445.1:0-3343 GCA_964481585.1 uncultured Pirellulales bacterium
CGCGCTGATGCGGATTCCGTCGATCTTCATCTTTACCCACGACTCGATCGGCGTCGGCGAAGACGGCCCGACGCACCAGCCGATTGAGCACTTGGCCGCCGCGCGGGCAATTCCGGGACTCGTCGTGCTGCGGCCGGCCGACGCCAACGAAGTCACCGAAATGTGGCGCACGATCATGCCCTTCAAAAACCAGCCGGTCTGCCTGGTGCTGACGCGGCAAAACCTGCCCACGATCGACCGCAGCAAGTACGCTCCGGCTGCCGGACTGGCCAAGGGAGCCTACGTGCTCGCCGAGGCCGAGGGGGGCAAGCCGGACGTGATTCTGATCGGCACCGGCAGCGAGATTTCGGTCTGCCTGGAAGCGCATGAAAAGCTCAAGGCCGAAGGGATCGCGGCCCGCGTGGTAAGCATGCCGTCGTGGGAACTGTTTGAAGCCCAGGATGCCGAGTACCGCGAGAGCGTGCTGCCGTCGAACGTGACGGCCCGTGTGGCGGTCGAAGCCGGCATCCGCCAGGGCTGGGAGCGCTACATCGGCGCGCAAGGCCGCTTCGTCGGTGCCGACCGTTTTGGCGCGTCGGCTCCCGGAGCAATGGTCTTTACGCAGCTCGGCTTCACACCTGATAAGGTTGCCGAGCAAGCCAAGGCCGCTCTCGGCCGCTGACCTGCCGTTCCCGACAGTTCCCCCAAAAACCCAAGTAGCCGTGGCAGAACCCTGCCACGGTTTTTTTACGCGCAGCATCTCGGCCAGTCTGTCGCGCCGGCAGAGTCGCCGAGGCAAGATCGCACGGCACGCGGCGAATGACCTGTTCGACGCGCCTCGACCGCGAGCGGGGAATCGCTAGGCGCGCATGACGCGAATCAGGTGTCGCTCGACCTGGGGGCGCATCCTCCGTACATTGGTGGCCCGGCACCTTTGCAAGCATCGTGCCGAAGGCGGAAATGGATTACTGGTGAATTTCGCCTAACAACCTGGGGGGGAATTTCCTACAATGGCCGGGGGCCAGCCTGGCGGATTATCTCAAGCCGCTCTTGCCTCCGCCCGCTCTGCGGCAGCCGCGAACGCAGGACGGGAGAATCAACAGAATGTCGGTGGAAGTATTGACGAGCCTCTAGGGAACTTCAGCCCCCGCTTATGCCAGCCAACAAAGACGACAACGGACAGCCGCCGAGCCAGCGTCGCGCCGCCTCCTGGTCCTTTCTGAGCAACCACGCTCACGTGTTGCTGTGCATTTCGAGCCACGGCAATCTCCGCCTCCGCGAGGTGGCGGACCGTATTGGCCTTACCGAACGGGCCGTGCAGCGGATCGTGGCGGATTTGGAACAAGCCGGCTATCTCTCCCGTAGCAAAGACGGTCGCCGCAACTGCTACCAATTGCACCAGCAGCAGCCGCTGGCGCACCCGCTCGAATCGCACTGCACGCTTGCGAACATCTTGACTCTTGCCTGCAATAAGCCCGGCTCCTCCCGCACCAGCCGCAGCAAGAGCGGCCGCAAGACCAGCCGCCGCAGCCGGCAAGTCAGCTCCGATTAGCCGCTGGGGCCGGCTTGTCCCTCATCCGGCGGCGAGACCAGCGCGCCGCCGCTTGCCCCCGCGCCTATGCTTGAAGGAGAGCGGGGCTAGTCGGGCGAGCCGTTTTGGTCCAGAATAGCCGGCCGCTGCCCTGCGCCTCGGTTCGGTGGCTTGCTGCTGGTATTCGGCCTCCCGCCCCGCCTCCTCCCCTCTCCGAGATCAATTGCCCATGAAAATCCGCTCCACCACGATCTTGACGGTCCGCCACAAGGGAAAAGTCGCCCTTGGGGGAGACGGACAGGTGACAATGGGAAATAGCGTCGTCAAGGCCGACGCCGTGAAGATCCGTCGCCTGATGGGGGACCGCGTCCTGACCGGATTCGCCGGCAGTGCGGCCGACGCCTTCGCGCTGCTCGAACGGTTTGAAGCCAAGCTCCGCGACTACCCGCAGAACGTCCCTCGCGCCGCCACCGAACTGGCCAAAGACTGGCGCACCGACCGGGCGCTGCGGCGGCTCGAAGCGCTGCTGGCGGTCGTCGACGCGCGGCATACGCTCCTGGTGTCGGGCACGGGCGACGTGATTCAGCCGACCGACGGCGTGCTGGGGATCGGATCAGGGGGCAACTTCGCCGTCGCCGCGGCGCGGGCGCTGGTCGAGCACTCGGAACTTGGCGCGCCGGAGATCGTCCGCCGGGCGCTCGAAATCGCCGGCGATCTGTGCATCTATTCAAACCGGAACATCGTTGTGGAGGAATTGTCGTGCGAGACCTAACGCCACGGCAGATCGTCGAAGAGCTTGACCGCTATATCGTCGGCCAGCACGCCGCCAAGCGCGCGGTGGCAATCGCGGTGCGCAATCGCTGGCGCCGTCAGCAGCTTGGCGAAGAAATGCGCCGCGAGGTGAACCCCAAGAACATCATGATGATCGGCCCGACTGGCGTCGGCAAAACCGAAATCGCCCGCCGGCTCGCCAAGTTGACCGGCGCTCCGTTCATCAAGGTCGAGGCGAGCAAGTTCACCGAAGTCGGCTACTACGGCCGCGATGTGGAAAGCATGATCCGCGAGCTTGTGGAGAACGCCATCAGCCTTGTCCGCGAGACCGAGCGCAAAGCCGTCGAAGACGAAGCACGCCGCCGGGTCGAGGATCGGCTGCTCGATCTGCTCGCGCCCCGGCCAACGAGTATCGACGTGGGGGCGGATTCTCCCGACTCGCCCGAACGTTACGAGCGCACCCGCGAAAAGATGCGGGCGATGCTCGTCGGCGGCGAACTGGAAAACCGGCACGTCGAGGTGGCGATCGAGCAAAAAAGCCAGCCGCTTTTTCTGGGCGGGATGGGCATGGACCAGCAGATGGATTTCGACTTCCAGGGCATGCTCGAAAAGGTGCTCCCCAAAAACGTCCTCCGCCGCGAAGTCACCGTCGCCGAAGCACGCAAGATTCTCATTGAGCAAGAAGCCGAGTCGCTCATCAACCAGGAGAAGGTGAACTCCCAAGCGGTCGAACTGGCCGAGAACTTCGGCATGATTTTCCTCGATGAAATCGACAAGATCGTGGCCTCCGAGAGCACGCGCGGAGCCGACGTGTCGCGGCAAGGTGTGCAGCGCGATCTGCTGCCGATCGTCGAAGGCACCACCGTCCAAACGCGCTACGGCTATGTTCGCACCGATCACATTCTCTTTATTGGGGCCGGCGCGTTTCACTCCAACAGCCCCAGCGACCTGATGCCCGAATTGCAGGGCCGCTTTCCGATTCGCGTCGAACTGAGCGACCTGACGCGCGAGGATTTTGTCCGCATCTTGACCGAGCCGCGCGGCTCGCTGACGAAGCAGTAC
>CAYZVT010000446.1:0-3266 GCA_964481585.1 uncultured Pirellulales bacterium
CTGCCGATGGCGGCTGCCGCCGGCCGAGGCAAAAGAATAAAATCTTCCGGTCAGTATTCCGTCGGGGGAACCTACAAATTGCGTTGGCCCGAGTCCTACCCATGACTGTGCGCAGCACAGCCGACTCGCGCTTTTCTCGCAGCGACTCCCATCGTCGCAAATTGACCGGAAGTTTGACATCGAGGCCGCGATGCGTAAGCATCGCGGCCTTTTTTGCTAAGGCTGCAAGCTTCGGGCTACAAGCTACAAGCTGTCTCTGGCTCGCAGCTTGGTGCCTGCAGCTTGCAGCCTTTACCCTGCGATCTTGAGCGCCACCTCAAGCAAGGTAACGAGATCGAGCAGGTTGTGCGTCAGGATCGACTGGAGTTCGTCGCGCTGGCCCGTGCGGACGAAGCGGTGGTAGGCGGCGGGGATGCGGCTGCCGGCGATGTCTTGCTCGCGGCGGCGGCCACAGAGGTAGTATTCGAGCGTCTGCAACTTGCAGTCGGGCAGCTTCCGCCGCCAGCGCCGCCGCGCGTGATGCAAAAGATCGAAGTGCAGCAAATCCGGACGCGGATCGCGCGGCCCAAACGGCGCGCCCGGCAGCCGCGCTTGCTGCTCGACTGACGAGCGGCGGCGCTGGCGGCTGTCACGGCCGAGATGATGAAGCGTGCTGCGGTCGTGTACCATCGGCCAGTCAAAACTCTTGCCATTGAACGTGGCAAGCACCTCATGCTCCGCCGCCGTGTGCCACAGCGTTTCTAAGATTGCCCGCTCCTCGGCGTAGTTCCGCGCGAGCAGTTGCTCGGCAATCAGCCCTTCGTCCGTCGCGCGCAGCAGCCCGATCAAAAAGATCGCGGAACCGGCGAAGCCGCACGTTTCGAGATCGAGAAACAGCACCCGAGCGGGAAAGGCATCGGCAAAGGCTACCAACTCGCGGTGCGGCTTGGCTTGTTCGCTGAGCTGGTGCCGCATCCGCGCCGTGCCGGCCTCGATCGCCTCGCCGTCATCCTGCCACAGCCGCGCAAGCGGCGTGGCGATCCGTTCGTGCGCGCCCGAAGCGTTTTCAACCGGCTCGCCTTCCCAGCCCTCCTTCGGCACAACCAGCGCCCGTGGCCGCGGCGCGCTCGCGCTGCGTGACGGCGGCGCTTTGCGCCATCGCCCCTCGGGCAACGGCGCCCGATTCAGCGCTTCAAGCCGTTGGCGAATCGAATCAGAAAGCATAGGTAGCTGTTAGCGGCTAGCGGTCAGTAAGGAGGGGTGAGCCTTTTGAGCATCCTCGGTTTTCGGAGGGGAGGCAAGTAACGCTGGTGTTTCCCTTTTCGCCCCAGACCGTCAGGCCGGTTAGCCGCTCGGGCGTTACCGTGAGGCAAAGCCTGCTCACTGGATTCCCGCCTACGCGGGAACGACGCTTCATGCGAGCGAAAGGCATCTTATCCGTCGCTAAACTCTTTAACGGACATGTTCGAGTCGCTCCCGCTGATCGCTGAAAGCTGACAGCTACTTGCTGATCGCTAACGGCTGCGTGAGCAATTCGAGCAGCCGCACGGTGGCGGCCTTGTTCGGCACCGGGTAGCCGCGCGTCAGATCGGGGTCGCTGTGAATCGCCGGCCGCAGATTCGGCAAGCCGACGCAACTGGGACAGCCCTCCGAGCAGTCGCAGGTCGTGACAATCTCGTGGCAGATTTTCAGCAGATCGGCGAAGCGGCGGAAGCCCTGCTCGCAGTAGCCAAGCCCGCCGGGGTAGCGGTCGTAAAGAATCAGCGTCGCTTGCCCCAGGTTCTTACTATCGACCACGCCGCTCAAGTCACGGCTATCGCACATCGCCACGATCGGCAGCGCCACCACGGCCAGATTTCGCAGGCCGACCAGCCCTTCGCTCGTGCGCAGGCGCGCCTCTTTCATTTCGCTTCGCAGCGCGTCGTCGGGCGTCATCCAGAGCGCGGTCGTCGTGAAGTTCTGCGGCGGAATCTCGACCGGCCCGAGTCCAACATTCTCGCGCGTGTGGAACTTGATCTTCTTAAAAGCGACCGTCTGCCACGACACGTCGGCGTCGCCGTAGGCGAGCCGGGCTTGCGGCAACCTATCGGCGCTTTTGCGCTCGCGCTCGATGCGGACGTTGCTCTCTAACACGGCTTGCGTGTAATAGTCGGTTTCGCGGCGCTCGACGTAGGCCACCTTGCCCGCCAGATCAAGCTCGCGGACCAGATACGTCTCGCTGCCGTGCATGTAGACGGCTTCGGGGTAAACGAGTTCCGGCGCGCTGATGGCGTCGACGTTGGCGATCACCTGATGCTCGCCCCGCCCGCGCAGCACGATGCTAAAGGTGTTGTCGCTCATGTGCCGCAAACTGATGCGGACCGACGGGTTTTGCCCCAGGGCGAAATAAAACCGGCCGTCAACTTCGTTCAGCGTCCCCTCGTCGCAAAGCATCTCGGCAATCGGCGGCGCGAGCGCACCGAAGCGCGCCACGTCGGACTCATCAAGCGGCAACTCGAACGCCGCCGCCTGCAGATGCTTGGCAAGCACGTAGGGGTTTTCGGGATCGACGACCGCGTGTTCCGGCGACTGCGAAAAAAAGTAGCCGGGGTTGCGGAGCAGATATTGATCGACCGGCTCGTTGCCCGCCACGAGCACGGCCAGACTTTCATCATGCCGCCGGCCGCTGCGCCCGGCTTGCTGCCAAGTGCTGGCGATCGTGCCGGGATAATTCACCAGCAGCGCGACATCGAGCGAACCGATGTCGATACCTAGCTCCAGCGCATTGGTCGCCGCCACGCCGCGCAGGCGGCCGGCGAACAGGTCTTGCTCGATCTGCCGCCGCTCGATCGGCAGATAACCGCCCCGATACGCGCGGACGTCCTTTGCAAACCGGCTGTGCCGATCTTCGAGCGACTGCTTTACATAGCGATGGATCAACTCGGTCGCTTGCCGCGTGCGGGTGAAGGCGAGCACCTGCGCGCCGGCTTCGACCGCTTCGGTCATCAGCGCCACGGCGTCATCGGTCGCGCTGCGACGGGCAAGCTGGTCCGCGCCGAGCGGCGTCGGGTTCCACAGCGCGAAAAATTTGCGGCCGCGCGGCGCGCCGTCTTGGTCGATCACCTGCACGTCGCGGCCGATGAGTCGGCTCGCCAGTTCGCCGGGATTGGCGATCGTCGCGCTTGCCGCGAGAAAGACCGGCCGCGCGCCATAATGTTCGCAAACGCGCCGCAGCCGCCGCAGCACGCAAGTCACGTTCGCGCCCAAAATGCCGCGATAGGTGTGGACCTCGTCGAGCACAATGAACC
>CAYZVT010000447.1:0-3257 GCA_964481585.1 uncultured Pirellulales bacterium
ACTTCACCTTGCGTCCGTCGGGAGCGTTGCCGCCGCGCGTGGCGGGGTCGTAGGTGCAGCGGAGTTCCAGGATCTCGCCGGTGGTTTTGTCCTTCACCACGTCGGTACAGGTGATGAAGTACGCCCACCGCAGCCGCACCTCGCGGCCGGGGCCGAGCCGGTAGAACTTTTTGGGCGGGTCTTCCATAAAATCGTCTTGCTCGATGTACAGCACCCGCGAGAACGGCACTTTCCGGGTGCCGGCGCTGGGGTCTTCGGGGTTGTTGATCGCTTCAAGCTGTTCGACTTCGCCTTCCGGGTAATTCTCGATCACCACGCGCAGCGGCTTGAGCACGCCCATCACGCGCGGGGCGGTCTTGTTCAGGTCTTCGCGCACCGCGTTTTCCAGCACGACCAGATCAATCGTGCTATTGAACTTCGCCACGCCAATCTGAGCACAAAAGTTGCGCAGCGCCGCCGGCGTATAGCCGCGTCGCCGCATGCCGGAGATCGTCGGCATCCGCGGATCGTCCCAGCCGCTGACGTACTTGCCGCGCACCAGCTCGATCAGCCGCCGCTTGCTGAGCACCGTGTACGTCAGGTTCAGCCGGGCGAACTCGATCTGCTGCGAATGAAAGATGCCAAGCTGCTCGACGTACCAATCGTAGAGCGGCCGGTGGTTTTCAAATTCCAACGTGCAGATCGAATGGGTGATCCGCTCGATCGAGTCGCTCTGGCCGTGGGCCCAGTCGTACATCGGATAGATGCACCACCGATCGCCGGTGCGATGGTGATGGGCGTGCATGATGCGATACATCACCGGGTCGCGCAGATTCAGATTGGGCGCGGCCATGTCGATCTTCGCCCGCAAGGTTTTTTCGCCGTTTTGAAACTCCCCTTTGCGCATCCGCGCGAACAGGTCGAGGTTTTCCTCCACGCTGCGGTCGCGGTAGGGGCTGTTTTTGCCCGGCTCGGTGAGCGTGCCGCGATGCGCGCGAATCTGTTCGGCGTCCAGGTCGTCGACGTACGCTTTGCCCTGCTTGATGAGCGCAACCGCCCAGTCGTAAAGCTGCTCGAAGTAGTCGGAAGCGTAAAAGAGCTGGTCCCACTCGAAGCCGAGCCAGCGGACATCCTCCATGATCGCGTTGACGTACTCGGTCTCCTCCTTCGATGGGTTGGTGTCGTCGAAGCGGAGATTGCACTTGCCGCCGTACTCCTCGGCGAGGCCGAAGTTCAGGCAGATGCTCTTGGCATGCCCGATGTGCAGATAGCCGTTCGGCTCGGGCGGAAAACGGGTCTGCACGCGGTCGTAGCGGCCGGTCTTCAGATGCTCGTTGATAATGTCCCGCACGAAGTCGCGGCGGGGGGCTTCGGGCTGGTTCTTGGTGTTGTCATCGCTCGACTTACTCATAAACGCTGCGTCCTTTATCCCGCCTATATGGGAAAAGCGGTTCTACCGCCTAGTCGTTCAGATTTTATTATTGTTCCACTCTCGCACAGCCAGGCAAGAAGTTGGCCCCGCCGGCCGCGACGGTCGTTCATCATTCCAAGCGCGCCCGTGCCCGGTCGATCCGCGCGAGCACGCTTTCGCGGCCGAGAATCGCCAGCGTCTCGAACAGCCCGAAGCCAACCGCTTTGCCGGTCACGGCGACGCGCAGCGGGTGGACTAGCTGACCGATCTTGATCCCCTGCCGCTCGACAAAGTTGTGCAGCAGCCGGTCGAGGTGCTCGGCCGTGAACGGCTCGGCCTCGGCCAACTCACGGCGGAAAGCGGCCAGCAATTCCGGCGCGTCGGCCGCGTTGCGGAGCCGTTTGTCGAACGCCTTTTCGTCGTAGGTAAGCTCGTCATCGGCCACAAAGAAGTCGTCGTAGTCGAGAATGTCGCCCGCGACCTTGATCCGATCCCCCGCCGCTTCGACGATCTGCGTCAGTTTGGGGCCCACATCACATGGCGGCGGATCGCTGACCAAGCCCGCCTGCTGCAAGTACGGCAGCACGAGTGCCACCTTCTGCTTGAGCGGCAGCGTGTTCATGTAGTGCTGCTGGAAGGAGAGGAGCTTTTGCGGGTCGAAGCTGGCCGGAGCTTTGTTTACCCGTTCGAGCGAAAACTGCTCGATCATCGCCTCGCGCGAAAAGAACTCGGTCGAGGCATCGAGCGACCAGCCCAATAGCAGCAGATAGTTCAAAACGGCCTGCGGCAAGTAACCGACCTGCTCGTAGAAGTCAACGATCACCGGGTTGAACGTCTCGGCCGACGTGACCAGCCCCAGCCGCGCGGCGATCGCGCTGCCATGCTCGTTGACCTGGGCAAAATCTTTGTTCTTGAGATACTTGTCGAGTTTCCGCTTGCTCAGCTTCGTCTTGCTCCCCGGCTCGGCCACATACGGCAGATGGGCGTACTCGGGGAGCGGGTAGCCGAGCGACTGGGCAATGAACACCTGCCGGGGCGTGTTCGAGAGATGTTCTTCCGCGCGGATCACGTGCGAAATCCGGAAGTCGTGGTCATCGACGACCGTCGCCAAGTGGTACAGGCAACTGCCGTCGGGGCGCTGGATCACATGGTCCTGCTCGCTCGCCCACTCGAACTCGACCTCGCCGCGGATGAGATCCTTCAGCACGAGCTTCCCCTCGCGCGGCATCCGCAGCCGCACGACCGCTTCGCGCCCTTCCGACTCCCAGCGGGCGCGGTCCTCCGGGTACTGGGCCATCCAGCGGCGGCTGTAGAGGAAGGGGCGCTTCTGCTGCTCGGCTTCCTGCCGCTCCTGCTGAAGCTCCTCCGGCCGCGCATAGTCGTAATAGGCCGCCCCGCGCTCGATGAGCTGCTCGACCGCCGCCCGGTAGCGGTCGCCGCGCTGCGACTGGTAATACGGCTCGTGCGGCCCGCCGACTTCCGGCCCCTCGTCCCAGTCGATGCCCAGCCAGCGAAAGCCGTGCAGAATCGGGGCCAGCGCCTCGGCGACGTTCCGCTGCTGATCGGTGTCGTCGATGCGGAGCAAAAACTGCCCCCCATGCCTGCGAGCAAAGAGCCAATTAAACAGCGCCGTCCGCACCCCACCGATATGCAAATACCCGGTCGGGCTAGGAGCAAAACGGGTCCGTACCGTCATGGTTTTTTTATTTGTCTTGGGCTGCGGAGAAACGGAAACAGGGAGTCTCTACAGCGTAGACGTTTGCCGGCGAGAGGAAAAGGCTCGCTGCGGGTGGCCCAACAGACGTGAGGCTCAGCGGCTTGTTCGCCAAATCCCGCTCCACGCCCGCGGTGATCAAATCGCCGAAGT
>CAYZVT010000448.1:0-3254 GCA_964481585.1 uncultured Pirellulales bacterium
ACCGCACCCGCTGCAACCAAAGTCTCCGGTCCCAAATTACTTCACGGCCTCTGAGCCGTCAGCTATTAGCTATCAGCCGTCAGGGATCGAGACGCTACGGGCTGCGGCTATCGGCTGTGAGCTTGAGGCTATAAGCAACAGGCTAAAACTACCCCCCTCCGCTTTCCGCTTTCCGCTTTCCGCTTTCAAGGCGCCGCACCAGGCGCGCGACGCGCTCGGCGACCAGCGGCGAATTGCGTCCGGCTTCGCAGACGGCGGTCCGCACGGCAAGGTAATCGGGGGCTAGCTCGAGAACTTGCGGCAGGCTCGCGGCGTCTAGCGAACCGCCTAGCACCACGCGCAGTCCTCGTGCCCGCGCGCGGGCGAGCAAAGGGTCCAGTTCGCTTATCGGGAGATGCGTGAGCAGATCACCGGCCGATTTATCGTAGGTATCGACCAGCAGTGCCGCGCAGCGAGTGGATTTCGCCGCCTCTAAAACGGCCACGGGCGGCGGGGCTTGAGCCAAACGCCAATCGGCATAGGCCACTGCCACCGGAGCAACCGTCGCGGGAAAGTTTTGCAGCGCCGCGCGCCACCGCGCTTGCCAGTCGGCGAGCCGCGCCGCGCGGGCCAGTCCGAGCTTGGCATAGGCGAGCCGTGCGGAAATCGCCGGCGGCAGGTCGTCCACCAGCTCGCCCAGCGCCGCGCTGACCGGCACCTGTTCATTTACCGCGTCGAGCACCGCCTCGATCGTCTCGGCATCGACCGCGCCGAGCGCGCCGCGATCTGGCTCTTTCAGATCAACGAGCGCCGCCCCGCCCGCCAGCGCCGCACGGGCTTCATGCACACTGCGGACGCTGACGAGCAGCTTGGTCGAGCCGTGCGGTAGGTTCATCGAGCGCTCCTGCGCGTGCGCTGCGCGGCGGCGAGACGGCGGTTGAGTTGTACGACGCGCTCCGTGCTGAGCGGTTCGCACCACGTTCCGCGAATCGTCACATAGCCCTGGCACCACGAGCCGAGCGCGGGCTTCACGTCGCGGTTTTGCCAGCCGTCGGCTTTTTCGGCAATGCGGAGCACGACCGCGCGCGTCTGTTCCTCGCGCTGTCCCGCGCGCAGGGTCGGCGCTTGGCCGAGCAAAAAGCCTTCGACCAGTTCGACCGGCACGGCAATCGGGCCGGAGCTTTTCAGGTACAGCAGCACTTCGCCGTCGCGGTAGCCGATGCGCGGCAGGCGGAGTTGCCAAGCGAGCGCCAGTAGCACGATCCCCGAGACGACCGCCAGTAGCGCGGCAAGCACGCGCAGCGGCAGCGCCGCGCTCACCGCGCCGAGCGCGACGGCGGCGGAGGCGAGCGCCACCAGCGCCGGAACGAGCATGCCCAGCCGCAGCGCGCGTCGGTTTGGTCCTAGCCAGTTTTCCACGGCAATCCTGTTTGCCTGAACTACCCGCTCGTCGGTGCCAATGCGGCCCGTCGGGCAAGCAGGCGAATGTACCACAGTCGGGGCCGGTTTGTGGATGGGGAGCGGGTCGAGCGGCGGGGTTTGCTCCTGCTGGTGGGTGGTAACGCTTGTGCTGGTCGCGCGGCCGCGCGGCGGGGCAATAGCTGAGGTTGATTTCCTCCGCCTTAGCGGTAACCTACTCTTTTCACTCTGCCGCAGATCGGCGGACCCAGGTGCGCGACCGGCGGTTGCGGTCCGCCTTGGGCACAAGTCATGGCGGCTTCGCCCCAGTAGGCAGGACGACGAGGAACCGATGACGCACGAGGCAGCATCCCACGGCCAGGCGAACCGCTTGGCGTTACTCGGTATCTTCGCAGTCCTTGCGCTGTACGTCGTGGCGGCGGTGCTCGGACTGCCGCAACGGGCCACCGCGCTGATCGTGGCCGCCGCCAGTCACGGTGACGAGACGCCGCAGGATGATCCACTGCCGCACGAAGGCGAGGCCGAGCCAGGCCACGAGGCCGAAGCGGAGCACGGGCACGAGGCCGAAGCGGAGCATGCAGCCGAGCACGCGCCACCGGTGCCGCCGCCGTATTGGACGGTGACGCCGTTTATCTTGCTGCTGGCGGCGATCGCCGTGCTGCCGCTGATTCCTTTCACGCAGCACTGGTGGGAGAGCAACCTGCACCGCTTCTACGTGGCGGCGGGGCTAGGCCTTCTGACGCTGCTGTATTACGCGCTCCTGCATCCGGCGCCGGTCGAAGGCCACTGGCCGGCGCATTACGTGGCCGAGCGCGTCTCGGACGGCGTGCAGTGGAACCTTGCCTGGACGGTGCTCGCGAACGCGATCTTGAGCGAGTATATTCCGTTTATCGTGCTGCTGTTTAGTCTCTACACGATCAGCGGCGGGATTCGCATCTCGGGTGACTTGCCCGCCCACTCGCTCACGAACACCACCTTTATCGGCGTCGGGGCGCTTTTGGCGAGCCTTGTCGGCACGACCGGCGCGGCGATGTTGCTCATTCGCCCGCTGCTAGAAACCAACAGCGAGCGCCGGTATGTGAAGCATACGGTCGTGATTTTTATCTTTGCCGTCTGCAACTGCGGCGGCTGTTTGCTGCCGATCGGCGATCCGCCATTGTTCCTCGGCTACTTGCGCGGCGTGCCTTTTTTGTAGACGCTTAATCTCTGGGAACCGTGGCTGTTCGTCAACGGACTGCTGCTCATCATCTACTGGACGTGGGACCACTTCTATTTTTATCCCAAAGAGCAGGGGCGCGACCTAGTCCGCGACGAGACGCAAGTGCGCAGGCTCTCGTTCCGGGGCTTGGCGCTGAACGGTCTGCTGCTGGCCGGCGTGATTCTGTCGGTCGCGCTGCTCGACCCGAGCAAGACGATTCCCGGCACCGATTGGCATCCCTGGCTCTATCTGCGCGAAATCGTGCAGTTGGGGCTGGTCGCGCTGTCGCTCGCCTTGGGCAGCCGCGCGGTGCGGCAAGAGAACCGCTTTAATTATCACGCGATCATCGAGGTGGCCGCGCTCTTCTGCGGCATCTTTATCTGCATGCAGCCCGCCTTGCAGATTCTTGGCGTCGCCGGCGAGAGTCTTGGCCTCCGCACGCCGACCGCGTTTTACTGGGTCACGGGAGGGCTTTCCTCGGTGCTCGACAACGCGCCGACCTACGTGGTCTTCTTCGAGACGGCCAGGGCGCTCGACGTGACGGGCGTACCGCTGGTAGCGGGCGTGCCGGAACCGCTGCTGGTCGCCGTGAGCCTCGGCGCGGTCTTCATGGGGGCGATGACCTACATCGGCAACGGCCCGAACTTCATGGTCAAAT
>CAYZVT010000449.1:0-3253 GCA_964481585.1 uncultured Pirellulales bacterium
CCGTGAGCCGCAGCGGCCAGGCTCTCGGGGTTGATGGAGAGGCGTGGGTGGGCAAGCGGTTGGTGGAGTTGACGCCGACGGCCGCCGAGCAGTTGGAGCAGTTCCTGCGGGCCTGCGCGCGCAGCCGTGCGCCGGTGTTGGGGACGCTCGTTCTGCCGAACCAAGAGGGCGAAGCGGTCCGCTATCGCGCCGAGGGAGCCTTGTTGCATCATGACCCCGAAGGCGCGCAGACGCGGCTGATTCTGAAACTGTTGCCAAGGAACACCGTTCCGCAGCAGTTCGCGGCGCTCAATCAAAAGGTGGCGGAGTTGTCGGACGAGATCCGCCGCCGCCGGGTGCTCCAAAAGGAGCTTTGGCACCAAAGCGAGTCGCTGCGCGTGACCCTGGCCAGCATTGGCGATGGCGTCATCGTCACCGATAGCCTGGGGCGAGTAACTTTTCTCAATCAGGTGGCCGAGGAACTGACCGGCTGGCCGCTCGAAGACGCCCTGGACCAGCCGCTGGAAATCGTGTTCCAGATCGTCAACGAAACGACGCGCGTGGTGGCGGCTAATCCTGCCCACCGGGCGCTGCGCGAGGGAAGGATCGTGGGGCTGGCGAATCACACGATCCTCATCGCACGCGATGGGCGTGAACGTGCAATCGACGACAGCGCCGCGCCGATTCAAGATCCGGATGGAGAAGGCTTGAGCGGCGCGATCCTCGTCTTCCGGGACGTTTCCGAAACCCGCCGCCTCGAAACCGAGCGGCGACGGCTTGCGGCCTTGGTGGAATCATCCGAGGACGCGGTGATCGGGCAAACGATCGAAGGCCAGATCAGCTACTGGAACGCGGGGGCGGAACAGCTCTTTGGCTACACGCAAGAGGAAGCGGTCGGCCAGTGGATGGTGGATCTGATTGTCCCGCCGAGCCGGCACGACGAGTTCGCGTCCACACTCGAACGGGTGAAGCGGGGACAGCGGGTGGATCACTTTGAAACCATCCGTGTCACCAAGCAAGGTCACGAAGTCCCGGTCTCGATCCGGGTCTCTCCGATTCGCGATGCCGACGGGCAGATCATCGGCATTTCCGCCGTCGATCGCGACATTACCCATCAGCGGATGGCCGAACAGCGGCGCAGCGTGCGTCTGGCGGTGACGCAGATCCTAGCGCAAGAAGACGACGCCGAACGGGCGACGCGCCGGATGGTCGAGGCCGTGGGTACGACGCTGGGCTGGGATCTTGCATGCAGTTGGCAACCGCAACCCGACGGCCGCGCCTTGAAGTGTCAGTACGTCTGGGGCTCGCCGGCGCTGTCGATCGAGCCGTTCGAACGTGCGACGCGCGAAGCGGACCTGCCGCCCGGCGTGGAACTCCCCGGCCGCGCTTGGCAAAGCAAACGCCCCGAGTGGGTCACGGACATTGCCGTCGGCAGCCGACAGCCCCGCGCGCTGGCCGCGCAGCAAGTCGGACTGCATGCGGCGGTAGCGTGGCCGGCCATGGCCGGCGACGAGGTGCTGGCGGTCGTGGAGTTTCTCACCCGCCAGCAACAGCAGCCGGACGAAGAGTTGCTCGAACTCTTCGCCACGATCGGAGCCCAATACGGTCAGTTCCTCGAACGGGTCGAAGCCGTCCAGCGACTGCGCCAGGGCGAAGAACGGCTGCGCCTGACACTCCATGCGGGGCAGATGGGCAGTTGGGAGTGGAACATTCTTTCGGGCCAAGTCCGTTGGTCGACCGATTTGGAACTGATCCACGGCATTCCCCCCGGCAGCTTCCCCGGCACCTTTGAAGGCTACCAACGCGACATCCACCCGGACGACCGCGAAAGCGTGCTCCGCTCGATTCAGCAAACGCTGGAATCGGGCAGGGAACACCATCTGGAATATCGCATCGTCTGGCCCGACGGCAGCCTGCATTGGCTGGAAGCGCGGGGGCGGCTGTTCTACGACGGCGGCGGCACGCCGGTACGGATGATGGGCGTCTGCACCGACATTACCGAGCGCAAGCGGGTCGAGCACGATTTGCAACTGCAAGCCCGCGTGCTCGAAAGCATGACCGAAGGGGTCAGTCTCTCCAACGAGCAAGGCATCATTCTCTACACCAATCCGGCTGAGGATCGCATCTTTGGCTATGAGCCGGGAGAGCTAATCGGGCAGCACGTGCGGGTGCAAAACGATTATCCCCCGGAGGAGAACGAGCGCAGGGTCGCCGAAGTGATCGAGCACCTGCGTAAGCAGGAAGTCTGGGACGGCGAATTCCGCAACCGGAAAAAAGACGGCACACCCTTTTTCACCCATGCACGCATCACCGCGCTGGAGATGGAAGGCCAGCCCTACTGGGTTTGTGTCCAAGAAGACGTGACCGAGCGGCGCTTGGCCGAGGCTCAACTGCGCGAGTCGGAGCTGCGCTTCCGGCAATTGGCCGAAAACATCGATAACGTGTTTTGGATTAGCGATCTTCGCAATCCGCGGGTGCTGTACGTCAGTCCCGCGTACAGCACGATCTGGGGCCGGCCCGCCGAGACGCTTTACAACGACCCGATGTCGTTTCTCGATGTGGTTCACGTTGAAGATCGGCCGCGCGTTCTGGCGGCGATGGAGCAGCAACGCCGCGGTGAGACGACGAACACGGAGTATCGCATCATTCGTCCCGACGGGGCGGTGCGCTGGATCTGGGACCGCGGCTTCCCGATCAGCGATGGCTCGGCGACGGTCGACCGTGTTTGCGGGATCGCCGAAGACGTGACGGAGCGCAAACGCGGCGAGGCCACCTTACAGTTTTTGGCCGACGCCAGCGAGTCCCTTGCCGCGCTGGTTGACTATAAGAGCACGCTGCAGAAAGTGGCTCGGCTGGCGGTGCCCGAGTTCGCCGACTGGTGCGCCGTGGATATGGCGGTCGAGGAAGGAAAAATCAAGCGGGTGGCCGTGGCGCACGTTGATCCAGAAAAGATCGAGCTGGCACACCGGCTCAACCGCAAGTACCCGCCTGATCCTGCTTCGCCGCACGGGGTCCATCAGGTTTTGCGGTCCGGCAAGCCGGCCATCATGAGCGAAATTCCCGAAGAGGCGATCGTGGCCGCTGCGCGCGACGAAGAACATCTGGAAATCTTTCGGCAGATTGGGCTGCGATCGTATATGGCGGTGCCGCTGCACGCGCACGGACGGGTTCTGGGCGTGCTGACGTTTGTTTCCGCCGAGTCCGGCCGCCGCTACACGCCGCACGATTTGTCGATTGCGGAAGATTTGGCGCACCGCGTCACGATCGCGATTGA
>CAYZVT010000450.1:0-3240 GCA_964481585.1 uncultured Pirellulales bacterium
GCCAGATTCAGCCGGCGGCTAGCTTCCTAGCGTCCCGAGGTACTGGTGCATCTTCAGTTTGTGTCCCAGCAAGTCGTACAGATATTGATTCAGCACCGCACGCAACTCACCGCGAGTCCGGCGCTCGATCGGCATCTCGCGCCACGCCTCGCTCGTTTGGTCGGCGTAGCACCGCAGCGCCGCGACCACTTCGTTCGACACCGCGACGACGCGGCGTTTGCCGATGCGGCAGCGCCCGCAGAGCACGCCGCCGGCGAGCTGTCCAAACGCCACTCGGCCCCCGCTCGGTTCGACGCCCACCCCACATTCAACGCACAGATCGAGTTCCGGCAAATGGCCCAACAGGCGCAACGCCGTCAACTCGAAGCGGAGCACAAGCGGGGCGATAGTACGGCCTGCGGCCAACTCCGACAAGGTGGATTCTGCCGCATCGAACAGTTCCGGATGCGGATCGTAATCGTCCGTCAACTCGCCGAGCAGCTCCGCGATATAGTAACCGGCATAAAGACTTGCCAGATCGCGTCCCGCCGGCCGAAACCGCCGCTGGAGCCGAGCCTCGGTCAACAGATCGAGCGCGTCGGACGCCTTGCGCAAGAACACGATGCGGCACAGGGCCAGCACATCCAGCGCCGATTCAAACGGCCCCTTCGGTCGCCGCGCCCCTTTCGCCAAAGCCCGCACCTTGCCAAATTCGCGCGTAAAGAGCGTCACGATGGCGCTCGTTTCGCTGAAATCAATCACCCGCAACACCAGGGCGTCGGCTTTTTCACTCGGCATCGGCAGCGCAAGAAAAGAGGAGCAAGTCAGCAGGCGAGAAGGAATTTTACGGCCGAACGGGCCGAAAATCCACGCAGCTTGGAGCGGTCAGCCATCAGCGAAGGATGGCGCACGGCGCACCGCGAAAGCGGAGGCCCCCGTCGAGCGCTCAGTAACACCCATCACTGCCGCGCAGGCGGGAAGGCCAGGACGCGCCGTCCACCGTCAAGCTTCCCCCCTGCGCGGGAAAGACGACTGCTCAATCGGCCCTCCGCCCTCCGCCTTTCATGCGCTCCGGGGGCTTCCGCTCCTCGCGCGGCGCCCCCGTCACCCGTGGCGTGCTCTAGGTGGGCCGGGCGATCTCTTGGGATTGGCGGCCGAGCAGTTCGATCTTGAGCCGTTCGATGCGGCGGCCGGTGGCTTCGAGGACCGTGATCCGCACTTCATCTTGCCAGTCGATCGACTCCCCTTCGGCCGGCACGCGGCCTAGTTCGCTAAAGACGAACCCGCCGATCGTGTCGAAGTCGCGGTCGTCCGGCAGGTCAAGTCCAAGCTCCTGGTTGATCTCGTCGACGTGGGCGCGGCCGAGCACTTCGCATGAGTTGTCGTCGATGCGGCGGATTTCCTCGACCACTTCCTCGTCGTACTCGTCGACAATCTCGCCGACGATTTCTTCGAGCACGTCCTCGATCGTCACCAGCCCCGAGACACCGCCGTACTCATCGAGCACCACGGCCATGTGGTTGCGCGTCTGCTGGAACTCTTCCAGCAGGTCGTCGACCTTCTTCGTCTCCGGCACGAAGTGCGGCTTGCGGAGCAACTCGCCGAGCGAGCGGCGTGGATCGCCGTTGGCTTTGGCCAGCTCCGGCAGCAGATCTTTGATGTACAGGATGCCAATGATGTCGTCACGGTTTTTGCGGTAGACCGGAATCCGCGTGTGCCCGACCTTGATGACGTACTTGAGCATCTCCTCCCAGGAGAGATCGACGTGCATCATGTCCAGATCGGTGCGGGGCGTCATGATCTGCGACACGTCGGCATCGCCCAGTTCGATGATGCCTTCGATCATCTCGCGGGCGTCTTCCTCCAACAGCCCTTCGCGGTGGCCTTCGGTCACGATCGTGCGGATTTCTTCTTCAAAGATTTCCTCCGTGGCGATTTCGCGCTGGCGGCCGGCGAGGCGATGTAGGATCACGTCGATCAGGTGAGCGCCCCAGACCAGGGGCGTCATGAGCATACCGAGCACGTACCAGATGCGCCAGGTGTAGAACAGCACCGGCGCTGCCCACAGCTCCGCCACGGCCCACGGTATCCACAGCACGGCGGCGGACAGCACCACGCCGAGCACGAGCGTATCAGCCAGAATCGCGGGCCAAGCTGTCTCTGGAGCGAATTGGCGGGTCAGCAGTGCCCAATGCGTACCCGCCACGACGAGCAGCGTCGAGAGCAGCACGACCAGGTTTTCCATGCCCTGCCCAATGCGGGCGTGCATCCGCAAAATCTGCCCAAATAGCTCTGTCTCCCGCCGGCGACGGCAGAGCTCTTCCAGATCGTGGCGCGAGAACTCGCGCAGCGCGCGGGCGCCAATCGAAGCAAAACACGTAGCGATTACTCCACTCGTGATGATCCAAAACAAACTGTTCGGATTCACCTGCGGACGCCTCCTTCCCTCGGGTCAATCGCACCGCCGGCCTCGGGCACGCGGGGCGGCAAGTTGAACTGCTGCAAGTAACGTGCCTCGGCCGCCCGCATCCGGGCTGCCTCCGGCGGGGTCAAATCGTCGTAGCCGATCAGGTGCAGCGTGCCGTGAATCACGTACAGCAGCAACTCGGCCGACGCCTCCCAGCCGTACTGGGCGGCCTGAGCCTGGGCCGTCTCGGCACTGACGATAATCTCGCCATCAAGTGCCCCCTCGCTCTCGTCCAGCACAAAACTGAGCACATCGGTTGGGTAGGCGTGCTGGAGGTACTGCCGGTTCAGCCGGTGGATCGTCGGATCGTCTACCACCGCCACGCTGACGCTCGCGGCCGGCGGTCCCTCTGCTGCTAGCACAGCCGTCACGGCGGCTCGCAGTTGCGCCTCATCGAGCGCGAGCAACTCTTGTTGGTTGGCGATGGCGACTTCGATCATCGGGGTAAAAGACGGCCTAGTTCGTGGATATTCGCCGATCAGCGGCTACGCGGTCTGTGGGCTGGGGTACTTCACCCGTCCGTGATAGACGGCCGTGAGCGATTTGACCAGGCTTTCTTGGACGATGTGGACCTCGCGCAAGGTCAGCCCGCACTCGTCGAACTGCCCATCGAGCAGCCGCTTCATGGCGATTTCATCGACCAGGTTTTCAATCCGCGCGGGCGTCGGTTCGACGAGCACCCGGCTGGCGCTCTCCACGGCGTCGGCGAGCATCAGCACGGCCGCTTCTTTCGTCTGGGGCTTGGGACCGGGATAGCGGAACGTGCTCTCGTCGACCTCGCCGCCGTCGGGGTT
>CAYZVT010000451.1:0-3203 GCA_964481585.1 uncultured Pirellulales bacterium
TGTCGATCAGGTTGATCGGATGCCCGTCCCACTGCAAACTGGTCGCGGCGCTGGTGATCGTAATGCCGCGCTCGCGTTCCAGATCCATGTGGTCCATGGTGGCGCCGCCATCCCCACCCCGTACTTCATGGATGCGATGAATCCGGCCGGCGTAGTACAAGATCCGCTCGCTGAGCGTGGTCTTGCCGGAGTCAATATGCGCCGAAATGCCAATGTTTCGAAGTTTCGAAAGGTCCATCACACAGCCTCAGTTAAAGATAGACAGGTAGCCTCTAGGAGAGATTGACGGGAGTCCCCTGCCGGGGAGACGCGGGTGCGATTACGCCGGCGGTCAAGGAAGGACGGTCCACCCTGATCCCCGGTTAGCCGCAGGATTGCTTGCTTGCCGGGGGAACCAGCTTCTTGGAAGGCCCCAAAAGCGGGTGATACCGGTCATTTATCTTAGTTGCTTTCCTCGAATCGCCTAGTCCAAATTTGGCGGTTTTTCCGGGCATGACGCCCTCGGGGCGGGAATCGTAGCGAGTTCGCCGCGCCGCGCCTACGCGAAAATCAAAAAATCTCGGGAAAAATCGCCGCCTGAGCGGATACGTCACAACCCTACCCGCCCTGCAATGCAACTGCCGCGCCACGCGACCGGGGCAGCGGCTCGGCATTTTTCTGATCGGACAGTTAAGTGGCTGCGGTCTTGGCCCCCTTCGAGCAGCAAACCCGCCCCAAAAGTTGACCTGACAGGGCGAGGCAGCTAGCGTTGCGGGGGGGGAATCAGCACCGCCATGCAAGGCGAGGAAGGACGAGAGAAATGCCCGTGCAGCCGTCGAGCGGAAAGGACGAGTTGCGGCCGTTGCCGGCAGGGCTGCTGAGCCGCTATCCGTGGCTGACGTTCCTGCTGCCGATGGTCGTTTACCTGCTGGTCGGTACGCTGGAACCCACCTCCGCAGATAAGACCCCCGAGCCGCCGGGGCGGTTCGCGGTTGCCTACGAAAATTACCCGGTCGTCTATACGGTAAAAATCCTACTGACGCTCGTGGCGATGGCCGTTGTCCTGCCGGGCTACCGCACGTTTCGCCTGCGGGTGCGTCCCATCGCGCTGGCCGTCGGCGTCGTCGGAGCCGCGCTCTGGATCGGCCTCTGCCTGCTGCGGCTTGAACTGCGGCTGCTCACCCCGCTCGGCCTGGACGGCCTGCTCGGACTCGGCGCGCGGAGCGCCTACAACCCGTTCGAGCAAATCGCCGATCCCGTCTGGGCCTGGGCCTTTCTCGCCGTCCGTTTCTTCGGCCTGGTGGTGGTCGTGGCGGTGATCGAGGAGTTTTTTCTGCGCGGCTTTGTGATGCGGTTCATCGCCACCGACGAAAGGTGGTGGCAACTGCCGCTCGATCAGATGACCGCCGCCGCGCTCGTCGCCGGCACCGTCGTGCCGATGCTCATGCACCCGGCGGAACTGCTCGCCGCGCTGGTCTGGTTCTCGCTCGTCACCTGGCTCATGCTCCGCACCGCCAACATCTGGGACTGCGTCACGGCCCATGCGGTCACGAATCTGCTGCTGGGGGTGTATGTCGTGACGAGCGGCGACTGGCGGCTGTGGTGAGAGAGGCTGTGGGCTAGAAGCTCTAAGCTGTAAGCTAAAAGCTGTAGGCTTTTCGCCCGTGGCCGCCAGGCCGGTTTGCGGGTCGATGCTCCGATTCGATGCCGCCTCTCCCGAGCGGCTCGCGCGCCGCGCAGGAAAAAACCCGGCCCTTGCGGGCCGGGTGGGGAAGGTTTGATTAACGTAGCGGCTACTCGGCGATGGCTGCTGCGCTTTCGGCAGCCGGTGCGCTTGCCGTGGCTGGTTCGGCCTCGGCGGCCGGTTCGCTGTCGAGAATCTGCACAGCGCTCTCGATCGGCTGCTCAAAACTGGTGGGCTGGCCTTCGGGCTGCGGGCGTTCGGAGGCGACTTGCGGCAGCTCGCGGGCCTGGGTGCGGAGGGGCTGGTTGCGCGAGTAGAGCGCGAGCCGGCCTTGGTAGAGCGAAGCTCCCTCCGGGCCGGCGGCTTGCATGGCACGGGCAACGGTCTTGCGGGCCGCGTCGTACTGGCCGGCGTTGGCTTGCGCCGCGGCCAGCGTGTCGAGATAGCGATGGTCGCCCGAGGTGTCGAGTTGCACCGCACGCTGCGCGGCTTGCAGCGAGCCGTTGACGCTGCGGAACCGCTCGTCGGGGCATGTCGCCAGCAACCACGCGGCGCTCTGGTAGGCGCGCGGCATCTGCGGATCGTGCTGAATCGCCGCCCGATAGTCGGTCAGCGCCCGTTCGTAGTACCCAAGATCGGCAAACAGATCGCCGCGATTGGTCAGCGCCGCGGCGTTATTCGGCTCAATTTTAATCGCCGCCGTAAAATCGGCCGCCGCGCGGCGGTAGTCGCCAAGCCGGTAGTACGAGTGGCCGCGACTGTTGAGCGAGGCGGCGTCCTGCGGATTGAGTTGCAGCGCCATCGCGTAGTTGTCGATCGCCGACTCGAACTGGCCCATCTCGTAGCGGACTTCGCCGCGATTGAAGTAGACGTTGGCGTGGTCGGGCTTGAGCTTCACGACGCGATTGAAGTCTTGGATCGCCTCGGTATAGCGCTGCTGGAGCGCGTAGCTGATGCCCCGATTGTGGAAGGCTTGCCAGCGCATCGGGTCGATCTGCACGGCCTTTTCAAAGTCGGCGAGCGCTTCGCGTTCCGTGCCTTCGGCATCCAAAATCTCGCCGCGACGATTGAACGCCCAGGCCGACAGATCGCGGGCATAAGCAGCCCCTTCCTCGGCCAGCCCAGCGCGAATCGCCTGCACGCAAAGCTGCACGACTTCGGTCAGTTGCTCGTACGAATCGGCCGTGTGGGTAAGCTCGTAGGCTTGCAGCACCAGCGCATCGCCCGGCTGCCCCTGCGGATCGGCGGGCGTGGCGTTTTCGGCGGCCAGCGGCTGCGCGGCGTCGATGGGCGTCAGCGCTGGGCCGGTCGTGGTTTGGAGCTTCGGCCCGTCGTTGTCGTCTTGCGGCGGACGGATCAACGTCGGCCGGCTTTGCGGCAGCGGCGTGCGGATCGTCGGCAACTGAGGCAGCTCCGGCTCATCGAGCGTCGGCGAGACGTTTTGCAGCCCCTGCCCAACCGCCGGGGCGGCGAGTAGCACGGCAAGCACCAGAGCCGGCGCGCAAAGCCGGGCGAAGAAGGAGTCACGCATCCGTTCGTC
>CAYZVT010000452.1:0-3201 GCA_964481585.1 uncultured Pirellulales bacterium
TGGAGCGGCACACCGTCAGCCGTCTGATCGGCGCGCCTCCCGGCTACGTTGGTGACGACGAAGGGGGCCGACTGACCGAAGCTGTGCGGCGGCGGCCGTATAGCGTCGTGCTGCTCGACGAGATCGAGAAGGCGCACCGCGACGTGTTCAATATCTTGCTGCAAGTGCTCGACGATGGGCGGCTGAGCGACAATCACGGTCACACGGTCGACTTCACAAACACGATCATCGTGATGACCTCGAACATCGGCAGCCAGGCGATTCAAGAGATCACCGAGCGCGGCGGCAGCGAAGAGGACATTCGCGACGCGGTGAACCGCTCGCTGCAAACGCAGTTCTTGCCGGAGTTCTTGAATCGCGTGGATGAAGTGATCCTGTTCCATCCGTTGCGGCGGAGCGAGATTCGCCACATCGTCGATCTCCAGATCGCGCGGCTGGAACGGCTCGTCGCGCAGCGTCACTTGCGGATCGAAGTCAGCGAAGCGGCCCGGGCGGAGATTGCCGCGCGAGGCTACGACCCGACTTATGGAGCGCGGCCGCTGAAACGGGTGATCCAGCAGTACTTGCAAAACCCGCTGGCGACCGAGCTTTTGAAGGAAGAGTTTCCCGAAGGGACCGGCGTGCGGATCGACTACGTCGGCGACGAGTTCACCTTAGAGCGGATCAACGGTGAACCGGTCGGCACGGCGGGCCAGCACGCGGCGGCGGAACAGGCTCAATAGCCGGCGAGCAACGCTCGCCGGACGGGTGGCGCACGGCGCGCCGCGAGGGCGGAAGCCCCCGAGGCCGGCAGAACCATCCTTCCCGCGCAGGCGGGAAGGACAGAGAACAGGTCTCGCGTCACGGAAGGTCTAAGCGGCGTTCCGGCCTGGCGGCCTCGGGCGGAAAGGACGCTTCAGGTAGCGTGGATCGGCCCTCGCCGAAGGTTTCTGCGCCGGCTGCTTGACAGGCGCGGGGACGGCCTGGACAATCACGCCAATCCGTCCTCACCGCCACGTCTTTCGTTCGGCACCCGTCCATGCACCACTCTCCCGCGGGCGACTCGCCCGCTCGCTCCGGCAGTCTGCTCGAGGGCGTCACTGCATACCACTGGCTCGTTGTCCTCATTGCTTCCTGCGGCTGGCTGTTCGACTGCATGGATCAGCGGCTGTTCGTGCTCGCCCGCGAGCCGGCCCTGAAAGAACTGCTCGCAGACGATCCGGCGCTGGAAGGCGTGAGCGAGTCAGCGCTGAATCAACTGGTAAAAACCTACGTCGGCTACGCCACCACGGCGATGATTCTCGGCTGGGCGACCGGCGGAATCATCTTCGGCATGATGAGCGACAAGATCGGCCGCGTGAAAACAATGGTCGCCACGCTGCTGATTTACTCCGGCTTTACGGGCCTCTCCGGATTCGCGCAGTCGTGGGTTGATTTCACGCTCTACCGCTTTTTGGTTGGGCTGGGCGTGGGAGGCATGTTCGGCGCGGCGACGACGCTCGTGGCCGAAAGCGTGCCGGGGCAGTTCCGCTCGCTCGCGCTCGGCTCGCTGCAAGCTCTCTCGGCGACGGGCAACATTCTCGGCTCCATGATCAGCCTCCAGATTCAGCCGGGCGCGGACAACTTTTGGGGCGAGATGTCGGGCTGGCGCGTGCTGTTCTTCGTCGGGATTGTGCCGTCGCTATTGGTCGTGCCAATCATCTTCTTGCTCCGCGAGCCGGAGTCCTGGCGGCGTGCCCGCGAAGAAACCGCGCATAGCCCTCGCAAGCAGGCTGGCTCGCCGGTCGATCTCTTTCGTGACCGCCGCTGGCGGCGCAATACGATCGTGGGCCTCTTGCTGGGCCTGTCGGGCATGATCGGTCTGTGGGGGATCGGCTTCTTCTCGCCTGAGTTGATCTCGACCGCCTTGCGCGGCGCGCCGCAAGAGGAGATCGACACGGTTCGCGCCTGGGGCACCGCGCTGCAAGACGTGGGCGCATTTCTCGGCATGATGACCTTTACGTTCGTCGCCTCGCTGCTGAGCCGGCGGCTGGCCTTCTTCGGCTCCTTCGTGCTCTGCCTCGTTACGACCGCCTACGTCTTCAATTCGC
This sequence comes from uncultured Pirellulales bacterium, assembly GCA_964481585.1. Taxonomy (GTDB): domain Bacteria; phylum Planctomycetota; class Planctomycetia; order Pirellulales; family CAYZVT01; genus CAYZVT01. Next base: position 2,070 of record CAYZVT010000452.1, read on the forward strand.
TCAGTTCGGCGCAGGATGCCTACTGGATGCTGCCGCTGATGGGCTTTGCACAACTGGCGGTCTTTGCGGGGTACTCGATCTACTTTCCCGAACTGTTCCCCACGCGGCTGCGCGGCACCGGCGTCGGCTTTTGCTACAACACGGTCCGCTATCTCGCCGCGCCGTTCCCGGCGCTGATGGGCTACCTGACCGCCCACGTCTTTGTCGACTACAGCGATCCCTTCCGCACGGCGGCGATGGTCATGTCGCTTGTCTACCTCGTCGGCATGGTCGCCCTGATTTGGGCGCCCGAAACGAAGGGGCAACCGCTCCCCGAAGACTGAGCCGCTAAAACGTCCGCGAAGGCAACGTCGTTCCCGCGACGGCGGGAATCCAGAGAAGTCGTCGCCGCCTAACAGCAGGCCTCCGAGCGGCGAACCGGCCTGGCGGCCTCGGGCGAAAAACCTATCCGGCGCAGGCGCAACAAAAAAGGCACGGCAAGCTGGGAGAGACGCCCCCGCGCCTCCCTCTGCTCGCCGTGCCTTTTTGTGATCCGTGAAGTGCGCCGCTGCCAAAGATAGACAGCCGGAGGAAAGCGTAATAGCGGCCACGGGCTAAAAATCCCCGGCCCCCGCTTTAGCGATCCGCTTCGTTCAGTTCCCAATTGCTGATAATCACATCAGCACCGGGCGTCATTTCGCGCAGCTTGCGGACGATATGTTCCTTCTCCGAAGCGGTCGCGTTATTGAGCCGCTTGCGCAGATGCACCAGCTTCTGGCGGCGATGACGGCGACGCTTGATTTCCTTCTGACGATTACTGATTCCCACGCTCAAAACTCCTGCCGGACCCAAAAGAGTAGTCAATTGACTCAAAGCCGCGCCAAGTCCCCATTTCTAGCACCCCCACGGCCCGCCGTCAACGCGAGGCCCGCCGCGCGGCGCCTCCCCAGCCTCGTTTGACGCCCCCGCCGACGAGCGTTAGAGTTCACAAGAACCGGCTGCCGCAAGGCAAGCCGGACCCTTTGCCGGATGGGTGGCCGAGTGGTCGAAGGCGGCGGTCTTGAAAATCAAGACGCCACTCGGCAGAAAAGCCCCAAACTCGTGCGGCAATGCCTTGTTTTGTAGGCTCATTCGCACTTCTGCCCACTCGCGC
>CAYZVT010000453.1:0-3172 GCA_964481585.1 uncultured Pirellulales bacterium
TCGCGGGCGACATGGGCCGCCTTGTCGCGAAGCTGTTCGGGCGAGAGGCCCTGGGCCTGGGCTTCCTCGGCGGCGGCGGCCACCGTGGCGGCGGCGACTTGCTTGCCGCGCTGCATGGCGTCTTCGGCCGTATGCTGCGCCTGCTCTTTGAGCCGATCGGCTTGCTCGCCCATCAGCTCGTCTTCGCGCCGCGTGCGTGGCAGGGCCAGCCCAGCCAGCAAGCCGATCGCGGCGACGGCCGCGCCAACGGCGAGCGGGTAATCGTCGATGGCCCCGGCAAGCGTATCGCGGCTGTAGGTGTAGCCGGACTGAGCGCCATGGGTGACGCGCTCGCTCAGCCGCGTGGCTCCCGCGCGGGCCGAGCGGCCGTAGTGCTTGGCGCTGGAGGCGGCGCCGGAGGTCCACTCGCCCGCCTTGCTCATCGCGATGCCGGCGGCGCTGGAGGCCGAGCGGGCCGTGTCGGCGACACGCCCACCTGCTTCCTTGGCCGACTCGGTCCAACTCTTGCCCGCCTCGCCCTGTTCACCGCGCCACGCTTCACCGTAGCTTTCGTCATACGGCTCGCCGGTGCGCGCATCGACGAACGAGCCGGCATGCTCGGGCGTGGGGGGCGGACCGGCGTCCCAGCCGAGTCTCCCGCGCGCTTCTTCTTCGTCCGATTCGTACATCATCCAGGCCAGCCCGCTCGCAAACAGCAGCGACGGGATCGGGTGCCGGCGCACCTGCTGCGCGAGCTTCTTAGCGACACGACTGAGCGTCTCCGTCGCTTCTTGGCCGGTACTGCCTGAGGAGCCGCGGAAGAGGTCGAACACCTGATCGAGCAGATGCCGGGGATGGAGCCGGTCGCCCAGCGCCGAGAGCGTCTCGTCCATCTCGCCGCGCGTGTGCGCGATCCCCTCACGAATCCGTTCTGGATCGGAGTCCTGCGGGTAGGTCGTGTCGTAGCGGCGACTGGCCGTGGTGACGGGGGCGGTTTCCGGTGTGTTTAGCTCAGCTTGCGTTGGGCCCATTGTTTGTTCTCCTGAAGCGAGCGGACGGTTTCTTCAGGCACGACCGACTCGCGTTTGAGGGTGTGAAGTCCTTTTTTAATCATCGCGTAGCCGGCGACGCCGACGACGATGCCCACGATGAGCGGAGCGAGCCAGGCGGCCACCTCGATCATCATGCCTGCCGATTCAAACCACCACATCAAGAGGTACATCACCGCCAGCAGGGCGAAGGCCGCTCCGAGGTAAGCCACCAAGCCGCCGACGGCCAAGTAGGCCGTGTTGCGGCCGACACGGGTGGCTTTCTCCGTCATTTCTGTCTTGGCGAGCGAGACCTCCTGGCGAAAGAGGCTCGTGGTTTCGTCGCGCAGTTCCTTCAGTAAATCCGCAACCGAGCGAGTCTCCGTTGCTGCGCGTGTTCTGTCCTCTGCTGTGGCCATAGCCAATCCTCCTCATCTTTTTGCCGCAGCCGCGGGAGCATCGCTTCCCACAAAGTCCAAGCCGCGGGGCGTCCTCGGTTATTTCGGGTGAGATTGTGAAATCGAAATCGGCGGCAGTTCCGTCGAGGTCTCGGCCGGCTCAGCGGTCGCACCTGGAACGTCGCAGGCGGGCGCGAACGAAGGGCTGGTCGTGGTCTCAAGGCCGGTCGTCGGCCGCACCGTCTCGCTCTCGCGGCGGCTGGGACTGGACGACTTGAGAAAGCGTCCCAGCGCCATGCCAGCGACAAACATGCCGCCGAGCACGACTTCCGGCCGCCGGCGGGCGAGCTGGCTGGCCTGATCGACAAGCTGGCCCAGATCTTGGTGCTCAAGATAATCCGCCACGCCCTCCACGCGGTCGGCGATCATTTCGCTGTACTGCGCGAGGTTGTGGTCCTCTTCCTCATGGAGCCGGTCGGCCGCTTGCCGCAGCGCCGCGCCCACGTCGGAAACCTTGTGCGCCAGGCGCGCCTTTTGGTCGTCGAACATCGCCTGCCCTTGCTCGCGGGCTTGGGCCACGGCTTCGCTCGCCCGCTCGCGCACCTGCTCGCCCGCTTCGCGTGCCGCGCGGCGGGCTTCTTCGGTCCGGCTTGGGACGCCGCCCTGCGCCTCGGAGGGGGCGTTGGCTTCCGGCGTTTGACCGGGGAGGCTCGTGGGAGCCGTCTCGTACGTGGTCGGTCCGATCGTCTCGGTTCGTTCCATGGGAATGCTCCTCCAAATCACGGCTTCTCGGTCGATCGCCGACTACCAGCGACGCGCCTGGGCCGCTCCGCATGCTTGTCAATGACAAGACCAGCATGCAAACTCCATGCCGGAACTCTTAGCCAATATTTCCGCAGAGGGAACCGTGCCTCGTAGCGTGCTAGCTACTTTGAGTTCGACGCCGATGCGCGCTGACAGCGCGTGGAGTGCCACGGGCGCGAGCGCACGCGCCAACCGCCCGTGCTGCGGAGGCGGCCGAGATTGCTACGGGCTGATCGCCAACACCTCGGCCCCGGCCTCCTTCGATTCGCAGCCGTAGCAGACTACCGTTTCTTGATCGGCCTGTGCCTGTGGCCGGCGGTTGCACTCGGTCCTGTTCGACCTTTGCGTAGCCGCCGACGGCGCTTTTCGCTGCTGTACTGAACGCCGCCGATCTTGCTAGCATCGCGCGGTGCGCGAGCCGCTTGATCTCCTTGGCGACAAACTGACCCTCGTGGAGACAGCCTGACCGAAACGCCGGTTCGCTGTTCCTGCGAGGCAACGAGAGTCCCATAGCCGCGCGTGCGCCATCTGCACGAGGCGCTGAGGGAGGCGCGAACGCAACACCGAGCACGAGAGCCTTGGCAGCCCAACACTTGGAGCACATGGCAGCGCGCGCTCGTCGCAGCGCTGCGGACGCTCGTCCGCACTACCTGAGCGTCGGCATGGGCCGCTCCAGCGCGGCGCGCTGCGGGAGAGGGGTTTGGTACGGCGTGTGCAGTTCACTCGGGTTGCTCAACAGTGGTCGCACTCTGCGCTTCCTTGGTGTCTGTCTTTTTCTAACGCGTGAGCGACGCGAAGCAGTGCTGAGGATCTTGGTTCGCCTTGTAGCTCCCGACGGCGAGGGAAAGGAGGGAAACGTCTCACGTCGAAAGGCTGAAAGATGGTCGATTCGATTAACCGGCCACGGTTGGGCTCGCGAAGTGGGAAACAAATCGTCTTGCCACAACTGAACGTTCACTCTCT
>CAYZVT010000454.1:0-3160 GCA_964481585.1 uncultured Pirellulales bacterium
TGCTTTTGTAACCGCAGTCGACGGTTTGTCTAAGGGAAAAATTCACAACCTCTCACGGCTGCCTACCGGAAACTTCCCCATCTAAGCGGCACGCAAAATTTGCTTGACAATCTCCCGGCAAACTCCAATACTCGACCTCCTGTTGCCGGCCCGGATTTCGCGGAAGCTCATCTCCGCACGCCTGTTCAGGCGCCTTTTTTGCGGTGGGCCGAAAGAGCGATTCGTCTTGCGCAAGACCACAGAGGAGCACGATTGTGCCTGAGTCGGTACTGGAAGCGATCAAGATGGGCGTCTGGGACTTTGAGCCTGAAGAAGTCGACCGTCAAAAATACGACCCGACCCGCGCCATGCCGGGAACGGAAGATAAATTAGAAGTCCTCGCGCGGCGCGTGGCCCAGGGCTTGCCGCTGTGGCATCCGGCCGATCGTCGCGACTTGGACGAAGAACTGCCGCCCAAACCGCGCTAGCGGGTAGCTGTTAGCGATCGGGACGCTAATCGCTGCGGGCGGCGAGCTATAGGCTGTAAGCTACAGGCTAGAACCACCAGCCTCCGCTTTCCGCCTTTCCATCCACCATTCAAAATCCGCTGCCCGCAGCGCCTGCTACCAGAGCTTGGGGAGCTTGCGCGCGACCAACTGCCCTTCTAGTGCGGTCACGTAGTTGCGCAGCAGCGGTTGCTCCTGGGGGGCGGCTTCGGCGATCCAGCCTTGCGCCCAGTTGTCGAAGGCCATTAGCCGTTCCAGGTCACTCAGCTGCTTTTTGCCGCCGGCGCTGGCGGCGAGCACCATCTCGACCACGTTCCAGCGCTGGAGCTTGGCGATTTGCTGTTCGAGCAGTTCGGTACGCTCGCGCGGGGGCGTGGCCTCGTAGCGCTGGGCCCCCTTGCGGAACCAATCGACCACCAGCAGGCGGATGTTGCGCCGCACTTGCTGGCGATACGACTCTTTCACCTCGCCCCGCGAAGAAAACTCCAGCCCCTTGTCGAGTTCCTCCTCGAAGCGGCGGATGAGCAGATCGCGGACTTCCGGCGGCTCTTGCGACAGATCGCGCAGCGCCATCCACCGCAGCAGCCCCTCGCGGTCGGCCGTCGCCGGATCGGGCAGCCGATACAGCCACAAATCGGTCGTCGTCGCCAGCGCCGCGGAAACGAGCGCAAAAGCCGCCAACAGCAGGGCCACGCCCGGCCGACGACGAAGCGTGAGGCGTTTCAGGTAACTGGCCATGATTCGCTCAAGTGCAGAAGAAAAGGAAGGAGCCGCCCCCAGGGGCAGCAAGCGGGGCGAGAGTTGCCGTTTTCCCCGCGGCGGGTGAGTCGTATTATAGCTGGGAGGAAGCGGAGGGTGAAGCGCGAAGGCGGAGGGCAGAGGGCGGAAAGAAAAAGCGGAAAGCCGGGCTGGCGGCGATTTTGGATTTTTTTCTAACGGCTGACTGCTGGCCGCTGATGGCATCTTCCCGATCCTTCTCCCTCGACCCCATCCCCTCGTCCCCGATCCCTCGTCCCCGATCCGATCCCCCGTCCCCACTCACGAGAATCCCTATGCCCAAACTTGCTTTCTCGGTTGCCAACCCGCTCAGTCAGCAGGAAGCGATGGACCGGCTGAAACAGTTTTTGCCCCGTGTGCGCGAGCACTATGGCGAGCAGATTTCCAACCTGCAGGAATCGTGGGAGGGCAACGAGCTGAACTTCCGCTTCACCACCTTTGGCATCGACATTGCCGGCCTGCTGCGGGTGAACGAGCCGGATGTGCGCTTCGAGGGCGAACTGCCCTTCACGGCGATGATGTTCAAGGGGAAGATCGAAAGCTCGATCCGCCAGGAACTCGCCAAACTGCTGAGCTAGCGCGGCAGTTTTTTTCGCCGTTAGCTAGTAGCTTCTACGGAGCCGGGAAAACTTCAAGCTGCTGCCCGCTCAGGCGGTAGCCGAGTTGGTGCGGCAGCAAGAGCGCGTTGAGAAGTTCTTCGAGCGTCGCGCTGTTGACCTGCAGCGACACGAGCCTCTGGAGCTCGACGCCCGAGGCGGCGAGGGCGGAATCGTCCATCTGCAGTTCCAGTTGGAGCTGCGCGGCAAGCTGCCGCACGAGTGGGCCGAGCGGCTTGTTCTCGACGTTGAGCGTAAAGACTTTAACCCGCTCGCGCGGCACCGTGTGGCGCGCGCGGCGCTGCGGCTGGCCGCTGAGTAGCGCCGCGACTCGGGCGTGATCTTCCGCGCGGCCGCGCACTTCGATTTGCTCCCCCTGCACCCGCACCGCCGCGTCGGGCACCAAGCTCGCCACGCGCGAAGCGGTCGCTTGAGGATCGCGGCCTGCCGGATAGCTGCGCGTGAGCGTCATGTCGGCGCGGGCCGGCACGATCCGAATTGCTCGTCCCTGGTCGGCCACTTCAAACGTCAGGTCAAAACCAATCAGCACGAGCGTCAAGCGATCGACGAGCGTGAGCGGCGGCAAGCTCGCGCGCGGCCAGAGGTCATGCGGCACCGCGTCAAGATTTTCGACAGTTAGTTCCTGCGAATCCGCTAAATGTTCGAGCAGCACGCGCGGCGTGGCAAAATCCTCCCACTGCCAAGATTGTCGCGCAAGCAACCGCTCCCGCGCCGCGCGGGGCAGCGCTTCAACCTGCTCGCGCGCAAGAGCGGCCAGCGTGCGGATGCGCCGCGCGGCCGAGGGAGGGCCGACGTACATCACCGCATCGAGCTGCGCCACGCCCAATCCACGGTCGGCGGCGATCCGCGCAAGCGCGCTCGCCACCGGCACGTCGCGCAGCTCCAGATCGAGCGGCTGACCCGGATCGACGCGGCGATCGAGCACGATCGCCACCTGCTGGCTCGCAGCCAAGCTGTTCAGCGCCTCGCGGAGCGGCATCTGCTGCCAGCGCACGCTCATCGGCTGCCCAAGCTGCTGCTCCAGCGCCCGCCCCGTGCGCCAAGCAATGTCCTGCGCCGCAGCGCTGCTCGACAGCGCCGCGCTCAGCACCAAGCCGCAAAGCAGCGTACAGCACCTCGGCATCGCTTAGCTCCCGTGGATGAAAGGCGGAAAGCGGAAAGCGGAAAGCGGAAAGCCGGCGCGGCTCCAAATCCAAAATCCAAAATCCAAAATCCAAAATCCAAAATCCAAAATCCCCGACCCCTGGTCCCTTCCCTCACGAGATCAACACGCATTGCGCC